>DATHSO010000048.1:0-37634 GCA_035464095.1 Candidatus Methylomirabilota bacterium | reverse complement strand
GGGCCATCCGAGCCGCGAGCCGACGAGCTCGGCGAGCTGCGTGCCGCCGCTGCAGATGCCGCGCGAGATGGTGATGATCGGCATGGGACTGGCTCCCCCGTTTCCCGCACCCTCAGACGGGGCGCGTCGGCCGGCCTGCGGACGTGTCGTGTCTGGCGGGCTGGTCGGAACGCCGACCCCGGCGGGCCGGCGGTGTCGCGGTCGCGAGGGCCGCTGCCCGACTCGGCGAGGGTGAGGCGAAGGTCCTGCGACCGAACCGACATCCAGCCGCGCCGGGCCCACTCTAATGCTTTGAGAATATTTTCTCAAGGGCTTCAGGGAAGGAATCTTCGCGGGATCGGAGGGGCCTGGAAACGATCCCGCCCCGTCCGGGCGGACGGGGCGGCATCGGCGGTGGTGGCGGCGGTCAGTAGCGGTCCAGATATCGGTCGAGCTCCCAGCGGTGGATCTCCTTGATGTATCCCGACCACTCGGTGCGCTTGTTGAAGATGAAGTGGTCGAAGATGTGGTCGCCGAGCGCCTCCCGGAGCAGCTTGTCCTTCTCCAGGAAGTCCAGGGCCTCGTCGAGGCTCGCCGGCAGCTGGTGGATCCTGAGGCGCTTCTTCTCCCTGGCCGACATGTCGAAGATGTTGCGGTTGACCGGCTCGCCGCAGTCCACCTGACGCTCGATGCCGTCCAGGCCGGCGGCGAGCATGGCCGCGAAGGCCAGGTAGGGGTTGCAGGAGGGGTCCGGCATCCGGACCTCGCAGCGGGTGCCGACGCCGCGCCGGGCGGGCACCCGGATCATGGGCGAGCGGTTCTTCTCGGACCAGGCGACGTTGACCGGCGCCTCGTAGCCCGGAACCAGGCGTTTGTAGGAGTTGACGAGCGGGTTGGTGATGGCGACCAGGGCCCGGGCGTGCTCGAGGAGCCCGCCGATGTACCAGCGGCCCACCTCCGACAGCTGCCACGGGCCGTCGGCGTCGTAGAAGGCGTTGCCGCCGTCGGCGGTGAACAGAGACTGGTGAACGTGCATCCCCGAGCCGTTGACCCTGGCCAGGGGCTTGGGCATGAAGGTGGCGTGGAGGCCGTGCATCAGGGCCACCTTCTTGACCACGAAGCGGAAGGTGACCACGGCGTCGGCGGTCGCCACCGCCTCGTCGTACTTGAAGTCGATCTCGTGCTGGCCGGGCGCGACCTCGTGGTGGGCCGCCTCGACCTCGAGGCCCATCGCCTCGAGCACCAGGGTGATGTCGCGGCGGGCCTCCTCGCCGAGGTCGCGCGGGCTGAGGTCGAAGTAGCCGCCGGTGTCGTGGGTGGTGGGCACGGCGGCGCCGTTGCCGTCGCGCTGGAACAGGAAGAACTCGGCCTCCGGGCCGGCCATCATGGTGTAGCCCATGGCCTTCGCTCTGGCCACTACCCGCTTCAGGACGGTGCGCGGGCAGCCTGCGAAGGCGCTGCCGTCGGGGTTGGCGATGTCGCACACCAGCCGGCAGACCTTGCCCTGGTTGGCCTCCCACGGGAAGACCTGGAAGGTGCTCGTGTCGGGCACCAGCAGCATGTCCGACTCCTCGATCCGGGTGAAGCCCTCGATGGAGGAGCCGTCGAACATGATCTGGCCGTCCAGGGCCTTCTCGAACTGGCTCTCGGGGAGCTCGACGTTCTTGATGATGCCGTCGATGTCGGTGAACTGGAGGCGCATGAAGTGGACCTTCTGGTCCTTCACGCGAGCCATGATGTCGCTGGCGGAAACTGACACGGTGCAACCTCCTTGCGTGTCGTTTCGCGGAGTCTCCGCCTGATTCTGAGCCGCGTCAAGCCATTTTTTGCCGAGTTGCTGAATTTTTTGGTGCATTTTGCATAATCGGTGATGGCAATTCGTCGGACGAATTGCGGCGGCGCGTCGGACGCGCCGAGCGGGCCGGGTCCGGACGCTGATCGCTGCCGCTGCCGCTGTCGCTGACCCTGCCGCGGACCCTGCCGCTGGGCGCGAGGCCGAGCGTCCCGGGGCACCGGCCTTCTGGGCCGCCTTTGGCGACCCAGCGTCGATGAGCCGGCGCGGTCGCGCGGGGGTTGAGGGGGAGGGCTGCGACCGCGCCGTCTCATCGAGCGGCGGCCTCCTTGCGGGAGCGGATGCTCAGAAGCGCGCGTCCCGTGGAGTGCCCGGTAGCGCCATTGTGCGGGAGGCACTGCCTGCGGGCAGGGCCTCGGGAGCACAATGGCGTACCCGGCACGTCCCGGGGGAGGCGCCCTGCCCGCGCGTCCCGGAGGCGCTGATCGCTGCCGCTGCTAGTGCGCTGCGCGCACCGCGACCCGACACTCACGATCGGGGTGGCCGTAAGCCAGCCAACCCCCTCTCCGGCCCGCCGGGGGGGGTGATGCTGGCGGCAGCGCGATACCCGGGCCTGCGACCCCCTTGGCAACGGCCACCACCGATCCCGAGGTCGGGTTGCCGCTGTCGCTGTCGCTGCCGCTGCTCCGGGTCCGGGTCCTGGTCCGGACCCGGTCAGTGCTTCCGCCCCGACCTCGCGATCAGCCACCGCACGGGGCCCGGAGCGACGGCCGCTGCCAAGGCCATGGCCGACAGCGGGAACGGGTGGAAGACCACGCGCCGGGGCCGCCACACGACACGGAGGATGACCTCGGCGCAGCGCTCCGGCGTGGTCACCGGAATCCACCGACCCAGGCTCGGCATGTGCTCGTGGGAGCCGGGATTGGCCTTGAAGTACTCGCTCGAAACCTCGCCGAAGTAGACCAGCGAGCTCGCCACACCGGTACCCCGGAGGTCCTGGACCAGGGCCTCGTGGAGGCCACGCAGCGCCCATCGCGAGGCGGTGTACGCGGCAGCGCCCGGCCACGGGATGACGGAGGCCGGCGAGCCGACGTGCACGAGCAGGCCCCGCCCGGCGGCGACCATGTCGCCCAGGAAGGCCCGGCTGGCGTGGGCGGCCGCCAGGTAGGGCGCTCCGATCATGGCGTCCACCTCCTCGGCGGTGGTTTCCTCGAGGAAGCGCCAGATCCCAGCCCCGGCGGAGTTCACGACCAACCGCGGTGCACCCCAGTGGGCGCGAACCCTCGCCGCCATGGCATCGACGGCGGCTCCGTCGGCAAGGTCGAGGGGCTCGGGTCTGGCCTCGCCGCCGGCAGCCTCGATCTCACCGGCCAGTGTCTCGAGCCGGTCTGCACGGCGGGCCGCCACCACCACCCGCCAGCCGTCGGCCGCCAGCGCCCTCGCCGTCGCGGCACCGATGCCGCTCGACGCCCCGGTCACAAGAGCGATCTTCGGTGCCTGTGGGTTCATGGTGCGAGGGTAGCGCAGCTCACACGTCCCGCGTCCGCGTCCGCGTCCGTGCCCGTGCCGCTGTCAGCCATCAGCCATCAGCGATCAGCGATCAGCGATCAGGGTCAGCGGCAGCGATCGGCGCCTCCGGGACGCGCGGATGGGGCGCCTCCCCCGGGACGTGCCGGGTACGCCATTGTGCTCCCGAGGCCCTCCCCTCGGGCAGCGCCTCCCGCACAATGGCGCTACCGGGCACTCCACGGGAAGCGCGCTCCGGAGCAGCCGCTCCCGCAACGAGGCAGGCCGCCGCTCGATGAGACGGCGCGGTCGCAGCCCTCCCCGTCACCCCCGCGCGACCGCGCCGGCTCATCGACGCTGGGGCGCCAAGGGCGGCCCAGAAGGCCGGGGCCCCGGGACGCACGTCCTCGCGCCCAGCGGCAGAGTTAGCGGCAGCGGCAGCGGCAGTGGCAGCGACCAGTGTCCGGACGCGGGTTCGACGCCACCGACCTCGGCACCGCGCGTGAGGGCGGGTGTAAAACCCGCCCCTACGAGACGAAACCGGCAAGCACTCGGCGAATTCGGCACCGACGAGACGAACCGGAAACCGCTCGTAGGGGAGGGTTCTACACCCTCCCCCCGGCTTGGACGCCGTGGCGTCCGAGCCGGACCCGGACCCGGGCCCCGTTCCTACCCCAGCTCGGCCCGCGGCCGCCACCAGGGCTCGAGGCGGCGGCAGTAGGCGCGCCAGCCGGCGTCGGTGTCGGCGACGGCGTCGCCCCCGAGGCGGGCCAGGAGCTCGTCGGCGAGGACCAGGGCGAGCATGGCCTCGACGATGACCGGCGCGGCGCCGATGGCGGTCACGTCGGAGCGCTCCCAGGCGGTGGCGCCCGGCTCGCCGGTGCTCAGGTCCACCGACGGCAGACCCTGCCTCAGGGTGGAGATCGGCTTGAAGAAGGCGCGCACCACCAGGTCCTCGCCGTTGGTCACGCCACCCTCAAGGCCACCGGCACGGTTGCTGTCCCGGCGCAGCACGCCATCGACGACCCGGATCGGGTCGTGGGCCTCGGACCCGGGAAGCCCGGCGACCTCGATGCCGGCGCCGATGGCGGCGGCCTTGACCGAGTGGATCGATGTCACGGCCTGAGCGATGCGGCCGTCGAGCTTGCGGTCCCAGTGGCTGTGGGAGCCGAGGCCCGGCGGCAGGCCCCGGACCACCGCCCCGACCACGCCGCCCAGGGTGTCGCCGGCCTCCCGGGCCGCCCGCACCGCCTCGACCAGCACCTCCTCGGTGTCCGGGTCGGGGGTGACCAGGGGCGAGTCGTGGCGGACCCGGGCGAGACCGTCCCAGCTCGGCGGCCCATCGAGCACCACGTGCGGCCCGAGCCTGAGCACCGCCGAGCGCTGCGCGATGTCGTACCGGGCCAGGAGCTGCCCGCACACCGCTCCCGCCATGACCCGGGCCCCGGTCTCGCGGGCCGATGCCCGTTCGAGCACGTTGCGCATGTCGGCGAGCTGGTCGGTGCCGGCGCCGCCCGCGAAGTCGGCGTGTCCCGGCCGCGGCCGGGTGACCGCACGCCTGGCCGACTGGTCGGCGTCGACCGACCACGGGTCCATGACCGCGGCCCAGTTCTTCCAATCCCGGTTCTCGAGCTCGAGAACCAGCGGCCCGCCCATGGTCCGGCCGTCGCGCAGCCCACCGGTCACCACCACGGCGTCCCGCTCGATGCGCTGCCGCCCGCCGCGGCCGAAGCCGTGCTGGCGCCGGGCCAGCCAGCGGTCGATGCCGACGCGATCGACCGGGAGGCCGGCCGGCAGGCCGTCCAGAACCGCTGTCAGCCGCGGTCCGTGGGACTCGCCGCCGGTGAGCAGCCGCAGCCGCCTCAACATCGTCCGTCCTCGAGCTTCACGATCATCACCGAGAGAATACGCGGAACCGGTCTCAGCGCCAAGGAAGGCGCCGATGCTATGATCCGATCCGTCCACGAGGAGATCGGCGATGGGACCACGCAACGGACTGCACCTGCTCGCGTTGGCTGTCCTCCTGAGCCTCCTGGCGTTGCCGGCCGCAGGCGACGAAACCCAGCGGCTGACCATTCTCCACACCTCCGACCTCCACGGCAGCCTGCTGCCCTTCGACGACTTCCGCAACCGGCCCGCGGACGGCTCCCTGGCCCAGATCGCCACCCTGGTCGGCCGGGTCCGCGCCGAGGTGGACCACCCGGTCGTTCTCCTCGACTCGGGCGACACCATCCAGGGCACCCCGCTCGAGCAGTTCGCCCACGTCCGCTGGTCCGAGCCGAGCCCCACCATCGAGACCATGAACCTCATGGGCTATGACGCCATGGCCATCGGCAACCACGAGTTCAACTTCGGGCTCGAGGTGCTGCGGCGGGCCCAGCGCCAGGCCGACTTCCCCTTCCTGTCCGCCAACACCGTCGACGAGGCCAGCGGCCGGGCGGCCTTCCCCGAGCACATGGTGGTGGAGGTGGGCGAGGTGCGGGTCGGCGTCGTCGGCCTGGTGACGCCCAACATCCCGGGCTGGGAGCGGCCGGAGCACTACCGGGGCCTCGCCTTCCGCGCCATGGACGAGACCGTGCGCGAGCAGGTCGGGCGCCTCCGGGTCGCGGAGGGCTGCGACCTGGTGGTGGTGCTCGCCCACACCGGCTTCGAGAGCGACCTCGACAGCGGCGACCCGACCGGCACGGGATACGAGAACTTCGGGGTGCGGCTGACCCGGGTCGCGGGCATCGACGTGCTCCTGACCGGCCACACCCACCGGGACGTTCCGCCCCGCCAAGTGAACGGGGTCATCGTGTCGCAGCCCTCGGCTCGCGGCCGGGCGCTGACCCGGCTCGACCTCGAGCTCGAGCGCGGCGCCGACGGCTGGCGGATCTCGTCGTGGCAGGGCGAGAACCTGGCGGTCGACGGCGTGGCCGCGGACCCCGAGATCTCGGGCGCCTTCGCCGGGCTCCACCTGCGGGTGGTCGAGGCCCTCGACGGTCCGGTCGGCGAGATCACCGAGGCGCTCAGCATTGCTGACTGCCGGCTCCGGGACTGCCCCGCCCTCGACCTCATCCACCAGGTCCAGCTCGAAGCCTCCGGCGCCGAGCTGTCCCTGGCCTCGCTGCTGTCCCGGAGCACCCCGGACCTGCCGGCGGGGCCGCTGACCTGGCGCTGGATCCACGGCTTCTACGTCTACCCCAACACCCTGGTCAAGCTCCGGGTGACGGGCCGGCAGGTGCTCGACATCCTTGAGCACGCGGCCCGGGTCTACGACGGCCTGGAATGCTCGCCCGAGGGCCGCTGCACGGTGCTGACCGACCCCGCCATTCCGCACTACAACGTCGACAGCATGGCCGGGGTCAGCTACCGCGTCGACCCCACCCGGCCCGAAGGCCAACGGGTCCTCGACGTGCGCGTCGGTGGTCATCCGATCGATCCCGCCGCCGACTTCACGCTCGTCTGCAACAACTACCGCGCAGTCGGCGGCGGCGGCTATCCCCACCTCGAGGAGGCCGAACGGCTCTGGCAGTCGTCCGACGGGATGACCGATCTCATCGGCGACTTCATCGCGCGACGGGACCCATGGCGGCCGACGGTCGACGCCAACTGGTGGCTGGGACCTCTGCTGACCGGGGAGCGGCCCGCTGCGGCGACCTCCGAAACAGGCGCCGACTGAGCGTCGCCACTGCGGATTGCGGATCGAGGAGGAAGGAGAGGGGTGAGATGACAGGCCAACGGCTTCTGATCGGTGTGCTCGCCTTGACACTGGCAGCCCTGGCGCCGCAGGCCGCGCTCGGACAGTCCGACGTGTCCACCGGCCAGCTGTTCGGGACCGTCACGGACCCGGAGGGGGGGGTCCTGCCGGGAGCCACCGTCGAGGCCCGGAACACCGAGACCGGCTTCGCGCGGCGGACGGTGGCCGACACCAGAGGCGTCTACCGGATCGACCTGGTGCCGGTGGGGACCTACGAGGTCAAGGCCACCCTGGCCGGCTTCAACACCCAGGTGTACCGCGACGTCTCCGTCGGCCTCGGCACCGCGGTGCGCCTGGAGTTCGCCCTCGGGCTGTCGGCGGTCGAGGAGGAGATCGTGGTCACCGCCGACGCGCCGCTGGTCGAGACCACCAGCCCCAACACCTCGTCCACCGTCAGCGACCAGCAGATCGCCAACCTGCCGCTCAACGGCCGGGACTTCACCGACTTCGTGCTCCTCACCCCCGGCGCGACCTTCGGGGACACCGACGCCGTCCAAGGTGCGCGCGGCGGTCTCAACGTCGGCGCCCGGGCGATCCAGAACTCGTTCAACATCGACGGCACCAACTCCCAGTCGAGCTTCTTCGGCGAGGAGCGCGGCGGCACCCGCCCGCCCTTCACCTTCTCCCAGGCGGCGATCCAGGAGCTCCAGGTCATCAAGTCCGACTACGGCACCCAGTTCAGCTCGTCGGGCGCCGTCATCAACGCCATCACCAAATCGGGCACCAACACCTTCCGGGGCGAGGTCTGGACCTACTACACCGACGACAGCATGGTCGGCGACACCGCCGGCAACGACACCGTGGATCCCCGCGAACCCCGGGAGCAGACCCAGCTCCAGTACGGCTTCTCGCTGGGCGGGCCGATCAAACGCGACCGGCTCCACTTCTTCACCTCGGTCGACGTCCAGGACTTCGAGACCCCGACCTTCGTCCGCTTCCGCGACTTCCCCTTCGACCGCGTCGCCGACTGGGAGGCCCTCACCGGGCTCGACTTCGCCACCGAGACCGGCGGCCAGACCAGCGCCGAGAGCTTCGGCGAGATCGGCACCACCAACGACGCGCTGGTCTTCCTGGTCAAGCTCGACTGGCAGCTCGGCGCCGACCACCTGCTGACGCTGCGAGACAACTACTCCACCCAGGAGGGCGAGAACCTGACCTCGAGCTTCGACACCACCGGCCGCTCCAACAACGGCCTCGAGGAGAACAGCTTCAACTCACTGGTGGTGACCCTCAACTCGGTGCTGTCGGACGCCATGTTCAACGAGGCGTACCTCCAGTGGTCCGTCGAGGAGCGGCCGCGCACCGCCAACGTCACCTCCATCCCCGAGGTCGGGATCTACCAGTTCCGGGCCACCTTCGGCCAGAACAACTTCCTGCCCAACTCCCTCGACGAGGATCGGGTCCAGCTCATCGACAACCTTACCTTTTACTCCGGCGACCACGCCTTCAAGCTCGGCGTCAACTTCGACTTCGTGACCTTCGACGACGGCTTCTTCCGCTACGGCGGCGGCTCCTACTCCTACAACGACTGGGAGAACGACCCGGCTGCCGGCCAGCTCGACGGCTTCCTCGACGGCGGCACCCCGTTTTCCTACACCCAGGCCTTCTCGGACGACGACGGGGCGGTCAGGTTCAGCACCAACTACTACGCGCTCTACTTCCAGGACGAGTGGCGGCTGGCGCCGAGCTTCACCCTCACCTACGGCCTGCGCTACGAGCTCCAGGACCACGACGACCCCAAGGAGACCAACCCCCTGTACCCGCTCACCGGTCAGATCCCCGACGACGGCAACAACTTCGCGCCGCGGGTCGGCTTCGCCTGGGACATCGGCGGCGAGGGCAAGGCGGTGCTGCGCGGCGGCGTCGGCATCTACTACGACAACACCCCGACCCTGCTCGACGCCAATGCCATGCTGACCAACGGCATCCGCGTCGTGCGCTACTCGGTGCGCTGCTTCAGCGAGCCCGGCGTCTGCCCCACATTCCCCGACACCTGGAGCTCGCCCGACGAGCTCGGCGACGCCGTCAAGCCCGACATCTTCGTCTACGACCCGTCCTTCGAGAACCCCGAGACGCTGCGGGCGTCCATCGGATACGAGCGCGAGATCGTGCGGAACTTCTCTCTGGGCGTCGACGTCATCTACCAAGACACCAAGCACCTGCAGCGCAAGTGGGACCAGAACCTGGCCCCGAACGGCGGCACCACCCCCGACGGCCGGCCGACCTACGTCGACGGCGAGGTCTACGAGGACTTCGACCAGATCATGCAGTTCTTCTCCGACGCCGAGCAGGAGTACCGCGCGGTCATCATCCACGGTCGCAAGCGCTTCGCCGGCCGCTGGTTCCTGGACGCCTCCTACACCTGGGCGAGCTCCAAGGACCACGACTCCAACGAGCGCTCGGTGTCGTCGTCGAGCGACTTCCCCGAGGACCAGTTCAACCTCGACACCAGCTGGGGCTACTCCAACTTCGACGTCCGCCACAAGCTCGTGGCCTCCTTCGGCTGGCAGCTGCCCGCCAACTTCCTGATCTCGGGCATCTTCACCTGGCGCAGCGGCTTCCCCTACACCGCCGAGGACGGCCGCGACATCAACACCGACGGCTACTTCAACGACCGCGCCCTGGTGGAGGTCTCCCCCGGCGTCTACGTTCACTCCGGCCGGAACACCGAGCGCCAGCCCGACTTCCAGACCTTCGACCTGCGCCTGAGCTGGACCGCCAACTTCGGCAGGGTTCTGCAGCTCGAGCTCATCGGCGAGGTCTTCAACCTCTTCGACAGCTCCAACTGGCTGACCGACGAGCTCGTCCTGGTCGACCGCAACGGCACCATCGACCCCGACTTCGGCGCGCTCACCATCCCGGGCAGCCCGCGGATCTTCCAGGTGGGTGCCAAGTTCCGGTTCTGACCGCGGCTGGTCGCTGGTTTCACGGGGCCCCGTCGCGGGGCCCCGTTTCTCAGTGGCAGCGACAGCGGCAGCGGCAGCGGCAGCGGACCGCGCCTCCGGGACGCGCGGGCAGGGCGCCTCCACCGGGACGTGCCAGGTTCGGCAGTGTGCCGGCTCCACCCTCCCGATCAGAGCGCGCTCCGCACAATGCCCAACCTGGCAATCCCCGGGAAGCGCGCCTCGGAGAGGGTCTTCCGGCAACGAGGCAGGCCGCCGCTCGATGAGACGGCGCGGTCGCAGCCCTCCCCGTCACCCCCGCGCGACCGCGCCGGCTCATCGACGCTGGGTCGCCAAAGACGGCCCAGAAGGCCGGTGCCCCGGGACGCACGTCCTCGCGCCCAGCGGCAGCGGCAGCGGCAGCGGCAGCGGCAGCGGCAGCGGCAGCGGCAGCGGCAGCGGCAGCGGCAGCGGCAGCGGCAGCGGCAGCGGCAGCGGCAGCGAACGGTCGCCCGCCAGGCCTGCCGTGGCAACTCGATCCCGATCCCGTTCCCGATCCCGACCGGACCCGGACCCGAACCCGCACCCGCACCTGGACCCGGCATCGGTACCGGCCGCTGCCGGTGCCCCTGCCCCTGATCGCTGTTTGCTGCCCCTGCCCCTGATTGCTGCCCCTGCTCGCTGATCGCTGACGCCCGACGCGCGCAGCGCGTCATTCGCAGCGAGGGCCACCCGGTCCGGCGCAGCCGGACCCGGTGGGCCTCGGTGCGCTCACTGCTCGCCGACGACGAGGCTCCACATGCCGCAGCTGCCGCCCTCGAAGCCGTCCGTGAAGAGAGGGTTCATGGTGGCGCAGGGCGCGGCCCCCTCGACGACGACGTCGTCGATGTTCCAGCCGCACCAGTTCATGACCGAGTCCGACGAGCCGTAGGTCCACCGGATCCTGACCTGGGCCTGGCCGACCGCCTCGGGCAGCTCGACCGCCTGCTCGATCCAGGCCTGGTCGTCGATGGTGCTTCCGCCGTTCGCCCACTTGGTTGTCCACGTGGCGCCGCCGTCCACGGACAGCCGGATCCGGGCGTGGTCCCAGCTGTCGTACTCGACCCCGAGCCAGCGCTTGAAGCGCAGCTGGACCGAGGTCGCGTCCGACAGGTCGAGGACGGGGGTGGTGAGGGCGAGCTCGTCGGTGAGGGTGCTCGACGGGGCGTCGCCGGCGAGGTTGACGCCGTAGACCGCGGCGCCGGTGGCGCCCGCCGTCGGGTCCGGCCCGCCGTAGCCGTCCTGGTCCTGGCCGGTGGGCTGGCCGAAGGCCCAGCCGGTGCTCGGGAAGCGGCCGTTGTCGATGGTCCAGCCCGGGTCGGCGTCGAAGCTCTCGGTCAGAAAGACCATCCACCCGGAGCTGTCGACCTGGTGGTAGGCGCCACCGTTGCCGTCCACGCCGAGGTTGCCGAGGGCGTCCGCGCTGCGCACCTCGAAGAAGTAGGTCTGGCACGGTTCGACTCCGGTGACCGTGATCTCGTGCTGGGTTACCAGCGCGGTGTCGCTGACGACCGTCGTCGGCGGCGTCGCGGTCCCGTAGGCCACGACGGTCGTGCCGGGCTCGTCGGTGGCGAAGCTGAAGGTCAGGGTCGACTCGGTGGCGCTCGCCTGGACGGCGGTGATGGCCGGGCCCTGGCAGTCCACGGCGGCGGTCGCGGTGCGCGGCACGTTGACGCCGCCGGTGCCGTCGTCGACGTCGACGTAGGTGGCGGTGAGGGTGTCGCCGTGGCCGACCACGAGGTCGGTGCCGAGCACCGCGCTGCCGGCGTAGATCGACCGGTCCGGGGCGAGCTCGGTGAGGGTGACGACGACGGGGCCGCCGCCGGCGCTGAGCTCGACGGTGGTCGTGTCGACGGTGGCCGGGCTCGAGCCCGGCACGTTGCTGTCGGCCACCCGGACCGTCGCCGTGTCGGCACAGGCGTAGGCCGCCCGGTCGAGGGAGACCCGGCCGGCCGGGCGGGCCGCGAGCTCGAAGGAGGCCGGGATCAGGTTCTGGCCGTGGATGTGGCAGTGGCTGGGATCGCCGCTGACCGCGGCGCTGACCACGCCGTTGGCGTCGATCAGGCCGGAGCCGAGAACGTTGGCCGTGCCTCCCAGCTCGTCGTAGAACGAGACGATGGCGGCCCCCGCCTTCGCCAGGGGAGCGCCGCCGACCTTGACGGTGAGGGTGGCGACGCCGCCGGCCGCGACGAAGTCGTCGGGCTCGTCGGGGGCGATCGCCGGCAGGGTCCGCGTCCAGGTGGTGCAGGCGCCGAACAGGGTCGACTGCTCGACCCACTTGGTGCCCTCGGACGAGTTGCTGTCGCCCCAGAGATCCATGACGGCGTGCTTGCCGGCCATGTGCTGACCGCCTGTGGTGAAGGCGGTCTCGAGGCGCAACGCGTCCACGATGCCGCGCTGGGCGTCGCAGGGAGGCACCCAGGACTCGGTGGTGGTGCCGCCCTCGAAGCTCACCGCGCCGCCCTGGTCGTCGCGCAGCCAGGCCTCGCCGAAGCACTCGCCGACGGTGAACTCGCCGTTGTTGCACGCCACCGACCAGATGGTCGGCAGCAGGTCGGCATTGCTCAGGGCGTGGACGTCGCCGGTGTCGAAGCCGGTGGTCGACCAGCCGCCGGACCACCCGTGGCCGATGTACAGCCCGAGGCTGCGGCCGGCGTTGACCGCGGCGGCGACCTGGGACGCGGTGGCGCTGGAGTGGTAGATCTGATCGAACTCGGTGTAGCTGAAGCTCGGCGCCATCAGGTCGGTTCGCAGAAGCTCGATGCGCTGCCAGTCGGCGAGGCCGGTGCCGCCGGTGTCGTCCGAGCCGATGCCGAAGCCGGCCTGGTACCAGGCGCCGGCCGAGCCGGCGTCGGGCAGCTGCTCGTAGCCGAGGATCTTGGCCACCTGGACCGCGACCTGGTCGCCGGTGGCCGCGGAGATCCTGGAGATGGCGGCGTCAGGCCGGTTGTCGGCGCCCTCGAGCTTGGTGTAGCAGGGGTCGCAGGGGGAGTGCTGACTGTGAACGCCGGTGAGGGTGGGGATCTGGGGGGAGTCACCGACCAGGATGATCCAGGCCAGGCTCGCAGGCTGGTCGTAGTACGACTGGATGGTGGTCTTGATGGCCGAAGCGGTGGTGCCCGCGACCGAGGTCGGGACCACCACGGTCGGGTAGCCGACGAGAGTCTGCCAGTCGGCGAGGGGCTGGATCTCGTCGATGAAGTCGTCGTGGGCGATGATCAGGAGCCGCCCGGTCTCCACGAAGGGGTTGCTGCGGCCGAACAGGGCGTCGTAGTTGAGGGCGCCGAGCCGCGCTGGGCCGTCGAAGACGGCGTTCATGGGGCGGTCGAGACCGAGCCGGGGGTTGTCCGCATCCGGGAGGTGAACGACCCGGAACCGGGCCTCCTCGATCACTGTCAGGGTGTTGGTGTCGGGTCGCCAGAAGGCGGTCGGGACCTGCAGCGCCTGGCCCCGGACGGGGCCCGCGATGAACGGTCGTCCGACCCGGGCGTCGGCCTCCGGGAAACGCCGGTCGCCGCCGTAGACCTTGGGGTCGAAAACCCAGGGCACGGACGCGGGGTCGGTGCCGCGGTCGAAGTGGCCCTTCGACGGCGCCACCCCGGCGAAGCCGAGGGCCGCGAGGTCGATCTCGCGAACCGTGGCGCCCACCGACTCGAGATCGATGCCGTCGGCGCGGCCGAGCAGGTACTCGGCGGCCAGGTACGGCAGCGACGGCAGCCCGCGCTCCATGAGGTTGCTGGCCCCGGGGACCTTGACAACCGCCCAGCGGGCGCCGTCGATCTCGATCGCCTCGAGGCGGACCTCGGACACCCGGAGGTGCACGACCTCGGTCTCGGCGACGTCGAGGGCGAGCCCGGTGGCCTCCGGTGACAGCGGAATCACCTCGCCGGCACGAGCCGCCGACCAGCTGCCGAGCACCACGAGAACCACCGCAACGAACCGGGTGAGCTGGCGCATCGAAACCTCCAGGCAGGGCTCGCGAACCGACCAACAGTACCACTCAAGCCCAGCCGCCGCAACGATTTAAGATCATGTCTCAAGTTCGGGAGGCCACGGGCCGGGCCGCTGCGTGTACCATGGCGCGGTGGAGCGGATCGACGTCCAGTCGGCGCACGGCGACTACGCCGTGCTCGTGGCCCCCGGAGCGCTGGCCCGCCTCGGCGAGGTCCTCGCCGGGCAGGGGCTGGCCGCGCCCCGCACCCTGGTCACCGACCGCACCGTGGGGCCCCTTCACGGGCGGCGGCTCGCCGAGGCCCTCGGCGTCGACGCCGAGGAGCTGCCGGTGGGCGAGGCCGGCAAGGCCTGGCCGGCCGTGGAGGCGCTGTGCCGCCACTGGCTCGAAACCGGCCTCGACCGGTCGTCGTCGGTGCTGGCGGTGGGCGGCGGGGTGGTCACCGACGTCGCCGGCTTCGCCGCCGCCGTCTACCTGCGGGGCGTCGACTGGTTGGCCGCCCCCACCACCCTGCTCGGCATGGTCGACGCCGCGGTCGGCGGCAAGACCGGGGTCAACCTGGCAGCCGGCAAGAACCTCGTCGGCGCCTTCTGGCCGCCGCGCCTGGTGGTCTCGGACGTGGCGACCCTGGCCACCCTCCCGGAGCGCGAGCTGCGGGCCGGTCTGGCCGAGGTCGTGAAGGCGGCGTGGATCGGGGACCGCGACCTGCTGGAGCTGGTGCCTCCGGGTGACGGTCTCGAGTACCGGGCGCTGGCTCCCGACGCCTGGGCCACGATGGTGGCGCGCTCGGTGGCGGTCAAGGTCGCCATCGTCGCCGCCGACGAGCGCGAGGCCGGCCGCCGCAAGGCCCTCAACCTGGGCCACACGCTCGGCCACGCCCTCGAGGCGGCCACCGCCTACGGTCGCTTCCTGCACGGCGAGGCGGTGGCCTGGGGCCTGCACGCCGCGGCCGTGCTCGGCCGCCGCCGCGGCCTGCTGTCCGCCGACGGCGAGGCGGCGCTTCGGGGCGCGGTCCACCGCCTCGGCGCGCTGCCGCCCATCGCCGACCTCGACCCCGACACGGTGGCCACCTTCATCGCGGTCGACAAGAAGCGCGACGCCGCCGGGGTCGGTTGGGTCCTGCCCACCGACGACGGCGTCCTCCTCGACCAGCGGGTCGAAGCCGCCGAGGCCGTCGAGGTGCTGCGGCTGCTCCAGGGCCGGGAGCCGGCCGCCTGACGGACGGCTCGTGTCGCCCCGCAGCCCCACCGAGCGGACGCTGTCGCGACACCCCACTAGGCGGCTTCGTCGCTTCGGGATGACCTCTCGTCGCGCCCGACGAAAAAACTCCGTGAAGGTGTTTCCGACCGCAGCAGGCGATGGTATATTGCCCGCGATCAGGAACGGCTTAGGAGGAGGAAAGAGATGAAAATAAAGAGTTTATTGTTAATCGCCGTGCTCGGCCTCGCGGCGGTGGCGGGCGCCCAGGGCGTCACCACCGGCTCGTTGAGCGGCGTTGTCACCGATCCCAACGGCGAGCCGCTGCCGGGGGTGACCGTGGCCGCGACCCTGAGCGCCACCGGCACCCGGTACACCGCCGTCACCGACGCCATGGGCGTGTTCCGAATCATCAACACCAGGGTCGGCGGCCCCTACGAGGTGACCGCCGACCTGCCCGGCTTCAAGCCCCAGACCGCGAACGACGTCCGGGTGCTGCTCGGTGAGACGACCTTCCTGGAGATGACCCTCCAGCTGGAGGCGGCCACCGGCGAGATCGTCGTGGTCGGCCAGGCCAGCGACCTCATCAACCCGACCAGGATGGGCGTGGCGAGCTCGGTCTCCGAGCGCACCCTCGACTCCATGCCCACCGTCGAGCGCAACCTCTACGACTTCGCCCGCACCAACCCGGTGTTCTCGACCTTCTCGCCCGAGGAGGACGCGACCGTCCTGTCGGTGGCCGGACGCAACCCCCGGTACAACAACATCTCCATCGACGGCGCGGTCAACAACGACGTCTTCGGCCTCGCCGCCAGCGGCACCCCGGGCGGCCAGTCCAGGGTCCAGCCGATCCAGCTCGACGCGGTCCAGGAGCTCCAGCTCGTGACCTCGAGCTTCGACGTCCGCCAGGGCGGCTTCACCGGCGGCAGCGTCAACGTCATCACCAAGTCGGGCTCCAACGAGTTCCACGGCGGGGTCTTCGGCTACACCTCGTCCGACAGCTGGGTCGGCGACGGCCCCGACTTCTTCAACGAGTTCGGGACCTACGACGACCTGGAATACGGCTTCCTGCTCGGTGGCCCGATCGTCAAGGACAAGGCCTTCTTCTTCGTCAACTACGGCCGCAACGAGCTCGACGAGCCCACCGGCTGGTCCCTCGACGGCAGCTCCGGTCAGCCCTGGCAGAACGGCAACTTCGTGGCCGAGGCCGAGGAGTTCCGCCAGTTCAACATCGACACCTACGGCTACGACCCCGGCGGCCTCGGTGAGCTCACCATCGAGACCCCGAGCGACAAGTTCTTCGTGCGCTTCGACCTCAACCTCGACGTCAACAACACCCTGACGGCGCGCTACAACTACGTCGACGCCTCCAACGTGCTGAACCGTCCCGACGACGGCAGCTACGAGTGGCCCAACGAGGCCTACGACTTCACCAACGAGACCAACTCCCTGGTCGCCCAGTGGAACGCGGTCTTCGGCGTCGACAAGTTCAACGAGCTGCGCGTCACCTACCAGACCATCCGCGACCGGCGCACCGGCGTCGGCGACCGCTTCCCCCACATCCAGATCAACAACGTCGACGGCGACTTCAACTCCTGGCAGGCGGGCACCGAGCAGTTCTCCACCTTCAACTTGCTGGACACCGACATCATCGAGATCACCAACGACTTCACCTTCTTCGCCGGCGACCACGAGATCACCATCGGCACCCACAACGAGTTCTACTCGTTCAGGAACCTGTTCATCCAGGACGGCTTCGGCTCGTACCAGTTCGACACCCTCGAGGACTACTACGCCGGCATCGCGAGCCGCTACGACCACACCTTCCCCAACGATCCGGCCAACCCGGCCGACGAGTTCGACACCTACCAGCTCGGGCTCTACGCCGGCGACACCTGGCGGGTCCGGCCGAACCTGACCCTGGTCTACGGCCTCAGGGTCGACGCCCCCTTCTTCCCCGATTCGCCGGACTACAACCCGCTCGCCGACGACACCTTCGGCGTGCGCACCGACGACATCCCGGACGGCAACCTCATGTGGTCGCCGCGGGCCGGCTTCAACTGGGACATCACCGGCGACGGCATCAAGCAGCTGCGCGGCGGCATCGGCCTGTTCTCCGGCCGCACTCCCTACGTCTGGATCTCCAACAACTACGGCCGCACCGGCACCCGCCAGACCACCATCCGGGCCTTCGGCAATATCCCCTTCAACCCGGACCCGGACAACCAGCCCACCGACATCGGCGGCGCCTCCACCCAGGAGATCAACGCCGTCGACCCGGACTTCGAGTTCCCCCAGACCTGGCGCGCCAACCTCGCCTACGACCAGCGCCTGCCGTGGTGGAACATGGTCGCGACCGCCGAGGTGCTGTACGGCTGGAGCGAGAACGAGATCGACTACAAGAACCTCAACATCGTCCAGACCGGCGAGACCCTGCCCTTCGACGGCCGGCCGATCTACGAGCAGCTGAGCAGCAGCTTCTCGGGCGCCTACTTCCTGACCAACACCTCCAAGGGCGACGCCACCAACGTCATCGTCAAGCTCGAGAAGCCCTACGGCGATCTCCCGCTGTGGGGCAGCGTCTCCTACACCTGGGGCGAGTCCAACGTGGTCAACGACGGCACCTCGAGCCGCGCGGTCTCCAACTGGCAGTACACCGAGGCGGTCGACCCCAACAACGTCGGCCTGTCGGCCTCCGACTTCCAGGTCGAGCACCGGGCGATGATCAACCTCAACTACGAGTTCAATCGCGACTCCCGCTGGTCGACCACCCTGTCCCTGTTCTGGAACCGCCAGAGCGGCCGGCCCTACAGCAACATCTACGCGTTCAACTTCCCCTCCATCAACCAGGACCGGTACATGTCCAACGACCTGTTCTACGTGCCGTCGGGCGCCGACGACGTCGAGATCACCAACGGCACCTGGGAGCAGCTGGACAGCTACATCAGCCGCGCCGGCCTCTCGCAGTACAAAGGCCAGATCGCGCCGCGCAACGTGGTCAACCAGCCCTGGGTGACCCAGACCGACCTGGCGATCCGCCAGAACATCCCGATCCCCGGCAACTCGTCGCTCCAGATCAGCCTCGACATCTTCAACTTCTGGAACCTGGTCGACGAGGACTCGGGCCTGGTCCGCTACGTCGCCTTCGGCACCGTGACCCCGGTGACCTATCGCGGCGTCAACGACGAGGGCAAGCCGATCTACGAGCTGCGCGGCATCGTCACCGACCCCGAGGAGAACGACATCTTCACCTACAACGACCTGCGCTCCCGGTGGCGGGCCCGCCTCGGAGTCCGCTGGACGTTTTAATTTTCGGTCCTCAACGGAACGCGCCCGGGCTGCGGCCCGGGCGCTTTTCTTGAGGACCTCATTCTTTTTTCTCTCCGGGATTTCGCGAAATCCCGGAGAGAAAAAAGTCTGAACGCCATCGGCGGTCTGCGATACCATACGTCTTCCATGAGCACGAACCCCAGCGAGGCGAGGATCGCTGCCGCCCCGATGATCGAGCGGCTGCCCCACGAGCCCGAGGCCGAGCGCGCGGTCCTCGGCGCCGTCCTCCTGGACCCCACGGCCCTGCTCATGGTGGTCGAGAAGGTCCGGGAGGAGGAGTTCTACGTCGAGGCCCACCGGATCATCTTCGGCGCCTGCACCGGCCTGCACGAGCGCGGCCAGGCGGCCGACCTGCTCACCGTCACCAATTACCTCCGGGAGCAGGGCCAGCTCGAGCGGGTGGGCGGCGCCTCCTACCTGTCGTCCCTGGTCGACGCCCTGCCGGACGTGGCCAACGCCGCGCACTACGGTGAGATCGTCCACGACAAGTCGGTGAAGCGGCGATTGATCGCTGCCGCCCAGCGAATCCTGACCACCTGCTCCATGGACCACGGCGAGGCCCGCGAGGCGGTGGAGGCGGCCCAGCGCGACGTCTACCACATCGCCGAGGACACTCTGGCCGGCGGGCTGCTCCACATCCGGCCCCTGGCCGAGGCTGAGCTGCGCACCATCGAGCAGAGCCGCTCCAGCCACTCCACCCTCACCGGGCTGGACACCGGTTTCGTCCGTCTCAACGAGCTCACCTCCGGCCTGCAGCGCAAGGACCTGGTGATCCTGGCCGCACGGCCGTCCATGGGCAAGACCTCGCTGGGCGTCAACATCTGCACCCACGCCGCCCTGCGCTCGAGCAAGAAGGTGGCCGTCTTCTCCCTCGAGATGTCGGCCGAGCAGCTGGTCCGTCGGATGTTCTCGGCGGAGGGCCGCATCGACCAGAAGCGCCTGGCCGGCGGCTACCTGGCCAAGTCGGACTGGCCCAGGCTCGAGATGGCGGCCCAGGCGCTGCAGAACGGCGACATCTGGATCGACGACTCGCCCGGGATCACGGTCCTCGAGCTGTCGGCCAAGGCGCGCCGCCTCAAGCAGGAGCGCGGCCTCGACCTGGTGATGGTGGACTACCTGCAGCTCATGGCGGGCGGTTCCCGCTTCAACAGCCGGACCGAGGAGGTGTCGGCGATCTCCCGCGGCCTCAAGGGCGTGGCCAAGGACCTGGACGTGCCGCTGCTGGTGCTGTCCCAGCTCAGCCGCCAGCCCGAGCGGCGCGGCGGCGACCACCGGCCGCAGCTGTCGGACCTCCGCGAGTCGGGCTCCATCGAACAGGACGCCGACGTGGTCATGTTCATCGTCCGGCCGTCGGTCTACGACCGGGACGCCGAGGACCCGCGCCGGGCCGAGCTGATCATCGCCAAGCAGCGCAACGGTCCCATCGGCGACATCGACCTCGTCTTCCAGCACGAGTACACCCGCTTCGAGAACGCCGAGACCATGCGCGACGAGGGCGACGCCCCGTGGTGACCGGGACCGGGTGACGGCGGTGGCGAGGAGCGAGACCACCTACTTCTGCACCGACTGCGGACAGGAGTCGAGCAAGTGGCTCGGCCAGTGCCCCGGCTGCGGCGGCTGGAACACCTTCGCCGAGGAGCCGCGCGCGCCGCGGAAGGTGCGCGGCGGCAAGGCGGCCGGGCCGGCACGGCGCGGCGCCCGGGCGGTCCCGGTGACCGAGGCCGCCGCCGTCGCCACCGTCCGCACCGCCACCGGCCTCGACGGGGTCGACCGGGTGCTCGGGGGCGGCCTGGTGCCCGGCTCCCTGGTGCTGCTGGCCGGCGAGCCGGGGGTCGGCAAGTCGACCCTCCTGCTCCAGGTGGCGGCGGCGATGGCCGGCGACGACCGAACGGTGCTCTACGTCACCGGCGAGGAGTCGGCGGAGCAGGTGGCCCTGCGCGCGCGCCGCATCGACGGCCTCTCCCCCGGCCTGCTGCTGCTGCCCGAGACGTCCTGCGAGGCGGTCATGAGCCTCCTCGAGGACCAGTCGCCGGCGCTGGTGGTGGTGGACTCGGTGCAGACCACCACCGCCGAGGACCTGGACGCGGTGGCCGGCTCGGTGAGCCAGGTCCGGCAGGTGGCGGCCCGCTTCCAGCACCTCGCCAAGACCCGGGCGATCCCGGTGGTGCTGGTGGGCCACGTTACCAAGGACGGGCACATCGCCGGGCCCAAGCTCCTCGAGCACCTGGTGGACGTGGTGCTGTCCCTCGAGGGCGAGCCGGGGCACGACCTGCGGCTGCTCCGGGCGGGCAAGAACCGCTTCGGCACGGTCGCCGAGCTCGCCCTGTACTCCATGACCGAGCGCGGCCTGGAGGGGGTGCTCAACCCCTCGGCCTGGCTCCTCGAGGACCGGCGCCGGGGCGTGCCGGGCTCGGTTGTGGCGGCCGCCCTCGAGGGCACGGCGCCCCTCCTGGTCGAGGTGCAGGCCCTGGCCACGCCGTCGGCCCTGGGCACGCCTCGGCGGGTCGCCCACGGCTTCGACGGCGGCCGGCTGGCCCTGCTGCTCGCCGTGATCGAGCGCCACGCCGGGGTCCGGCTCACCGACCGCGACGTCTTCCTCAACCTGGCGGGAGGCCTGTCGCTGCGCGAGCCGGCCCTGGACCTGGCAGTCGCCGCGGCCCTGATCTCGTCGGCAGCCGACCGGCCGCTGCCGCCCGATCTGGCGGTGTTCGGCGAGATCGGGCTGCTCGGCGAGGTGCGCGCGGTGAGCCGCACCGCCGAGCGGGTGCGGGAGGCGGCGGCCCTGGGCTTCGAGCGGGTGGCCATGCCGGCCCGCGACGCCGGCGCGCGGCTGCCCCTGCCCACGGTGCCGATCCAGTCCGTCGCCGACCTGGTCGGCCTCCTCGAGTAGCCGGCGCTCGGGTCCTCGAGCGCCCCGCCTTGGCCGTCCCGGTCCGGGGACGCTACCTTTCCGGCGCCTCGGGGGCCGCCGCCAGGTAGAACACCGGGAACATGGCGTAAAAGGCCATCGCGGGTTGGAGCTGGGCGAGGGCGATCTGGTCGTGGACGGTGTGGGAGTGGAGCTCGTCGGCAGGGCCGAAGCCCACCGTCGGGATCCCGAAGACCCCCGCCGTGGTGCAACCGCTGGACGAGAACTTGGAGCGGTGGATCCGCGGCTCGCGGCCCAGGACGGTGCGGGCGGCGGCCATGGCGGCCTGCACCGCGGCGCTGTCGGCCGCGGTCACCCACGCCGGAAAGACCTTCTCGGTCGGGTAGGCGAAGCCGCGCCACGACGGCTGGTTGTAGTCGAGCAGCACGACCTCGGCCTCGGCCTTCGCCACCGCCGCCAGGGACCGGATCTCGTCCAGGGCGCCGTCGGGAGTCTCGCCGATGGTGAGGCGGCGGTCGATGTGGATCCGGCAGCCGTCGGGGATGGCGGTTCTCGACGGCGACTGGGAGACGATCTCGGTGACCGCGATCGAGCCGCACCCCAGGGACGGGTGGTCGGTGCCGAGGCGCCCGTGGAGCGCCGCCAGCTCGTCGACGATCGGGGTCATGGCATAGATGGCGTTGCTGCCGCGGTCGGGCTGGGAGCCGTGGGTGGAGACGCCGCGGGTGGCGACCTGGATCTCCATCCGCCCCCGCTGGCCGAAGCAGACGCCGAGGTGGGATGGCATGCTGACGACCACCACCTCCGGGCGGAGGTCGGCCTCGTTGACGATGTAGCGCCAGGCGAGCCCGACGCAGTCCTCGCCGTTGACCGTGGCGGTGACCCAGACCGTGAGGTCGTCGGGCAGGCCGATCCGGTCGGCCAGAGCGACGCCGTGCACCACCGCCGCCAGGCCGCCCTTCTGGTCGGAGGCGCCGCGGCCGTAGAGGATGCCCCCGGAGACGACGCCGCGGAAGGGGTCGTACTTCCAGTGGGTGGGGTTGCTGATGCCGACCGTGTCGACGTGGGCGTCGACGGCGAGGACCCGGGGCCCGGACCCGAAGCGGCCGAGCACGTTGCCCATCTCGTCGAGGTGGACGTCGCGGTAGCCCAGGGTCTCCATCTCGCGCATCACCCGCTCGCAGGCGAGGCGCTCGCCGCGGCTCGGCGACGGGATGGTCACCAGGTCACGCAGCAGCTCGATGCAGTCCGGCGCCGTCTCCTCGGCCAGCCGGTAGGTGTGCGACTCCTGCTCGGGAGGGATCACGCTCGCCTCGTCCATTCGCCGCTCCCTTGGTCGATCTCGATGCGAATTTTTTCACAAAGCCGCGGGGCGGGCAAGGAGATTCTCGCGGGAGCCGGTCTCAAACCCGGCGGGGTCCGAAGATGGACGTGCCCACCCGGACCATGGTGGCGCCCTCGACAACGGCCACCTCGAAGTCGTGGCTCATGCCCATGGAGAGCTGGGGCAGCGGGTGCCCGGAGGCCTCCTGGAGGCGGTCCCGCAGCTCGCGCAGCGCCCGGAAGTACGGCCGTGACGCCTCCGGGTCGTCGGTGAAGGGGGGAATCGCCATGAGACCGACGACCGCCAGGCGATCGTGGCCCAAGGCCGTCCGCAGGAGCGCGCCGGCCTCCTCGGGAGCGGTGCCCGCCTTCTGCTCCTCGCCTCCCACGTTGACCTCGAGCAGCACCTCGAGCACCCGTTCCGGCCAGTGCTCGGTGAGCAGGAACTGGAGTCGGTCGGCGACCTCCGGGCGGTCGACGGTATGGACGACGTCGAAGACCTCGAGGGCGAGCTTCGCCTTGTTGCGCTGCAGGGGACCGATGAGGTGCCAGCGAGCCGGGCGGACCTGCGGCTTCTTGGCGGCCGCCTCCTGGACCCGGTTCTCGCCCAGGTCGCCGGCGCCGGCCGCCACGGCCGCGTCCACGACCTCGGGGGGGTGCGTCTTGGAGACGGCGATCAGGGTCACCTCGGCCGGATCCCGACCGGCGGCCACGGCGGCCCCGGCCACCCGCTCCCTCACCTCCCCCAGGCGCCGGTCGAGCTCCTCACCCACCGTCAGGATGACTCCGGCCCGGGCGACGGCTCGTCGAGCATCCGCTCCAGGTAGAGGATGCGGTGGCAGTGCTCGCAGACGATGATCTCCTCGGCCCGCCGGACCCGCTGCTGCAGGTGGGGCCGCAGGGCGAAGTGGCACAAGGAGCAGGAGCCCTCGACAACCGCCGCCATCGCCGTGCCCTTCTTGGACTCGAGCAGGCGTAGGAAGCGGGCACGGTGCTTGGGGGTGACGTCGGCCTCGACGGTCTGGGCCTCGAGCACCAGCTCGTGCACCGCTGTCTTGAGCTCGGCCTTGCGGGCCTCCCAGGCCTCCACCACCTCTCGGTGGGCGGCCTCCTCTTCCGGGCGCGCCTCGCGCCGCTCCTCGATGTCGGCGCTCAAAGCCGCGATCGAGTCCTCGAGCTCGCGCCGGCGCGCTGCCGCCTCCGCGAGCGCCTTGGAGGCGTAGTCGATCTCGGAGATCACGGCGGTGAACTCCCGCTCGTTGGTGACCGTGCCTTTCTGGCGCTGGAAGTGCTCGAGCTCGAGCTTCCACTCCTCTTCCTTCTTGCGGACCTTGGTCAGCTCATCCTGGTACCCGCGGACCTGCGCCTCGCTCTTCTCGAGCTCGGCCTGGCGATCGCGGTTGGCCTGCTGCAGCTCCTGGACCTCCGGCGGAGCCGTCTGGCGCTCCCGGATGGCCAACGCGATGCGGTCGTAGATGGACTGGAGGCGGACCAGGAGAACGAGATCGTGCCGTGCACTGCTCACCGCTACCTCGTGCTTCGGAGTACCCGGGTCCCGGTTCGACGCCGTTGTTCACTGACCCGGATCGACATGCCCTGGGCCCACCAGGATTCGAACCTGGGACCGACCGGTTATGAGCCGGCGGCTCTAACCGCTGAGCTATGGGCCCGTGGCATTGTAGTCCGCGCCTCAGGTCAGAACAAGGCGCGGCCCTCTTTGCTCCCGCTTCCGCCTCCGTACCCGTACCCGCAGCCGTGCCCGTGCCCGATGCCGGCGGCAGCGGCTGCGGCAGCGACCGGCGCCGGCGATCAGCAAACAGCGACCGGGGACAGCGATCAGGGGCGGCGACCAGCGGCAGCAAGCAGGGGCAGGCTCAGCGACAGTGACAGTGTGCTGACCCGGAACGTGGGCCGGAGCCGAACGCAATCGGGAGCGGAAGCGACTCGGCATCCCTCCCCCGCCGCCGCAATTCGTCCGACGAACCGCTGCCGCTGACACCGACACTGTCCCGCCTGAGTAACACCCTCCGGGACCTGGCCGGGGAGTGCTCCTGGAACCAGTGCTTGGTACTCCCCGGGTGTCTCCCGGGGCCACATGGGTGGGGGGCTGATTGCTGATCGCTGATCGCTGATCGCTGATCGCTGATCGCTGGCGATAACCCGCGCCGCGGCCCAACGGCCGACGGCGCCGCGCAGCCGGGGGGAGCTAGCCGTTGCCTTCGGAAAAAGGCTTGAGCAGGTGGGCCCGGGTCGGGTGGCGAAGCTTGCGCAGCGCCTTGTACTCGATCTGCCGGATGCGCTCGCGGGTGACGTTGAAGGTCCGCCCGACCTCCTCCAGGGTGTGCTCGGTGCCGTCGCCGATGCCGAAACGCAGCTTGAGCACCTGCTCCTCCCGGGGCGTCAGCGACTTGAGCACCGACTCGGTGTGGTCCTTGAGGGTGCGCATGATGACCGCGTCGATGGGCGACACCGAGTTGGTGTCCTCGATGAAGTCGCCGAGGTGGGAGTCCTCCTCCTCGCCGATGGGGGTCTCCAGCGAGATCGGCTCCTGGGAGATCTTGTGGATCTTGCGGATCTTCGACACCGGCATCTCCATGCGCGCCGCAATCTCCTCGACGGTGGGCTCGCGGCCGAGCTCCTGGACCAGCATCCGGGTCGTCCGGGTGAGCTTGTTGATGGTCTCGATCATGTGGACCGGGATCCGGATCGTCCGAGCCTGGTCGGCGATGGCACGGGTGATGGCCTGGCGGATCCACCAGGTGGCGTAGGTCGAGAACTTGTAGCCGCGGCGGTACTCGAACTTGTCCACCGCCTTCATCAGGCCGATGTTGCCTTCCTGGATGAGGTCCAGGAACTGCAGGCCGCGGTTCGTGTACTTTTTCGCAATCGAGATCACGAGGCGCAGGTTGGCCTCGACCATTTCCTTCTTGGCCCGGCGCGCCTGGGCTTCGCCGACGGCGATCTCGCGGTTGATCTCCTTGATCTCGCCGATTGTCAGGTGCGTGCGCTTCTCGACCTCGCGCAGATGCAACTGGTGCTTCTCGATCGACTCGCGCAGCCGGCCGAGGGCCGCCGAGTGCTTGCGCTTGGCGCGCACGTGCTTGTCGAGCCAGTGCAGGTTGGTCTCGTTGCGCGGGAACGTCTCGATAAAGTCCGAGCGCGGCATCCCGGCATCGCGCACGCAGATCTGCATCACGGCCTTCTCGATGCCGCGGATCTCGTTGAGGTGCTCGCGGAGCTGTCCGATCAGTTGCTCGAACATCCGCGGCGCGAGCTTGAGCTCCATGAACTCGTCGGCGAGCTTGCGACGCAGCTTGGCCGTCTTCGGATCACGGCCGCCCTTGTCGTCGAGCGCCTTGAGTGTCTGGCCGTACAGCTTGGCCAGCGAGGCGAAGCGGCGCGCCGCTTCCTCCGGGTCGGGGCCGGTGTCGACCACTTCCTCGTCCTCGGCGCTTTCGGTCTCTTCCTCCTCCTCGGAGGCTTCCTTGGCCGCAGCCGCGAGTTTCGGGTTGATCGGCTCGGCGATCACGTCCGGTGCGTTCGGGTCGACGAAGCCGACGATGATGTCCGCGAGGCGCCCCTGGCCGCTCTTGAGCGGCTCGTAGGTGCGCAGGATCAGCTCGCAGGTCGGCGGGTAGGCCGCGAGCGCGCGGCGCACGGAGTCGAGCCCTTCTTCGATGCGCTTGGCGATCGCGATCTCGCCCTCGCGCGTAAGCAGCTCGACCGTGCCCATCTCGCGCATGTACATGCGCACCGGGTCGGTCGTGCGGCCGAACTCGGCGTCGACGGTGGTCGCGAGGGCCGCCGCAGCTTCCTCGGCTGCTTCCTCGTCGGCCACGACCGGCTCGCGCAGCAGGAGCGCCTCGGCATCCGGTGCCTTCTCGTACACCGGGATGCCCATGTCGTTGATCATCTGCACGATGTCTTCGATCTGCTCCGGATCGACGATCTCGGAGGGCAGGTGGTCGTTGACCTCGGCGTATGTCAGGAAGCCCTGTTCTTTGCCGCGTCCGATCAGCAGCTTGAGCTGCGACTGGCGATCCTCCGGCGTGCTGACCGGCAGGGTAATCTCAATGCGATCGGCGGCGCCTTTCGCTCCCCGGGCCGCCTTTGCGGGCCGGGTGGTGGCGAGGGCCTTGCCGGCGGGAGCCGACTGGGCCGCGGCGTGGGCCGGCGGCTTCTCGGCACCCTTGGGCGGGGCGACTGGCTTCGCCGCTATGGCGCGCCCGGCAGGGTTTCTGACCTGCGGCGCGGCGGACCTCGCAGGGGCTGCCTGCTTCGCAGGCGCGGGATGCCTGGCCGCGGCCTTCGCCGCCGGCTTGGGCGTGGCCCGGGGGTCGTGCCTGCGCGCCGTGGCCGGGGCGGCCGCCTTGTGCACGGCCTTCTGCACCTTGGCAGTCTTGGCCTTCAGCTGGGCGGCCACCGGCGCGGCGCGTTTCACTGCCTTCTTGGCGGCCGGCTTCGCCGCCGCTTTGGCGGCCGGAGCCTTGCGCGCGGGGGCTTTCTTGGCCTGCTTGCGTACCGTCTTGCTCAAGATGGGCGCCTCAGGAAAGGGAGGGGGTGGATAAAAGAGCGGAATGGTACCACATCACGCCGCTGATCCGCCTCGGGGCTTCGTTCCGGACACCTGAGCGGACTGGACCCTGGAGCGCAGCAGGCCCTGCAGCTCGGACTTCTCCTCGGCAGTGAGCGGCTCGGCTCGTGCCTTCTCCTCCAGGACCTGCAGCCGGTCGAGCGCATGGTCGGCCACCAGCCGCTCCAGTGACGAGCGGATCTCGGCGACCGCCGCCTCGGCATCGGAAACGAGGCACTCCCCGGACGCGAGCCGCGACAGCGGGGCGTGCTCCGGTCGCCCGCGCCAGCGCTCGAGCAAGGCGCCGGTGCTCGACACCGGGTCCTCCCGCAGCTGTGCGAGCAGCTCGAGGAGCAGCGGCACGCCCGGCCGGTCGAGCCCCTCGAGGGCCTCGGCGACCGGGATCCGGGCGCCGGCAGCGGGGTGGTGCACCAACAGGCTGATCGCCTGCCGCACGAGGTTGCCGCGCCCCGCCACGGCAGGGGCGGGCCTCGCCGTCCGCTGCACGGTGGTGTCGCTGCGCGGCGAGGCCGGCGACGCCGCCTCGGTCTCGAGCAGCTCGGCGAGGCGGCCGGCGGGCATGCGGATCACCTCGGCCAGCTGAGCTACCAGCAGCTCGCGGTAGACGTCCGAAGGAATGCGCCGCACCAGCGGGCGCGCCAGCTCCACGAGCTTCGCGCGGCCGTCCACGCTGGTGAGGTCGGAGCGCGAGGACAACTCGCGGATGAGGTAATCGGAAAGTGGCAGGGCGTTCGCGAGTCGGGCCTCGAACGCCTCGGCGCCTTCCGCCTGCACCAGCGAGTCTGGGTCCTGGCCGTCGGGGAGGAACAGGAAGCGGACCTGGCGACCCTGCTTGATCTCGCCCACGGCGTTCTCGAGCGCGCGCCAGGCCGCCGCGCGACCCGCACGGTCGCCGTCGAAGCAGAACACCACCTCGCCCACGAGCCGGAAGATGCGCTGCAGGTGCTCGGGCGTGGTCGCGGTGCCGAGCGTGGCGACCGCGTAGGTGATGCCCGCCTGGTGCAGGCTCACGACGTCCATGTAGCCCTCGACCACGAGTAGCCGTTGCAGGCTGCGGGTCGCCTGCCGGGCCTCGAACAGCCCGTAGAGTTCGCGGCCCTTGTGGAACAGTTCCGTCTCGGGCGAGTTCAGGTACTTCGGCTCGCTGCCGTCGAGCACGCGCCCGCCGAAGCCGATGCTGCGTCCGCGCGTGTCGCGAATCGGGAACATCACGCGGTCGCGGAAGCGGTCGTAGAAGCCCGGCGTTTTGCCGCGCTCGGCGTCCGGCTGGCGCTCGATGACGAGTCCGGCGCGCAGCAGCACCTGGCGCTCGTCCTCCGTGATGCCGTAGCGGTCGAGCAGAGCGTCCCAGCGGGCGGGGGCGTAACCGATCCCAAAGCGCTGGACGATGTCGGCGGCGAGGCCGCGGCCGGCCAGGTATTCGCGCGCCCGGGCCTCGCCACTCAGCGACTGGCGGTAGAAAAGACCGGCGCGCTCGAGCGCGACGTACAGCTCGTCATGCGGCTGCGCGGGCGCCGCCGCTCCGCCTTCGCGCGGTACGTCGAGACCGGCGCGGGCCGCAAGATCCTCGACCGCTTCGACGAAACTCGTGTGGTCGTAGTCCATGACGAAGCCGAGCGCCGTCCCGTGGGCTCCGCAGCCGAAGCAGTGGTAGAACTGCTTGTCCGGACTGACGGTAAAGGAGGGCGTCTTCTCGTCGTGGAACGGGCAGCACGCCTTGTACTCGCGCCCGGCGCGCTTCAGCTGCACGCGGCTGCCGATCACCTCGATGATGTCGGTGCGGGCGATCAGCTCGTCGATGAAGTGCTGTGGAATGCGGCCGGCCACGATGAGGCGATCAGCGGTTGGGGGACTGGCGATAGTGGGGGTGGGCTGCTTGCGTCGCAAGCTCGCTCGGTTGCGCGTGGTCCTTATCGTCGGCGGTGCGGCTCCTCACGGAGCCCGACCGGGGTGGCAGGCGTTCGGTCCGGGTCCGCCCCGGCTCGCAAAGAAATATGCTCGCCGGAACGGACCCGGATCGAACGCTGGACACGCGGCGCCTGGGCGAGTTTTCGCCCGGGGCGAAAATCTCGCACGGCGCACCCAGCATCCACCGGAGCCGGTTTCACGATCGCGGCCCCGGAGACCGCATCAGGCCGCTCTTCGCAATCTTTCCGCCGAATGCGCCGTGCGATTGATCGGCGAGCGAGCGTCGCCGCTCTTTCCGCACCTTCGCTACTCGCCGATCAGTCGCTCAGGCGCGGGCCCAAGGGACGGGTTCGGGGCCCTGTTCCAGCGAGCATTTTTCTTCGCGAGCAGGAACAGGACCCCGAACCCATCCCAGCCCCCGTCGACAAAGCGATGCCTCGTCACGAACGCACGTGCCGGAGAAATCCTGAGAGGTTGAATCGGAGCCGGATCGCTCGCCCGACAAAGCGGGAGGTCAGACGGAGAGCGCGGCCTTGATGCGGGCGCTCGCCGCGCCCATGTCGGCCCGCCCAGCGGCCTTCGCCTTCACGGCCGCCATCACCTTGCCCATGTCCTTGACGGACGCCGCACCCGTGGCGGTGATGGCTTCGCGGACGATCGCGTCCACCTCGGCCTCGGAGAGCTGGGTCGGCAGGTAGGACTGCAGCAGCACGATCTCCGACTTTTCCTTGTCGGCGAGGTCGGCGCGGCCCCCCTGTTCGAACTGGACGATCGATTCCTTGCGCTGCTTGACCATCTTTTCGATTACCGCGATCACCTGCGCGTCGTCGAGCGTGATCCGCTCGTCGACTTCGCGCTGCTTGATCGCGGCCTGCACCATGCGGATGGTCGAGAGGCGCTCCTTCTCGGAGGCCCGCATGGCGGCCTTCATGTCCTCGGTGATGCGCTCCTTGAGCGTCACGGGACGGGCGCGGATCAGTAGTTGCGGGCGCGCGGCGCGGAGAAGTCGCGCATGCCGCGCTTCTGGTGACGCTTCACCGCGGCCGCCTTCTTGCGTTTCCGCTCCTGGGTCGGCTTCTCGTAGAATTCCCGGCGCCGCAGTTCGGTCAGCACGCCGGCCTTTTCGCAGGCACGCTTGAAACGGCGCAGGGCGGCATCGAAGTATTCGTTCTCACGAATGCGGACGCTGGGCATCGAAACCTCGTCGAAGGTCTGGTCTGGATTCCCGGCCACGGCCTTTGGGGGACGCGCTGCCGGCTAAAAGGACCGCGAATTTTAGAGATCGGCGGGAAGAATTGCAAAACATGCGAATCCTGGGCCTGGAAACCTCCTGCGACGAGACCGCTGCGGCCGTCTATGACGGCGGCGGCGGCGGTGCCGGCTTGCTCGCGCACGAGGTGTACAGCCAGGTCGAGCTGCACGCGGCCTACGGCGGCGTGGTGCCCGAGCTCGCCTCCCGGGACCACCTTCGCAAGTTGTTACCCCTGCTCAGGAAAGTCCTCGACCAAGCCGGCGGGGCCGGCGCCATCGAGGGCGTTGCCTACACCAGCGGTCCAGGCCTCGTGGGCGCGCTCCTGGTCGGCGCGGCGGTGGCTCGGAGCCTCGCGTATGCCTGGCGGGTGCCCTGCCTCGGGGTGCATCACATGGAAGGCCACCTGTTGGCCCCGTTGCTCGAGCCCGAGCCGCCCGAGTTTCCGTTCGTGGCCCTGCTGGTCTCGGGCGGCCACACGCTGCTCGCCCGGGTCGAGGGCGTCGGCCGGTACGAGGTTCTCGGCAGCTCCCTCGATGACGCGGCGGGCGAGGCCTTCGACAAGACCGCCAAACTGCTGGGGCTCGGCTACCCGGGCGGCCCACAGCTCGCGGCTCTGGCCGAGCGCGGGCGCCCGGACGTGTTCCGTTTCCCCCGGCCGCTCACCGAACGGCCCGGCCTCGACTTCAGCTTCAGCGGCCTCAAAACCGCCGTGGTGGTGGCCCTGCGCGATCGCGAGATGGACGACCAGGTCCGTGCTGACGCCGCCCTCGCCTTCGAAGAGGCCGTGGTGGACACCCTCGTCATCAAGTGCCGGCGGGCGCTCGAAGCCACCGACGCGCGCACGCTGGTCGTGGCCGGCGGCGTGGGGGCGAATCGCCGCCTGCGGGCCCGGGTGCGCGCCATGGGCGAGCAGGCAGGCGTCCGCGTCGTCTATCCCCGGGTGGAGTTCTGCACCGACAACGCCGCGATGATCGCGTTGCTCGGCCATCTGCGCCTCGCGGCCGGGCAACACGACGGCCTCGCTCTTCGCGCGCGCGCGCGCTGGCCCATGGCCGAGCTCGTTCCCCCTTCGGGCGCCTCGGCGCTCTAGCGCATCGGCGTCGCTCCCGTCAGGATCTGCCCTCCGTCACCCGCGAGTCGCCCCTCCATGGACGTCATCTTCCTCTCCGGACTCACCGCCGAATGCATCATCGGGATCTGGGACTGGGAGCGCCGTGTCAAGCAGAAGGTCGTCATCGACCTGGAGATGGGCGCGGACATCCGCCGGGCCGCCGCGACAGACGTGATCGAGGACACGCTCGACTACAAGCGAGTCGCCAAGCGACTGCTGCAGTTCGTCAGCGAGTCCGAGTTCCAGCTGGTCGAGACGCTCACCGACCGCATCGCTGGGATCGTGGTGACCGAGTTCGACGTGCCCTGGGTCCGGGTGCGGCTCAACAAGCAGGGCGCGATCCGCGGCTCGCGGGACGTCGGCATCCTCATCGAGCGGCGTCGCGAGGACTACGCGGGCACTGCGGGCGCGCCTTGACCGAGGTACTCGTCGCGGCGGGCAGCAATATCGAGCCGGTCGCGAACCTGCGCCGGGCGATCGATGCGCTCGCGATGCATTACGCAGGGCTGCGCTGCTCGCGCGCTTACCGCAACCGGGCCGTGGGATTCGAGGGCGAGGACTTCATCAACCTCGTCGTCGGCTTCGACACCGGCGAGGACGTGCACGCGGTGCTCGGCCGGTTGCACGAGGCGGAGTCCCTCTGCGGCCGGGCACGCCTCGCGCCCAAGTGGGCGCCGCGCTCGATGGACCTCGACATCCTGTTGTTCGGGGACACGGTGTGCGACGAGCCCGGCCTCGTGCTGCCGCGCCCCGACCTCGTGCGGCGCGCCTACATGCTCGGTCCAGCCGCCGAGATCGCGCCCGGTTTCGTCCACCCCACGCTGGGCGTCACGCTTGCGGGACTGTGGCGCGACTTCGCGCAGGCGGCGCATCCGCTCGAAGTCGTGGACCTCGGCTGGCCGGCGAGGGCCACGGCGGAATGACAGCGGTTGGCGGAGGCTCGGCTCGACCGGGCCGGGCGGCCGGGCGCGGCTCAGAGGCTGCGGCCGCCGTCCACGGCGAGGATCTGCCCGGTGACGTAGGGCGCATCCACGGCGAAGAAATACGCGGCGCGCGCGATGTCCTCGGGCGAGCCGGGACGCTGCAGCGCCGTCTTGGCGATGATCTCGGTCTTGAGCACGTCCTCGAGGTCGCGCTCGGGCCACATCACCGGGCCCGGCGCGATGCCGTTGACGCGCACCTCGGGCGCGAGCTCGCGGGCAAGCGACTTGGTGAGCATCACGAGTCCCGCCTTGGCGGCCGAGTACACCGGGTGCGCGCGCAGGGGGCGCCGGCCGTGGATGTCCACCATGTTGATGATCAGGCCCCGGGCCTCGGCGAGCGTCGGCGCCGCCGCCTGCGACAGGAACAGCGGCGCGCGCAGGTTGGTACCGACGAGGTCGTCGAACTGGGCGGCCGTGATCGTCCCGACCGGCGTCGGGTAGAACGTCGAGGCGTTGTTGACGAGCACGTCGAGGCGCCCGAAGCGCGCGACCGCCGCGGTCACGAGCCCGGGCAGGCGCGCGATCTCGTGGAGGTCGGCGCGCACGGCCACTGCCGAGCCGGGGCGCACCGCTTCGAATTCGGCGACGAGCGCGTCTGCAGCCGCGCGGGACTGGTGGTAGTGCACCACGAGGTCGGCGCCCGCGGCGTGCAGCCGGCGACCGATCGCGGCGCCGAGGCGCTTGGCGCCGCCCGTGATCAGCACGCATCGGCCGGCGAGTGGCAGGGCGGTTTCCATGGGGTCGCGCAGTTGAGTGGCCAGCGGTCGGACGGGATGACGATACCCGACGCGTTTCGCCGTGTCGCGGCCGGGGGATTCCCGGTGTGAGCATCGCGCTCGACCTTCCAGCGCTTTCGCCCGAGGAAGCCGCGCATGGCGCGCGGCTCGGCGAGCGGCTGCGCGAGGAGATCGAGCGCGCCGGTGGCTGGATCGGCTTCGCTCGCTACATGCAGCTCGCGCTGTACGAGCCCGGCCTCGGCTACTACAGCGCCGGCGCGCGCAAGTTCGGCGCCGCGGGCGACTTCATCACCGCGCCCGAGGTCGCGCCGGTGTTCAGCCGCTGTCTCGCCGTGCAGTGCGCCGAGGTGCTCGAGAAACTCGGCGGCGGCGACCTGCTCGAACTCGGCGCGGGCTCGGGCATGATGGCGGCGACCCTGCTGGGGGAACTCGAGCGGCGCGAGGCATTGCCGCGCCGCTACCTCATTCTCGACGTGAGCGCCGACCTGCGGCAGCGCCAGCAGGAAACGCTCGCCGCGCTCGTTCCCCGGCTGCTCGAGCGCGTTGAATGGCTCGATCGTCCGCCGGACGGCCTCGAGGGCCTGGTCGTCGCCAACGAGGTGCTCGATGCGCAGCCGGTCGAGCGCTTCGTGCTGCGCAATGGCGTGGTCCACGCGCTGGGCGTCGCCTGGGAGCGCGACGGACCGGCGTGGTCGGAGGCGCCGGCCCCGGCGCGACTCGCCGAGGCCGTGCGACGCCTGGAGCGCGAGACCGGCGCTACCTGGCCTGAGGGCTTCGCGTCGGAGGTCAACCTCGACCTCGCCGACTGGCTCGCCGCGGTCGCCGCTGCGCTCGCGCGCGGCGTGCTGCTGTTCGTGGACTATGGCCTGCCGCGCCGCGAGTACTACATGCCCGAGCGCAGCGACGGCACCTTGTTGTGCCATTTCCGCCACCGCTTCCACGACGATCCCTTCGCCCGACCGGGACTTCAGGACATCACCGCCTGGGTGGACTTCACGGCGGTGGCCGAGGCGGGGCAGGCGGCCGGCCTCGAGCTGGCGGGCTACACCACGCAGGCGCACTTCCTCATCGGCAACGGCATCGGCGAGTTCGTCGCCAACGTGGCGGACCTCGACGTCGTCGAGCGGGTGAACCTGTCGCGGCAGGCGATGCTGCTCACACTTCCAGGCGAGATGGGAGAGCGATTCAAGGCGATGGCGCTCGCCCGCGGTTACGATTCGCCCCTGCGTGGCTTCGCCTCGCGCGATCTCAGACACACCCTGTAGGTACCCATGGATCTCGTCCAGGCCATCGTCCTCGCCATCGTGCAGGGCCTCTCCGAATTCCTGCCGATCTCGAGCTCGGGACACCTGATCCTCATCCCGCACTTTTTCGGCTGGACCGACCAGGGCCTCGCCTTCGATGTGGCGGTGCACCTGGGCACCCTTCTCGCGGTGCTGATCTATTTCCGGCGCCAGCTCGGCACCATGGCCACGGCCTGGATCGACTCCGTGTTCCGCCGCCGACACACGCGTGACAGCCGGCTCGCCTGGCAGATCCTCGTGGCGACCCTGCCGGTCGGCCTCACAGGGTTGCTGTTCGCCGACTTCATCGAGGCGAACTTCCGCAATCCGCTGTTCGTGGCCGGCACGCTCACGTTCTTCGGCATCCTGATGTACCTCGCCGACCGGTTCGGCCGCGGCACCAAGGACGAGTTCGGCCTCACCTGGCCGCAGGCCTTGGCCATCGGCTTCGCACAGGCGCTGGCGCTGATGCCGGGCACCTCGCGCTCGGGTGTGACCATGACGGCCGGGCGCGCGCTCGGGCTCACGCGCTCGGCGGCAGCCCGCTTCTCGTTCCTGCTCGCGGTGCCCGGCATTGCGGCCGCGGGGGCTTACGAGGGACTCAAGCTCGTCACGTCCACCGAGCCCGTGGACTGGCAGCCGATGCTGGTCGGCGCCGCATTCGCCGCGCTGTCGGGCATCGCCTGCATCCACTTCCTGATCCGCTTCATCGAGCGCATCGGGTTGCTGCCGTTCACCGTGTACCGGCTGATCCTCGCCGGCGTGATCGTCTGGCACTTCGCCTGAGCGCGTCGCGCCTCACGCGTCGCCGAGTCGCCGGATCGCCTCGGTCCGGGCGGCGCGCAAGCGTTCCGCGATGACTGGCCCCGGTTCACCAGCCAGCACCTCGGGATCGAGCCGGACGGCTCTCGCAGCAGCAAGGGCCCGGCGGAGCCGGTCGGCCTGCGGGTAGGGCCGGGCACGCAGTTCCGGCCCGCGCCCGCGCGCATCGGCCTCGCAGGCGAGCAGGAAGCGCTCGAAGCGCTCGGGGCGGCGGAAGGCGTCGGTGGACTCGAGCAACTCGAGGACGGTGCCGGGCCGCTGTTCGGCCACGCGGTGCACCCGCGCATGGTGACGCGCGACCATCACCGCGAGCTCGCGATGCTCGGTCGGCAGGCGCAGCCTCGCGCCGAGCTGCTCGATGATCTGCGCGCCGGCCTCCTCGTGGCCGACGTGGCTCGGCCACGCCTCCCGCGGCGTGAGGCCTTTGCCCACGTCATGCACCAGAGCGGCGAACCGCACCGTCGTGTCGCGGGACAGTTCCGCGGCAACCTCGAGCACCTGCATGGTGTGCACCCCGGTGTCAATCTCAGGATGCCACTTCTCGGGTTGCGGCACGCCGTCGAGCGCGGCGATCTCGGGGAACACGGCAGCGAGGGCACTGCAGCTGCGCAGCACTTCGAAGTACGCCGTGGGGCGGTCCTCACCGAGCGCGCGTTCCGTTTCGACCCACACGCGCTCGGGCACCAGGGTCGCCATCTCGCCGCGTGCGACGATCTCGCGCATGAGCGCGAGTGTCTCGGGTGCCACCTTGAAGCCGAGCGGCGCGAAGCGGGCGGCGAAGCGTGCCACGCGCAGCACGCGCAGCGGGTCTTCGACGAAGGCGGGCGAGACGTGACGGAGCACGCGCGCGTCAAGGTCGCGCTGGCCGCCGTACGGATCGACCAGTGCGCCCTCGGCGTCCTGCGCAATGGCGTTGATGGTGAGGTCGCGGCGGGCGAGGTCCTCCTCCAGCGTCACGTCAGACGCAAATCGCGTCGCGAACCCGTAATAACCGGGGCCGGTCTTCCGCTCCGTCCGGGCGAGCGCGTACTGTTCCCCGGTGTCGGGATGCAGGAACACGGGAAAATCCTTGCCGACCGGCCTGTAGCCCTGCGCGAGAAGGTCCTCCGGCGTGGCCCCGACCACCACGAAATCTCGCTCGAGGGGAGTGCGGCCAAGCAGCCGGTCGCGGACCGCGCCGCCGACGAGGTAGATGTCCATGCCGGGAATCGTAGCGGAAGCCCTCGCCGATCGCGCCCGTAACGCGGTGTTCCGCGTACTCACGGTGCTCGCCGCGCTCGCGTGCCTTCCCGGTTGCTACGTGATGCAGGCTGCCGCCGGCCAGGCCGCCGTGCTGGCCCGCAGCGAGCCGATCGCGCAGCTCGTGACGGACCCGGAGACTCCCGACCCGTTGCGGGTCCGGCTCGAGCTCGTGGTGGAGGCCCGCGAGTTCGCGGTCCGGGAGCTTGGGCTTCCGGATGGTCGCAGCTTCCGCCAGTACGCCGACCTCGGGCGACCTTACGCGGTGTGGAACGTGGTGGCGGCCCCCGAGTTCTCCGTGACGCCGCGGCACTGGTGTTACCCGGTGGCCGGTTGCGTCGCGTACCGGGGCTATTTCGACGAGCGCCGCGCGGAGGCGACCGCGCGCCGACTCGCGCGGCGCGGCGACGACGTGACGGTCGGCGGCGTCGCCACCTACTCGACGCTTGGCCACCTGCCGGACCCGGTGTTCAACACGATGCTCGGCTGGCGCGAGACGCGCTTGGTGGGGACGATCTTCCACGAGCTTGCCCACGAGCGCCTGTACGTGCCCGGCGACAGTGGGTTCAACGAGGCTTTCGCAAGCGTGGTCGAGCAGGAGGGCGTGCGACTGTGGCTGCGGGCCCGTGGCCGCGACGGGGAGTTCGAGGCGTACCGCGCGGCACTCGCGCGCGAGGTGGAATTCGCGGAGCTGCTGCGCGCGACGCGCGAGCGCCTGCAGCGCCTGTACGCCTCTGGCGCTCCCGAGCCGCAACTCTGGGCCGACAAGCAGCGGGAATTCGGCCGGCTCAAGTTCGAGTACACGCTGTTGCGCGCCCGTTGGGGCGGGCACGCGGGCTACGACGCGTGGTTCGCGCGCCCACTCAACAACGCGCACCTCGCGGCGGTAGCCACCTACCACGACTGCGTGCCGGGACTGCAGCGCGAGCTCGAGGCGGCAGGCTCGCTCGTGGCCTTCTACGCGCGTGCCGAGGAGCTGGCGTCGTTGCCGTTCAAGGAGCGGCGTGCGGCGGTTTGCGAGTCAGATCCGGCGACGGTGCAAGGCCGGAGGAGCGCGCCGGTTTCGAGTCGCTCCACGTGATTCGCTTGGTCGAAAC
>DATHSO010000047.1:0-2818 GCA_035464095.1 Candidatus Methylomirabilota bacterium | reverse complement strand
GCATGCCCCAGCTCGGACCGGTGGACCCGGCCACCGGCCGCGGCGGCCCGATCTACTCGGCCCAGGTCATCGAGCGCTCCGACGAGGTGCTCTCGTTCTACGTCGACGTGCTCGGGCTCGAGCTGCGCAGCGACCGCCAGTTCAAGTCCTCCGGTAGCAAGGGCGCCCTCGGCGTGCCCGACGGCACCGAGTTCCGCTTCTCCATCGTCTACGCCGAGGGGGCGCGATTCGGCCACCTGCTTTTCCTCGACTTTCAGGACGGTCTCGGCGTGCCGCGGCCCGACGTCGCCCCCCGGCCGCCCAACCGGGGCCTCGCCATGTGGACCTTCCCGGTGCGCGACCTGACCGAGATGGAGGCTCGGATCCGCTCGGCCGGGATCGAGCCCTTCGCGGGTCCGGTCGAGCTGGAGAGCCCGTCCCTGGGCCGCCACCGGGCGCTGACCGTGCTCGACCCAGGGGGTTTCATGGTCGAGCTGTTCGAGACCGTCGAGTAATCGGGAAAACGAGGTCCGAGATGGATGGTCGACAGAGTCTCCCCGATCTTCTGAACGCCCTGGTCGAGATCGTCGGCGCCGAGCACGTGCTGACCGGCGACGAGGACCGCGCCTTCTACTCCCAGGACATCTACCGCTCGGCGGACGAGCCGGTGTCGGTGGTCGTCCGGCCGGGCTCGACCGACGAGGTCGCCAGGGCCGTCGCCGCCGCCACGAGCGCCGGCTTCTCGGTGATCGCCAGGGGTGGCGGGTCCTCCTACACCGGCGGCCTCCTGCCGGACCGGCCCAACGCCGTGTCCGTCGACACCAAGCGGCTCGATCGCGTGGTCGAGATCAACACCGACGACATGTACGTGGTGGTCGAGGTCGGCTGCACCTGGCAGGAGCTGCACCGGGCACTGAAGCCCCACGGGGTGCGGCCGCCCTTCTGGGGTCCGGCCTCCGGGGGCACCGCGACGGTCGGGGGCAGCCTGTCCCAGAACGCGATCCTCCACGGCTCCGCCCTCCACGGCGTGTCGAGCGAGAGCGTGCTCGGGCTCGAGGTGGTCCTCGCCGACGGAAGTGTCGTGCCGACGGGCTCGTGGTCGACGGTCGGCTCCAAGCCCTTCTTCCGGCACTACGGACCGGATCTCACCGGGCTCTTCCTGGGCGACACCGGCGCCCTGGGAATCAAGACCCGGGCCGCGCTCCGCCTGATGCGGATCCCGCCGGCGGCGGGCTTCGCCTCCTTCGAGTTCTCGGACCGAACGCGCTTCGCGGAGGCCATGGGCGAGGTCGCCCGGTCCGGGCTGGTCAGCATGTGCTTCGGGATGGACCCGGTGCTCCAGCACCAGCGAATGAAGCGCACCAGCCTGACCCAGGACGTCAAGGCCCTCAAGGGGGTCGTGACCTCGGCCCGGAGCCTCGGCAAGGGGCTCAAGGAGGCGGCCAGGGTGGTGGCGGCTGGGCGCTCGTTCCTCGAGGAGCACAGCTACTCCACCCACTACATCGTGGAGGGCCGGACCGAGGCCGAGGTCGAGGAGCGGATGGGGGCCCTGCGGGGGATCTGCCTCGAGCACGGTCACGAGGTCGAGAACACGCTACCCAAGGTGCTGTACGGGGACAGCTTCTTCCCCATGACCACGGCGATCGGGCCCCGGGGCGAGCGCTGGGCTCCGGTGCACGGCATCGTCCCGGTCGGCGACGCGCCGGCGGCGCTGGCGAAGCTCGAGGCGCTGTTCGCGGGCCACGCCGAGGAGATGGAGCGCCTCGGCGTCGTCATCGGCATTCTCCTGTCCACCGTCGGCAGCAACGGCTTCGTCCTCGAGCCGGTCTTCTACTGGCCGGGACCGCTCACCCTCTACTACGAGCGGGTGCTCGAGCCGTCCTACCTGGCCAAGCTGACGAAGTTCGAGCACAGCCCCGAGGCCGAGGCCCTGGTCGCCGGGATTCGAGCCGAGCTCCTCGACGCCTTCTCCGAGATCGGGGCAGTGCACCTCCAGGTCGGCAAGACCTACCCGTACCGGGCGGGTCGCAATCCCACCACTTGGCGGCTGGTCGAAGCGATCAAGGACGCGGTGGATCCGAAGAGGCTCATGAACCCGAAGGCGCTCGGGCTCGACTGACGCTCGGAAGGAACAGATAGGGGAGGCAAGAATGCAGCGGACCCTGATCGTCGTGATGATGGTGGTCCTGATACCGTGGCCGGCGGTGGCCGACGACGTCGCCGGGATCGATCTCGAGCGCTTCCTGGCGATGTTCGCGGGTGAGTTCAACAACGCCGCCCAGGTGGAGCGGGATCGCGCCGCCCTCGCCGCCGGCGAGATCGTCGAGGCCGACGTCCACCCCTGGCACCACCACACCGTGCGGCGGGTCGCGGCGCCGGCCCTCGGCGGGATCGTGTTCTTCGGGCAGATCACCGAGGAGGGCGCCGAGGGCGAGGTGGTCCGGCAGCGGGTGAATGTGCTCGAGCCCGACCCCGAAAGCGGTGTCGTCCGCCAGCGCTTCTTCGGCCTCGAGGGCTTCGAAGCGCCGGTGACGGTCGACGAGGTAGCCGCCATGGGGCCCGACGACCTGCGCGCCTACCCTGAAGGCTGCGAGGTGGTGTGGCGGCACGACGGCGAAGGCTTCACCGGCACCATCACCGCCGGCGACTGCCGGGTGGTGTCCCAGCGCTCGGGTCAGACCATGCTCATCATCGCCGAGCTCGGCCTGACGCCCGACGGCGCCACCCACATGGAGGGCGGCCTCACCGAGGACGGCCGGCCCGTCTTCGGTCCCCCCGGCAACACCCCATTCAAGCTCCAGCGCGTGCGCTGACATTCGGCTTCTATCCTCCGATTCGG
>DATHSO010000046.1:0-16140 GCA_035464095.1 Candidatus Methylomirabilota bacterium | reverse complement strand
CGCCGACGCGGTTCTCGCGGCCGGCGCCGCCCAGCACCGGTGGTGGCGCCGGGTGCTCGAGGGGCGGCCGTCGGTGCCGGTGCTCGAGGTGCCCTTCGGTATCCCCGAGGACGACCCCCCCGAGGAGGCGGCAAACGTCATCGGGGTCCCCGAGGACTGGTCGGTCGCGCTCTGGTGGGGCGGAGTCTGGCCGTGGCTGGACCTGGACACCCTGCTCGCCGCCCGCGCCCGCCTGGGCAGGGCCCCGGTGAGCCTGGTCGTTCCAACCGCCACCCGCCCCGGCGGCTCGATCGCCCCGTTCAACGCCGCCGACCTGAGCCGGATGGCGGCCCGCTACGCCCTGTCGGCGCCCGAGGTCGTGCCCCTCGAGCACTGGGCCCCGTACGCCGAGCGCCACCTGGTCCTCAACCGCGCCGCGGTCATGGCCTTCCTCCACCGCGCCGGCCTCGAGGCGGAGCTCTCCTTCCGGACCCGGGCCATGGACGCCCTGTGGTCGGCCACCCCCATGCTGCTGAGCGCGGGCGGCGAGGTCGCGCGCCTCGCCGAGGAGGGCCGCTGGGGGCTGGTGGTGCCGCCGGGGGAGCCGGCGGCGGTCAGCGATGCCATGGCGTCCCTTCTCGAGCCCGACCTGCAGGCGAGCGTGCGCCGAACTCTCGTCGCCGAGCGCGACCGCTGGCGCTGGCCCCGGGTGGCGGCGCCGCTGGTGGACTGGCTGGCCGAGGGCGCTCCGCCCGCCCGGGCCGGTCTCGCGACGCCCCTGCTTCGGGCCGCAGCCACCGTGCTCGGCATCGTCGACCCGGGAAGCCGCGCGTGAGGGCCGCGGCGGTGGTCGTGCGCTGGCGCGGCGGCGACGAGGTCGACCGCTGCCTGCGCTCGCTCCTCGACCACGGCGGCGCCCGCCTCGGCCGGATCGTCCTGGTGGACTCCGGCTCGGGGGACGGCGGCGCCGAGCGGCTGGCCTCGGCCTTCCCGCAGGTCGAGGTGCTCGCATTGCCCGACAACCGGTCCTTCGCCCACGCCGCCAACCGGGGCGCCGACGCCTGCGACGAAGAGCTCCTGCTGCTGCTCAACCCCGACACCGAGCTCGGCGCGGACTCCCTGGACACCCTGATCGGCGGGCTCGAGAACAGCCCGGACGCCGCGGGGGTGGTGCCGCTGCTGGTGGGCGCCGACGGGCGACCCCAGCACCGCTGGCAGCTGCGCCGGCTGCCCACCGCCGTGCGCCTGGGGGCCGGGCTCGCCGGCGCGCCCGCTTGCCGTCAGCCGCCGCCGATCCCGGCGCTCGTGCCCCAGCCGGCGGCGGCGGCCTGGCTCGTGCGGCGCGAGCTCTGGGCGGCCCTCGACGGCCTCGACGAGGCCTTCACGCCGGCCTGGTGGGAGGACGCCGACTTCTGCGCGCGCCTCGCCGGACGGCTCGGCGACCCGTCCCTGCCGGCCGACACCGGCTTCGTCGTCGTCCCGACCGCGCGAATCACCCACCGGGGCGGCTCCAGCGTCGCCGAGCTCGGCGATGCCGCTTTCCTGGCCGCCTGGACCCGCAACCTGGTGCGCTACGCACGCCGCCACCACCCGGGCCGGGCCGGCGCCATCGTCGCCGGGTTGCGACTTTCGCTGCTCGGCCGGGCCGCGCTTCGGCCGGCCCGGTCCGGGGCCTACCTCGCCGCTCGGCGGGCACTGCCTCGACGCGGCGCGTCTTGACCTCGACGGCGGCTCGTGTAGGCTCGCGCGATCATGACGCGACCCCACCGTGACACCGTCATCATCGGCACCGGCTGTGCGATCCCGCCGGTGGTCGTGCCCAACAGCGCCTTCGCCGACCGCTGCTTCTACCTCGACTACGGCCAGGAGGTGGAGCCGGAGGACAGGGACTCGGTGGTCGAGAAGTTCCGCCAGATCACCGACATCAACGAGCGCCGCTGGGCCGCCGACAACCAGGTGGCATCGGACCTCGCCGCCGAGGCCGCCCGCCGGGCCGTCGACGACGCGGCCATCGACCCGGAGAGCCTGGACTACCTGATCGTGGCCCACAACTTCGGGGACATCGCCGCCGGCAACCTGTTCCCGGACTTGGTGCCGAGCCTGGCCGCCCGGGTCAAGCAGAAGCTCGCCATCGCCAACCCGTCGTGCATTGCCTACGACCTGCCGTTCGGCTGCCCCGGCTGGCTCCAGGGGGTCATCCAGAGCCACTACTTCCTGGCCTCCGGCGACGCCACCAGGGCGCTGGTCATCGGCGCCGAGACCCTGTCCCGGGTGTCCGACCCCCACGACCGCGACAGCATGATCTACGCCGACGGCGCCGGCGCGACCGTGCTCGAGGCGCGGGAGTCCTCGGAGCCGTCGGGTATCCTCGCCCACGCCATGCGGTCGGACGCCATCGACCACGCACGGCTGATGTGGATGGGCCCGTCCTACAAGCCGGGCCACGCGCCCGGCCGGCTGTTCATCAAGATGGAGGGCCGCAAGCTCTACGAGTACGCCCTCAGCCACGTCCCCGGGCTCGTCAAGAAGTGCCTCGACCGGGCCGGGCTCCACCTCTCGGACGTGAAGAAGGTCTTCCTCCACCAGGCCAACGCCAAGATGGACGAGGCCATCGTGATCCGACTCTTCCGCCTCTACCGGGCCGGCAGGCCCGACCTCGCCTCGGTGATGCCCATGGCCATCTCGCGGCTCGGCAACTCGTCGGTGGCCACGATCCCGACCCTGCTCGACCTGGTGCGGCGCGGCGAGCTCGAGGGCCACGAGCTTCACCCCGGCGACGTCGTCGTCTTCGCCTCCGTCGGCGCCGGCATGAACATCAATTCGGTGGTGTATCGCTGGGTTTGAAGCTCCTCTTCTTTTTCGTTCGCTTTCCCTCTCCCTCTCGTTCTCCCGCGCGAAGTCGAACGGCCCGTCTGGGGAGGGAGAGGGAAAGCGAACGAAAAAGAAAGCCAGCAGGGTCGGTTCGGACGGCGGCTCCGCCGCCGTCCTGCTACACTCTGCGGCGTCTCATCAGGTGCGTGATCGGACGGGGCGGCGCGGCTCGACCGGGGATGGAGGGATCCGACGATGGAGTTCACCGACTTCCGAAGCGTTCACGACATGCTCATGCACACCGTGGAGCGGTTCCCGGACCGGGCCGCCTACCGGACGATCCGCGACGACCACACCATGGAGTCGGTCACCTGGAGCGGCTTCGTCGCCGAGATGCGGCAGGTGGCAAAGAGCCTGATCGCTCTCGGGGTCGGCCCCGACGACAAGGCCAACATCGTCAGCTACTCGCGCTACCGCTGGGTGCTGACCGACGTCGCCCTGGCCGCCATCGGCTCGGTGACCGTGGGCATCTACCACTCCCTGCTGGCCAAGGACGTCGCCTACATCGTCCACCACTCGGACTCGGTGCTGGTCTTCGCCGAGGACCCCGGGCAGGCCGCCAAGCTGCGCTCGGTCCGGGACCGGATCCCGGCGGTCCGGAGGATCGTCCTGCTCACCGGCGAGCCCGACGAGGACGACGACTGGGTGATCGGCTGGAACGCCTTCATCGCCCTCGGCGCCGAGATCGCCGACGAGGCCGTCGACGCCCGGATCGCCGCGGTCGGACCGACCGACGTCGCCGCCATCGTCTACACCTCGGGCACCACCGGTATCCCCAAGGGCGCGGTCCTGACCCACGACAACATCACCTTCACCGCCCAGTCGGTCTACGGCTCGACCCGGATCCTCGACGCCGACCACACCCTGCTGTTCCTGCCGCTGGCCCACATCTTCGCCCGCACCTGTGTCTTCTCGGCCATGTTCGCCGGCAGCACCACCACCTTCGCCCGCGCCATGGACACCATCGCCGAGGACTTCCGGATCGCCCGACCGCACTGGTTCCCGAGCGTGCCGCGGGTCTACGAGAAGGTCCACTCCAAGATCATCTCCGGCGCGAGCGCCAAGGGTGGGCTCGCGCTGGCGATCTTCAACTGGGCGTGCCGGGTCGGCGACCGGGTCAGCGACCACCTCCTCGCCAAGGAGCCGGTGCCCCTGCCGACCCGGCTCCGGTACGCCCTCGCCACCAAGCTCGTGTTCCACAAGGTCCAGGAGGCCCTGGGCGGCCGCGTCCGCTGGTGCATCAGCGGCGCCGCACCGCTGGACCCGTCCATCGGCAAGTTCTTCCACGCGGCGGGGGTCCTCATCGTCGAAGGCATCGGCATGACCGAGAACACGTCGTTCACCAACCTCAACCGCCACGACAACTACCGCTTCGGCTGGGTCGGCCCGACCGGGCCCGGCATCGAGCAGACGACGGCCCCCGACGGCGAGGTGCTGTACCGCGGCCGCAACATCATGCGCGAGTACTACAAGATGCCCGAGGAGACCGCGGCCACCATCACCCCCGACGGCTGGCAGCACACCGGCGACCTGGGCGAGATCGACGCCGAGGGCTTCTTGAGGATCACCGGCCGCAAGAAGGACCTCATCGTCACCGCCGGCGGCAAGAACGTGGCCCCGTCGGCCATCGAGGGCATGATCGCGCTCTCGCCCCACATCTCGCAGGTCTGTGTCGTCGGCGACCGACGCCGGTACCTGACCGCCCTGATCACTCTCGACGAGGCCAACCTCCGGGCCTGGGCCGCCGAGCAGGGCCTCGAGGCGGAGAGCCTGTCGGATCTGCTCGCCGACTCCAGGGTCAACGACCTGGTCCGCGGCATCATCGACGACAAGAACCGCGAGCTCGCCTCCTTCGAGACCATCAAGGACTTCCGCCTCGTCGAGGAGTTCTCGATCGAGAACGGGCTGCTCACCCCGACGCTCAAGGTCAAGCGCAACGTCGCCATGGAGCGCTACGCGGAGCTGATCGAATCCATGTACGTGGCGTCCTGAAGCTGTTCACCATTTGTTTTTTTCGACCCCGGGCAATCTCGATTGCCCGGGGTCGAAAAAAAAAGTGGTACAACGCTCAATCGCGGTAGATGTAAACCTGCAGGGAAACCCACTCGATGGGCGTCAATCCGCCCCCCGGATCGGTGTTCTCGTACTCGGTGCCGTCGGCGAGGCGGATGTCGAAGTCCAGGGTCGCAACCTCGCCGGGCGTCACCAGGTCGGTGAGGTCGATGGTGTCGCCGATGGTGACGGCGCCGGGGCACCAGCCGTTGCGGTCGTACTGCCAGGTGCCCTGCTGGTCGTTGACCGGGTTGTGCTCACAGTCCGTGCGCCACGGCACCACCGACCGGCGCTCGCCGTCGAGCCACAGGTCCTGGCGCATGACGCAGAACTCGGCGCAGTTGAGGGCGTTGCCGAAGCTGTGGCCGGTGGTGATCAGCCGCGCCTCGACCCGGGTCGCGTCGGCGGGAACGACCAGGTCGAAGGGCTCGGTCTGGTCGGCCACGGTCCGGCCCGGCTCGAGGTTGCCGACCTCGAGGCTGCGCCGGCCCCACACGTTGACCACCTCGTCGGCGCCGCGCTCCTCGCCCGGGTAGAACACGAAGTCCCAGGTGATGCGCCAGCCGTCGCCGTCGCTGTGGCCGGGACCGACCCAGGTGTCGATCCATGACACCAGGGTCCGCCGGCCCACGAGCAGCGGCGCCAGCGGCGTGATGTCGACGTACTGGCACATGCCGACACGGTAGGGGGTGATGTGGCGCATGATCTCGAGGTACTCCCACTCGTCCTCGGGATCGTCGGGATTGAGCACCAGCTGCAGGCTGCCGGTGCGATCCCAGTGGTCGCACAGGCCGCTCGCCGGGCACTCCAGGTGGAGCCGGAGGCCGACCTGATTCCAGGCGGCGCTGGCCGGGAAGTCCACCTCCCGGACGACGCTGCGGTGGTTCTCCGAACCGAACCAGTGCTCGGCGCGGTCGAAGGCCCGCACCACCGTGGCCTCGTCGGGGATCGGCTCGTCGGGGCAGCGGTACCACGGCTCGTCGACGTTGAAATCCACCCAGTCGCCCTGGCCACCCGGGGGCTCGGGCGTCAGCCGGACCCCCTCGATGTAGGTCGGATCGTTGGTCGCCCGGTCGATCCGCGAGCCGTAGGCGAAGAAGACCGGATCCCACGAGTCGCTCGGGTGGTACATGAGGTTCTCGGACTCGACGACGCTGACCACGGCAGTGAAGCCCGCGCCCTCGAGGCCGATGCCGGCGAGGACCGCGTCGAGCTGCTGGTGCGACCAGGGCTCGAGGGTCACAATCGTGCTGCCGCGGCGCAGGCCCGCGGCGTCATGGACGACCACCTCCAGCACCTCCCGGAGGTTCTGGGAGGTGTTGACCAGCCCGAGGTTCGTGCGAAAGCCCTCGGACTGCTCGAGCCCGGGGATCACCACCGGGTCCGCCGACGACCGGCGCGGGATGCCCGGGATCCCCTGGCCCATGGTGGCGCCGCCGTCGGCGGTCGGCGTCCAGGTCCGCGAGCCGACCCTGAGGTCCGGCAGGGCGCCCCCACCGGCCAGACCCTGGACCACCAGCGCCGCGAGCTCGTGGTCGGCGAAGCGCGTGCCGACGATGTCCTCGAGCGACTTCGTCTGACCGCCGCCGATCGAGGTGACGTAGCGCTCCGGAGAGCCGGCGCCGATCCCCTGGCCGCCGGTGGGCACGAGCTCGACCACCAGCGCGGTGACGCCGCCGTCGGCGGCCGAGTGGATCGTGACATCGGTCCGCCACTGCGAGGCGTCGGCGCCTTCGGTGTGGGCCGCGGCCGGGATCAGCCGGTGCTTCGGCAGCCCCGACTGCGGCGTCATCGGCGCCTCGGCGAGGTAGGTCGGGTCGTTTGACCGCCGGTCCACCTTGGACCCGTAGACCACGAAGTCCGGCGGCTCGGGCGTCGAGCCCGCACCGCCGCCGATCTCCTCCCATCGCGTCAGTCGGACGACGGCGGTGAAGCCGGAACCCTCGAGCCCGAGCTTCCCGAGGATTTCGTTGTGCTGCTCGTGGGCGAGCGGCCCGAGACGGACGTACCGCCGGCCCGCCACCGCCCCCGACGGATCGAGGATCTCGATCAGGAAGGTCTGCTCGAGGGTGGCGGTGGGGTTGACGAGGCCGAGGTTGGTGCGGAAGTTCTCCGAAGACTCCAGGTCGAGGATAACGCGCTCACGCTCGGCGAGGTCGCCGTCCCGCGGCCACGGTACCGCCGGGATGCCCTGGCCGTGCGAGCCGATCGCGTCTCCGCTCCACGTCCTCGAGTCGACGACCACCGGCGCGGGCGCTCCTTCGAGATTCTTGCCCTCGACGATCAGGGCGCCGCTGGCGAGGGCACCCGGCGGCATCGGGAACAGGCCCACCATCACATCGGGGAGAACGAGCGTCTGGTGGGGATCGAGCGACAGGCCAACACCCGGGACCAGGACGCCGGAGCCGCCGCTCGACACGGTGGGAACCCACGATGCGGCCACGTCGATGACGAGCTCGGAGGGGTTGTGGAGCACGAGGTCCGTCCGCCACACCGAGCCGTCGACGCCCTCGGTGTGGGCCGCCGCCGGCACGACATACCGGTGGGACAGCTCGGACGCCGCCGCCCCGACGGGGGCGGTGGCGAGCAACACCAGCAGCACGAAGGCGGTTCTGCGCATCGGGGGTCCTCCTGCACCAGCGACTGTAGCAGCAATTCGTCGGACGAATTGCGGCGGCGCGTCGGACGCGCCGGCCGACACCGCGGGCGCAGCTGGGTCGCTCCCGCTCCCCCCCGCTCCCGCTCCCGATCCCGAACGGATCCGGCTCGAGCGTCAGGACGCCCGAGCCGGGGGGAGGGTGTAAATCCCTCCCCTATGAGTGGTTGCCGGATCGCCCCGGGAGTGCCGGGTGGCCCCGCGGTTGCCGGGTCCGGGTACGGGTGCAGGTGCGGGTGCGGCCGCTGTCACTGATCGCTGCCTCTGGTCGCCGATTGCCGACGCTGATCGCTGGGGCTGCCGCCGACATCGGGCACGGGCACAGGTACGGGTACGAGCACGGGTCCGGCTACGATGGGACCATGCCCATCATCACCCGCCGAGCCGAGCACACCGTCACGGAGAAGCGCTCGCGCTTCGTCGCGCTCGCGGCACCGGCGGCGAGCCTCGCCGACGCCGAGGCGGTGGTGTCCGAGTGCCGGCAGGCCCACCGCAAGGCCCGCCACCACTGCTGGGCCTGCCGGGTGCGCGACGGCACCGGGCGGGTCGTGGAGCAGGCCCGCGACGGCGGCGAGGTCGGCCGGCCCGGGATGAAGCTCCTCGAGCTGCTGCGTCGGGACGAGCTCGAGGGCGTGCTCGTGGTGTCGCGCTTCTTCGGCGGGGTCAAGCTCGGACCGGCCGGGGTCGGCCGCGCCTGCCGCGACGCCGGCGAGGGCGCGCTCGAGACGCTGGGAGGCTGAGGGATGGCTCGAGCCCGGATCCCGGTCGGCGGGCAGATCGCGGCATCTGTATTGACCTGCATCGTCTTCATAGTTAGAATATGCGCAAAGGAGCATATCAGTGCGCACGACCCTCAACATCGACGATGAAGCCCTCCGGGCCGCCATGGAGCTCGCGGATGGTCGGACCAAGACCGAGGTCGTCAACGAGGCCCTGCGGCGGTTCGTCCGCGCCAAGCGGCGACGTCGGCTCCTCGAGCTCCGGGGCAAGGTCGCCTGGGAGGGAGACCTCGACGAGCTCAGGAAGCGCACGTGAGGGTGCTCGTCGACACCTCGGCCTGGATCGACTTCCTCAACGGCCACCCGAGCCCGCAGGCGAGCGCCATGGCCCGCCTCATCCGAGAGGAGGCCGACGTCGTCACCTGTGGCGTCGTCGTCGCCGAGGTCCTCCAGGGCCTGCGGCGACCCGGCACGCGGGCCGAGATCGAGGGCCACCTTCTCGACATGGAGTGGCTGACGCCCCGGGAGCCCGAAACCTACCTCGAGGCCGCCCGGGTGTATCGCGAGCTTCGATCCCGCGGGATCACGATCCGCTCGACCATCGACTGCCTCATCGCCACCCTCGCCGCGGAGCACGACGTGCTGCTGCTGTCCAAGGATCGCGACCTCCAGCTGATCGTCGAGTCGGGGCTCCTTCAGGTGAGCGCGCTGCCGGTGGTGTAGAGCTCGATCGCGACGCCAGGGTGGTTCCGGGTCCGGTCGTTGCCGCTGCCCCTGTTTGCTGCCGCTGCCGCTGTCGCTGTCGCTGCCGCTGTCGCTGCCGCTGCCATCGGGCACGGGCACGGGCACGGGTGCGGGTACGGGTACAGGCACGGACGCGGACGCGGTGGGAGACCCCCTGCTACACTGCCCCGGCTCGGCGCGGGGGAGGTTCCGTGCAGGACGCCATCGACTACGCCGGGGTCGGCCTGATGGTCGGCCTCGAGGTCCACCAGCAGCTGCTCACCGACACCAAGCTCTTCTGCCGCTGCCCGGCGGGCCTCTACACCCGCGAGCACGACGGCTCGGTGCTGCGCCACATGCGGCCGACCCTGTCGGAGCTCGGCGAGTATGACGGCACGGCGCTGATGGAGTTCAAGACCCGCAAGAACATCATCTACCTGCTCCACCGCTCCAACACCTGCACCTACGAGATGGACGACACGCCGCCCTTCCTGGTCAACCAGCAGGCCCTGGACGTCGCCATCGAGCAGTGCCTGATGCTCGGCTGCGACATCGTCGACGAGGTCCACATCGCCCGCAAGCAGTACCTGGACGGCTCGATCCCCACCGGCTTCCAGCGCACCGCCATCGTCGGCGTCAACGGCCGGCTGCCCTTCGTCGGCCGCGAGATCTCGATTACCCAGGTGTCGGTGGAGGAGGACTCGTGCCGCGAGGTCTCCGACCGCGGCCACCTCATCGTCTGGCGCACCGACCGCCTCGGCATGCCCCTCATCGAGACCGTCACCGGCCCCGACCTGCGCACCCCCGAGGAGGTCGAGGAGGCGATCCTGCTCATCGGCCGGGTCTGCCGCTCCACCGGCCACGTCCGGGTCGGCATCGGCGCCAGCCGGCAGGACGTCAACGTGTCGGTGCGCGGCGGCCGCCGGGTCGAGATCAAGGGCGTGCCCCAGGCGGGCTGGGCGCCGCGCCTGGTCCACGGCGAGGCGGTGCGCCAGGTCAACCTGCTCCGGCTGCGCGACGAGCTGCACCGCCGCGGCTTCGCCGACACCAAGGCGCTGCGCATCGAGCACCGCGACATCACCGAGCTCGTCCAGGACTCCGCGGTGGAGGTTCTCAGGCGCGCCGCCTGGGAGCTCTTCCTGGCCGCCGACGACCGCCGGCCCGGCTTCGAGCGAGGCGCCGGCCCCTTCACCGTCAGGGCCGTCGTGCTGGGCGGCCTCGCCGGCACCCTCGCCTGGCCGACCCAGCCGGGCCACACCTTCGCCGACGAGCTGAAGGGCCGGGTCCGGGTCATCGCTGGCCTCGACCAGCCGCCGGTCCTGCTCCACTCCGAGGCCTGGCCCACGGGGGCGGCGGACGAGCTCGGGCGCCTGCGCGCGGCCCTGGGCTGCAGCGACGGTGACTCCGTGGCCGTCGTCTGGGGCGCCGAGCAGGACACCGTCACCGCCGCCGAGGAGATCCGCATCCGCTACGCCGACGCCGTCGACGGCGTGCCCAACGAGACCCGCCAGCCCTTCCGCGACGGCCACACCGACTTCGAGCGGATCCTGCCCGGCCCGGACCGCATGTACCCCGACACCGACAGCCCGCCCCAGCGGGTCACGCGCGACCGGGTCGAGCGGCTGCGGGCGCCGCTGCCCGAGCCGCCGTGGAAGCGCGAGGCGCGTTACGCCGCGGCCGGGGTGCCCCGGCCGGTCATCCACTACCTGATCCGCCGCGGCGGCGCCCGGCTGGTGGACGCCGTGGTCGCGTCGGGGGCCGACCTCCGCCGCGCCTGCTTCTTCGTCGGCGAACGGCTCAAGGGGCTGCGCCGCGCCGGGGTGGCGGTGGAAGCTGTTTCCACTGACGCCTGGGTCGAGCTCTTCGACCTCCTCGAGGGGCGGCCAGTGCTCCGGGAGGCGGCCGACGAGCTGGTGCGCTGGCTGGCGGAGAACCCCGGCCACAGCGTTGCGACCTACGTCGCCGACTCAGGCCTCGGTGAGGCGCCCGAGGGCTGGCGAGGGCGGGTCGCGGAGCTCGCCGCCGCCAGTGACCCCGACCATCCCGACGGCAGCGCCGACCAGTGCCGGCGCTTCCTTCTCGGCCGCGCCATGGCCGAGCTGCGCGGCCGCGTCCCGGCGACCGAGGTCGAGCCGCTCCTCCGGAGCGCGATGGGAGCCGACCATGACTGAGCCAGCCGACCCCCTCAAGGGCTACCGGGGCCGCGCCCGTGCCAAGCTCGCGGAGCTCGACATCCGGGTGTGGTCCGACGTCCGGCTGGTCAACACCGCCGGCAGCGTCTTCGAGGGCGTGGTCCTGCCCCGCTCCGGCAACTTCGACGACCTCCACGTGGTGCTCAAGCTCAAGACCGGCTACAACGTCGGCGTCCACGTCGACCGCATTGCCTCCATGGAAGAGCTGGGGTACAAGGAGGCCCACTACAAGATCCCGGAGAAGGCCTTTCCGGTCAGCCCCGAGCTGCCCAGCGTCACCCTGCTCGGCACCGGGGGCACCATCGCCTCGCGCCTCGACTACCGCACCGGGGCGGTGATCCCGGCCTTCACCCCGGGCGAGCTCTACGGCGCGGTGCCCGAGCTCGCCGACATCTGCAACCTGACGACGCGCAAGATCTTCGGCGTCTTCTCCGAGAACATGAGCTGGCCCCAGTACTCGGAGCTCGCCGACACCATCGGCTCGGAGATCGAGGCGGGCGCCGACGGCATCGTCATCGGCCACGGCACCGACACCATGGGCCACACCGCCGCCGTGCTCAGCTTCATGGTCCAGGACTCGCCGGTGCCCATCGTCATCGTCGGCAGTCAGCGCTCGTCGGACCGGCCGTCGTCCGACGCCGCGCTCAACCTGATCCACGCGGTCCGCACCGCCGCCTGGGGCGACATCGCCGAGGTCGTCATCTGCATGTTCGGACCGACCTCGGACCGTTACGGCCTGCTCCACCGCGGTACCCGCGTCCGCAAAATGCACTCCTCCTACCGCAGCACCTTCCGCACCATCGGCGACATCCCCCTTTGCATGGTCAGCCGCGACGAGTTCACCCCGCTCACCGACGACTACCGGCGGCGCGACCCCTCGCGTCGGGTGCGGGTCGACACCGCCCACGACGACCGGGTCACCATCCTCTACTACTACCCCGGCATGAAGCCGGACCTGGTCGACGCTCTGGTCGAGAAGGGCTACCGGGGCATCGTCATCGCCGGCACCGGCCTCGGCCACGTCAACCAGCCGCTCTACCCGGCCCTCGAGCGCGCCGCCGCCGCCGGGGTCCACGTGGTCATGACCGTCCAGACCCTGTGGGGCTTCGCCCAGATGTACGTCTACGAGACCGGCCGCGACCTCATGGACATCGGCGTCGTGCCGCTGGACAACATGCTGCCCGAGACCGCGCTCATGAAGCTCGGCTGGGTGCTCGGCCACACCGACGACCACGACCGGGTCATGGCGATGATGCGCGCCCCGATCTGCCACGAGATCACCCCGCGCGAGCCCCACAACGGCTACCTCATCCTCCAGGGCGGGCTGCCCGAGACCGAGGAGTTCGTGAAGTCGCACTGGAAGTAATTCTGGGCCCTGGTTTCGTCGGACGAAACCAGGGCCCAGAATTACTCTTGACGTTGGGATTTCAGTCCGCTTCCGCGGACAGAGGGTGGTTGGTTCCCGTCGGTTAACCGTTGACATCACATCATGATGGCATTACGTTGAGGTGGAGGTCGTCATGCTGAGAACCCAGGTCCAGCTCACCGAGGCGCAGGTCCGCCGACTGCGGCTGCTCGCCGAACGCCGGGGAGTGTCGATCTCCCAGCTCGTCCGCGACAGCGTCGAGCAGTTCCTCGACGCCCAGAGCGCGGAGGCCGACACGCTCTACTCGCGGGCATCGGAGGTCGTCGGCGCCTGGGACGACCGCGGCGGGCGCGACGACCTGTCGTGGAATCACGACGAGGTCCTCGACGAGGCCTTCCGGTGAGCGCGGTCTTCGTCGACACCAGCGCCATCATCGCCCTGCTCACCAGGACGGACCGGGCCCACAGCGCCGCGGTCGCCGCCTTCGAGGGCCTGCGGAGCCGGCGCGCCAAGCTGGTGACGACCTCCTACGTCCTGGTCGAGAGCTACGCCCTCATCGACCGGCGGCTCGGCCGCGAAGCGTTGACGGCGTTCCGGACCAGCTTCGCCCCGCTGCTGGGGGTCATCTGGGTCGACGCCGGGCTCCACGAGCGCGGCCTCGATCGTCTGGAGAGCAACCCGACGGGCCTCAGCCTCGTCGATGCCGTCTCGTTCGAGGCCATGCGCGCCCACCGGATCGTCGAGGCGCTCGCCTTCGACCGCCACTTCGCCGATCAGGGGCTCGGGCTGCGGTAGCCCAGATCCGGATCCGGGTCCGGCTCCGGCGTCGGATCCAGGCGCGGGAAGGGACTCGGACACGGTTCAGTCAACATAGCGTGCATAGCGCATAGCGCATAGAATGCCTGGTACGGCGACTTGACTAACTCCCCATCGGCGATGCGGCCACGCGGTTCATGGCGAGTTTGTCAAGTCGCCGTACCCGGTACGGTCCGGAACGAGTTTGTCAAATCTCCGTGTCAGGGAATCCGGGGAGCCGGGACCGAGCGGCTCCGGTGCCTCACGCCTCGACGAAGCCAACGGGGGTTGCCATACTCCCCTCGTGGCCTCGGCTCGCACGTCCTTCGTCGGATTCGTGGCTCCGGTGGTGCTGTGCGGCATCATGGCCTGCACCTCCGAGGTCGAGGTTGTCCAGCCTCTGGTCGACTCCGAGCACGCCGCCGACCTGCTTGTCGAGGCGGAGGTGCTTTCGCGTCCGACCTCGGTCGACCAGAATCGTCTGCTCCGGGGCTGGCGGTACCTTCGCGGGGACGGCGCACTCAGGATTGCCCCGGTCGGAGCGGAGTCGGTCATCGAGCTCAGCAACCTCGAGCCACGGCCGCGGACGCTCATCCTCACGGTAGCCGACAAGAGGCGGCCGGACGGCGCCCCGATCCGGGCTCGGATCGGAGATCGCAGTCTCGGCGAGCTCACGGTGGCCGACGCCATGGTGACGATCCCGCTGCCCGCGGACCTGGACGTCGGCCGAGTCGCCGTGACCCTCGAGGGCCGCGGCCTCGAGGGTCTCGCCGTCGAACGAGCGACGGTGAGCCCAAGCTTGGAGCCGGGGATCGTCGAGGTCACGCCCGAGGGGATCCGCCAGTCCGGCTGGTCGGCTGTGGACGTCGTGCGCTACCTGCCCGGCGGCTCACGGTTCGTCGCCGAGCTCGAGCCTCCAACCAACGCTGATCCGGCGCAGTCCTTCTCGGTGGTCGTCGACCGCGAGCTGGGACGCCCGCGGGAGCACCGCGTCTGGCCGCGTGCGGGCTCGGATGATCGAGCTGCAACGACTCGGGTCTCGATCCCCCTCGGCGACGGGGAGGGCCTGGTCCGGGTCCGCCTGCTCGCCAGGGGAGAAGGCCGTCCAGGACGGTGGCTCGACGCCCGCATCGTGTCCCGACAGGCAAATGTGGCATCACCCGCAACTCCCCCGGTTCCGGAACCTCCCCGTCTCGTCATCCTGTACGTGATGGACGCACTCCGGGCCGATCACGTCGGCCACCTCGGCCCGCACGTCGAGCTGACGCCGGTGCTGGACCGGCTCGCTGCCGACGGTGTCAGCTTCGAGCAGCACTTTGCCGTGGCGCCCAACACGCCGCCGTCGACCCGCGCGCTGTTCACCGGGCTCCACCTGCTCGACGACCGGCAGCTGCCGCACCCGGGTCCCGAGCGGCTGGCCGAGGTCTTCCGGGCCGCCGGCTACCGCACCGTCTCGGTCACGGGCAACCCGAACCTGGGGCCGAACCTCGACCTCGGGGTCGGCTTCGAAACCGTCGAGCTGCTCCGCGTGATCGAGGACCACCACCCAGAGCACCCGCCGACCGTCAACCGCAGTGCCGAGATCCTGCACGAGGCGGCGCTCGCCTGGGTCGACGGCCTCGCACCGGCCGAGCGGGGCTTCCTCTACCTGCACACCATGAACCCCCACAACCCCTACACCCCGCCGCCGGAGATCGAGGCTCGCCTCGCCCCATCCGGCCCGTCGACCATCGACGGACGAACCCGCACCCTGACGGCGATCCGGGACCGCCGTCTCGACGTCCAGGAGACCGACGTCGAACGCATCGGGAAGCTCTACGCCGCCGGGGTGGAGTACGGCGACCGGGAGCTCCGGCGGCTGCTCGGGGAGCTCTCGTCGAGGTTCGACCCCGGCGACATCCTCCTCGTGGTGACCTCCGACCACGGCGAGGAGCTCTTCGAGCACGGCGGCGTCGTGCACGGCTACACCCTGTACGACGAGATGCTCCACATTCCCCTGATCATGAGCTGGCCCGGCCGCGTCAAACCGGGAAGGGTCACGACCCCGACCACCACGGTGGACCTGCACGCGACGCTGCTCGCGCTGCTCGGACGGCCACCCGAAGCGGCGATCGGGCGGTCACTCTGGCCGACCGTACTCGGCACCGAGCCCGCGAGCTCCGAGCCGCGGCTCACCTTCGCGGCGGCGCCCGGTCTTGACGGCGCCGTGATGGTCCGCTCCCGGGATTGGAAGTTGATCCAGGCGCCCCGTGGCGGCGTCAAGCGTGGCCAAGGCCATGGCCGCGGCCGCAGCTGGGACCTGGAGTACCTGTTCGACCTCGCGTCCGACCCGGGGGAACGGCACAACCGTGCCGGCCTGGATTCCCTCGAGGTTGCCTGGCTGCGGACACGGTTGCTCGGCTGGCTGGAGACCCAGCGAGCGCTCCAACCCGCGGCCGGCGAGGCACCGATGGACGCCGCCACGAGGGAGCAACTCGAGGCCCTCGGCTACATCGTCGAGTGAGCGGTTCCTACGCCGGCACGACGTACAGCAGGACGGCCGCGAAGTGGAGCGCGCTGCCGGCGAGGACGAAGAGGTGCCAGACGGCGTGGTGGAAAGGCAGCCTTTTCCAGCCGTAGAAGGCGAGGCCGCCGGTGTAGGCGAGCCCGCCGAGCAGGATCAGGACCAGCCCGCCGGGCTCGAGCGCGCTCAGGATCGGCTTGACCGCCACCACTGCAACCCAGCCCATGGCAACGTAGAGCGCCAGCGACAGGCCCGGCCAGCGGCGCGGAAAGGCGACCTCGAGC
>DATHSO010000045.1:0-26737 GCA_035464095.1 Candidatus Methylomirabilota bacterium | reverse complement strand
CATCGACGCTGGGACGCCAAAGGCGGCCCAGAAGGCCGGGGCTCTGGGACGCACGACCTCGCGCCCAGCGGCAGCGGCAGCGGCAGCGAACAGTCGCCCCGAAGGCCCCCGGGTCGTGGATAATCGACCCACCATGCCACGTGTCGACGTCGACGTCCTCCGCGGCGACTCGCTTCTCGAGCGGGTCTGGCAGGCCCTCGGCCGCCCGGCGGGGTGCCGCGTTGTCGGAGGCTACGTGCGCGACCGACTGCTCGGGCGGGACAGCCACGACCTCGACCTCGCCCTCGACGGCACCGCGGACGAGGCGGCGGCCCCGGCTCGACGGCTCGCCCGGGCACTCGGCGTCCGAGCCCACCTCCTCGGCACGCCGCCCCACCGGGTGTGGCGGGTCGAGACGGCGGAGCTGGAGGTCGAGCTCTGGCCCCTCGGCGAGCTGTCGCGGGAGGCCGACCTCCTGCGCCGCGATTTCGCCTGCAACGCGCTGGCCTGGGAGCTACCGGGCGGGCCGCTGGTCGACCTGGCCGGCGGCCTCGAAGACATCCACGGGCGGCGGCTGCGGGCGGTCTCGCGCGCCAACCTGGCCGACGACCCGGTGCGGTTGCTGCGGGCGCCGCGCTTCCTCGCCCAGCTGCCGGACTTCGAGCTCGACGATCAGACCCGCAGCTGGATCCGAGAGCTCGCCCCGTGGCTGGCCGACGCGCCCCGTGAACGGGTCGGCCAGGAGCTGCTGGCGCTCCTACGGGCACCGGCGGCGGCGCGCGGGCTGGCGTCGTGCCTCGAGCTGGGCCTCGTCGATCCGGCCGCACCGGACCCGCAGCGGACCGATCGCCGGTGGCTCGCGGCCAACCTGGCCGCTATCGACACCCTCAACGCCCGGAGCCACGCGGGCGGGACGCCCGCGCCACAATCCGCGGACACCGCACGGCTCGCCTTCCTGATCCGCGCCTGGAGCCTTCCCGACGACCGCGAGCTCGGCCCTTACGCCTGGCCGCGCCCTCTGCGCCAGACCGCGATTCGGGCCACCTCCCTCCTCGACCAGGCGCTTGCCTCCGTGGGCGCCCCTGCCGCCGACCGCTGCGAGCTCGCCTGGCGGGCCGGCGCCGCCTTCCCGGCCCTGCTCGCCCTGGCCTCGGCGCTGGAGCCCGAACGCCCCGGCTGGCGGCGTTGGCGGCGGCTGTGGCGACGGAGCTCCGGCCAGCTCCTCGAGCCCCGGCCCCTGCTCACCGGCACCGAGATCGCCGAGCTCACGGGCCTCTCACCCGGCCCCGAGCTCGGCGCCGTCGCCGACGCCCTGCTCCGCGCCCAGGTCCGCGGTGAGGTCCGCAGCCGCGCAGGCGCGCTGCGCTGGCTCGCGAGGCGGAACGACCACGAAGCTGCCACGGGCGAGTAGGGTCGTAGCACAGCAATTCGTCGGACGAATTGCAGCGGCGCGTCGGACGCGCCGACCGGCCCGCGGGCGCAGCTGAATCGCTCCCGCTCCCGCTCTACTGCGGCGGCACCGTGGTCGGGTCAGAGGTCACGTTGTCGAGCACCGAGCCGTAGCACCAGACCCGACCCGAGGTCGCGGCCGACCAGTAGTCGACGTGGCCGATCGCGGGGTGGTAGGGGTCGAAGATCCGGTTGAGCTGGTTGTTGTCGAAGGGCATCAGCAACAGGCTCTCGCTGCCGAGCAGGGTGCCGTCGGAGCGGAAGAGCTCGAAGGTGACCCGGGCCGGGCTCGTATCGGCGTTGAGGCAGCCGACGTTGAAGCGCATGTCGGCGTTCTCGGTGCCGAAGAGCAGCCGCCGGCGTTCGTGGAAGCCGGCGAAGTCATCCAGCTGCAGCGCCGGAATCGCTTGGCCGAAGCTCCCCTCGCCGGTGTCCTGCGGGACGTTGGCGATCCGCGCCATGGCCATCAGGTCCGGGCTCGTGGACAGCATCGTCAGCGCGCCGAAGGCGTCTGGCTCGAGGCCGAAGACCTCGGACAGCACGTTGGCGTAGCGGACGCTCATGCCGGCGCCGAGGGTGAATTCCTCCGACGTCGTCGGATCGGTGTTGCTCTGGCCCCGCGGCAGCCACTGGAGCTGGTACTCCACCGCCTGGTCGCCAGCGTTGCTGAGGTCGAGGTCGGTCTCGTAGAACGAGCCCTCGGCACCGGCGGCGTACGCGGCAGCTGGAATGTACCGGACATTTTCCAACGCGACGACGCCCGGGCAGCACTCGGAGGTTGCGTACATGCTCGGCTGTTCATAGCCGGCACTCCCGTGCCAACCGTGGAAAAAAGATCCATCGTATGCGACTTTCATATCCCATATATGCACGCCGGCGACACTGATCACCGGATTATCGCGGTGCCGGGACCACTCCACCCCATCGGTCGAAAATGCATACCCGATCATCCACTCACCCACGGGATAATCCCCACCGGCATACCACATGTGGTAGACCGAGCCGTCGAAAACCACTGACGGGTTAAAGACCCACGGGTCCCAGACGTCCGGGTAGGAGATTTCGCCCAGAACCGGGGTAGGGAACTTCACCCACTCAATGCCGTCAGTCGACTCGGCATACCCGATTTGATCGAACGATCCGTTGTAGCCCGAGTACCACAACTTGTAGACACCGCTGTCGAAGATCGCCGACCCGGGGGCCACATAGTAATCATCCCAAGATCCGGCCGGTCCAACCTCGAGCACCGGGTTGTCCTCGTACTTGGTCCACACGGAACCGTCAGGCGAGGTGGCGTATCCTCCACGGAGGGTGCTGCCGTCGGTCGACGACGGACTTGCCACGTACCACATGTTGTACCGCGTCCCGTCGTACAGCACGGCGGGTGTGGGTGACCAGAAGTACGCGTCCCAATCTCCAGGATCGCCCGGCTCAAGCACGGGGTTCGATGCGTCCATGGTCCACTCGACACCGTTCGATGACGTCGCGTGGCCAATGCCGGCGGGGATGTACGTGTCTGGGCTAGAACCGAGAAACCACATGTGAAACGTCGAGTCCACCAGAATCACGGTCCCGAGGCGTCGCCCCCCTTCGTCCCACGCTCCCGGCTCGCCCGGTCCGAGCACCGGGTTGTCAGGGTGATCAACCCAATCGGTCTGGGCCGAAACCGTCGCTGCAGCGAACACCAGGACCAGAGCCGCACACGCCCGAAGCCCGCGCATCTGCGCCTCCTTTCAGCCCCCCACTCGACTTCAGTCGTCGAATGCCGCCCACGACTGCCATCGGGGAGTCGGCCTCGGGGGACGACAGGGGTCGGCTCGACGATGCCTCGGCATCCGGCGCGTGACCACGCTCGCTCGTTGTTCGAACCTCAGTGCTTCCCCTAATTTGGAGCTCAGGTGTCATTCTGTCAAGAAATCGTGCATCGACCGCGGCGGCGCGCGTGGCAGGAGATCCCGTCCCCGACCCCGGCCCCGGTCGGCCTACGGAACCGGCTCCGGGCCCGGGTGCGGGCCCGGGCGCGAGCCGGGCTATCATCTGGCGACCGCTCCCCGGGGGTGCCATGCCGCCAGTTCTCGCCGTGCTCGCCTGCTTCGCGATCTACGCCGTGGGGTACCTGGTGTACTCGCGGTTCCTGGCCCGGAAGGTCTTCGAGCTGCGGCCGGACCACCCGACGCCGGCCCACGTCCTCGAGGACGGCGTCGACTACGTCCCGACCCACAAGCTGGTGCTGTTCGGCCACCACTACGCCTCGGTCACCGGGCTGTCGCCCATGCTCGGACCGGCGATCGCGGTCATCTGGGGCTGGCTGCCGGCCATGCTCTGGGTCGTCTTCGGCGCCATCCTGGTCGGCTGCGTCCACGACTTCGGGGCGCTGGTGGTGTCGGCGCGGTCCAGGGGCCTGTCCATCGGCGCCATCGCGGAGGGGCTCATGGGTCGCCGGGCGAAGTCCCTCATGCACGCCATCATCTTCTTCGCCATCGCGCTCGCCATGGGGGTCTTCGCCTACGTGGTGGCGCTGCTGTTCTCGGCGGGGCCGACCCCCGAGACCACCTACTACCCCGAGTCGGTGGTGCCGTCGGCGGTGATCCTGGTCCTGGCACTGGCCATCGGCTGGCTCGTGCGCCGCCGGGGGATGAACCTGTGGGTCCTCATCGCGGTCGCCTTCGTGACCACTCTGGCCGTCGTCATCGCGTCCCCCGCCATGCCGGTGAAGTGGGCGTCGGTGGCTGGTTGGACCTGGGTGCTCCTCGCCTACGCGTGGCTCGCCTCGGTGCTGCCGGTGTGGTCGCTGCTCCAGCCCCGCGACTTCCTCAACTCGCTGCTGCTCTACCTGGGGCTCGGGCTGACCTACATCGGCTTCTTCGTGCTGCGGCCGGAGTTCGCCTCACCGGTGATCGACGCCCACCCCGAGGGCGCCCCGCCCCTGTACCCCTTCGTCTTCATCGTCATCGCCTGCGGCGCGGCGTCGGGCTTCCACTCCCTGGTCTCTTCCGGCACCACCGCCAAGCAGCTCGACCGTGAGACCGACGCCCGCCCCATCGGCTACGGCGCCATGGTCGGCGAGTCGCTGCTCGGGCTGTCGGCGGTGCTCGCCTGCACCGCCGGCTTCGTGTCGGTGGACGCCTGGCGCCACCACTACCACGACTGGAGCTCGATCCAGGGACTGGGCAGCTCCATGACCGCGTTCATCGAGGGCTCGACCCGATTCATCGCCACCCTGGGCATCCCCGAGGCCACCGCCCGGACCCTGATCGCGGTGGTCGTGGTGAGCTTCGCGCTGACCACCCTCGACTCGGCGACCCGGCTGCTGCGCTATAACATCGAGGAGGTCGGCACCTCGCTCCGGCTCGGCTTCCTCGGCAACCGCTACCTGACGTCGACGCTGGCGGTGGCGGCGATCTCGTTCTTCGCCTTCTACAAGATCGAGGGCAGGTCGGCGGGCCTCGCCCTGTGGCAGCTCTTCGGCTCCACCAACCAGCTGCTCGCCGGGCTCGCGCTGCTGGTTGTCTCGCTCTACCTCATCCAGCGCCGCCGCTTCGCCCTGCCGACCCTGCTGCCCATGCTGTTCATGATGGTCACCACGGTCATCGCCATGGCCACCAAGCTCCGCACTTACGCCGACGAGGGCAACACCACCCTCCTCGTGGTCGGCGGGATCATCACAGCCATCGCGCTGTGGCTGGTGGTGGAGGCCGGCATCGCGTTGCGGCGGTACTGGCGATCGCCCCCGGTCACGGAGCTCGACGTGGCGCTGCCGGACCGGGGGTGAGCACTTCCGTTCGAGACGTGGTTCTTCGGTGGTGGTGGCAGTAGCAGTGGCAGTGACAGCGGCAGCGGCAGCGGCAGCGGCAGCGGCAGCGAACAGTCGGCGACGGCGCTGCGTTCGTCGACCCTTCCCTCTCCCTCTCCCTTGCGATGGCAGGCAATCTACCGGGCGAGGGAGAGGGTCCGGACCCGGTGCCGCGCCTACCGGCTCGACGCGTCCTCGTGGTGCCGGTAGCCGTCGTCGTCGATGCGCGCTTCGTACGGCGTCTCGGTTTTCTGCAGCTCGGCGGCGATGCGCTCCGCCTCCCGCATGACCCGGAGGATGTTGAGCCCGGCGACCTTGGCCAGGTCCTCGCGGCTCCAGCCCCGTCGGGCCAGCTCGGCGAGGAGGGCCGGGTAGCCCGACACATCCTCGAGGCCGGCGGGCAGGGCGCTGACACCGTCGTAGTCGGAGCCGAGCCCGACGTGGTCGACGCCCGCAACTGTCCGGATGTGGTCGATGTGGTCGGCGAGCATCGCCAGGGGCACGGTCCACAGCGGGTTGGCCTCGAGCCAGGCCTTCATCCCGTCCTTCACGGCCTGCGGGTCGCCGGGGTGGAGGTCGGCGAGACGCGCCTCCTCGGCCTTGTAGGCGGCGTGGCGCTCGGTGATCCGCGGGTCGGCGAAGTAGGAGCCGAAGTTGACCATGACCACGCCGCCGTTGGCGGCCACCCGCTCGAGAACGTCGTCGGGGACGTTGCGCGGGTGCGGGTTGAGGGCCGCCGCGCAGGAGTGCGAGAAGATCACCGGGGCGCGTGTCACGTCGAGGACATCGTTCATGCCGGCGGCCGACACGTGGGAGAGGTCGACCATCATGCCGAGGCGGTTCATCTCTCGCACCACCACCTCGCCGAATGGGCTCAGCCCGCCGTGCTCGGGGGCGTCGGTGGCGGCGTCGACCCAGTCGGTGTTCGACCAGTGGGTCAGGGTCATGTAGCGGGCGCCGAGCGCGTGCAGCTGGCGCAGCACCGCCAGCGAGCTCGCGATGCTGTGGCCGCCCTCGACCCCGATCAGGGAGGCGATCCTCCCGTTCCGGTGGATCCGCACCACGTCGTCAGCGGTGAGGGCCAGCTCCAGGTCGTCGGGGTAGCGTGCCACGAGGCGGTGTACCAGGTCGATCTGCTCGAGCACGGTGACCACGGCCTCCGCGTCCGGCAGCTCGACCGGAACCCACACCGACCAGAACTGGGCCCCGACGCCGCCGGCGCGCAGCCGCGCCAGGTCGGTCTGCATGGGTCGCTCGAGGGAGGCTGTGTCGCGGAAGTCGAAGCCGGCCAGGTGGTTCTTCACCCGACTGCGGATCGCCCACGGCGCGTCGTTGTGGCCGTCGACGAGTGGCACGTCGCGCAGCACCTCCCGCACCATCGCGTCGATTCCGGGCCCGGTGTCCGGTACCGGCTCCGAGGCCGGCGCCACCGGGGCGAGCCCCGCCGCCATCGCCACCATCGCGATCAGGATCCGCAGCACCATCGTCCCTCCAGCGTTCAGCCCCTCGAGGCGTCCTCGCTCCACTGCCGCCACCACTGCCGCCGGTCGTCGCCCTCGGCGCCCGGCGGGATCAGGTCGTGGACCTCGTCGAAGCCCCGCGCCCAGTCGGCGGGCGGCAGGCCGTCACCCACCACCAGCACCGTCGCCCGGTTGGGGTTGGCGGGCTCGCCGAGGAGCACCACCGGGTCGTCGACCTCGCCCAGGCTCGGCTGCGACAGCGCGTGGGGCACGAAGGCGAGCCGGTCGAAGGTCCACAGGAAATCGTCGAAGATCTGGCGGCGGCCCTCGTCCTCGACCCACACCGCGAGGCGCCGGCCGTCGGCCGCCAGAGCCTCCACCAGCCGGGCGAGCTCGCCCGCCCGCTTGCCGGTTCGCAGCTCGTGCAGCTGAAGCCTCGCCATGACCTGGAAGTGTACCCCCTCTCCCCCGCGTCCGCGTCCGCGTCCGTGCCCGATGACAGCGACAGCGGCAACCCGACCTCGGGATCGGTGGTGGCCTTTGCCAGGGGGGTCGCAGGCCCGGGCATTGCGCCGCTGCGGCCACAACCTCCCCGGCGGGCCGGAGAGGGGGTTGCTAGTGCGCTTTGCGCACCGCGAACCACCCTCGCCTGTCAGCGGTCAGAGCCGAGCTCGCCTTGCGATCTCGGCCTGACTCGCACGCCAGCCGAGCGCGGTTGTAGCTGGCTTACGGCCACCCCGATCGTGAGTGTCGGGTCGCGGTGCGCGAAGCGCACTAGCAGCGGCAGCGATCAGCGCCTCCGGGACGCGCGGGCAGGACGCCTCCCCCGGAACGTGCCAGGTTCGGCAGTGTGCCGGCACCCTTTGGCCTCGAGGTCGCGCGGGCCCGGTGCCTGGCTCTCCTTTCGTCCGACGAAAGGGTGCCTGGCACCGCTCCCATCGCGTCCCGGGAAGCTCCCTCCGAAATCCCCGCCAGCGCCACATTCCCGCCACGCGCGCCCGTCACCCTGGTGGCATCGGGATCGCCCGGGAAAGGCGGTGGTACAGTGCTGACGGAGACCGCACCCATGGTTCCCATCGACCACGACCCGACCGGTGACGAGAGCTTTGCCTACGTCATCCGCGGCGGCAACCCCATCGCCGGCACCGTCAAGCCGGGGGGCAACAAGAACGCCGCCCTGCCCATGCTGGCCGCCTGCCTGCTCGCCGGCGAGCCCGTCACCCTCGCCAACGTGCCGCAGATCCGTGACGTGAGGATGATGCTTCAGCTCCTCGCCGCCCTCGGCGCCGACGTCGACGAGCCGGCGCCGGACCGGTGGCGGATCGCCGCCGGCGACCTGGGCAGCCACGCCCTCGAGCCGGCCCTGGCGGGCCAGATCCGCGCCTCGTTCCTGCTCGCGGGCCCGCTGGTGGCGCGCTGGGGGCGGGCCGTGCTGCCGCGGCCCGGCGGCGACCGCATCGGCCGCCGCCCCCTGGACACCCACATCCACGCCTTCCGCGCTCTCGGTGCCGAGGTCGACGTGGAGCCGGACCGCTACGTGCTCCGAGCACCGTCCGGCCTCACCGGCACCGAGCTCTTCCTCCACGAGATGAGCGTGATGGGCACCGAGAACGCGGTCATGGCCGCGTCCCTGGCCCGGGGCACCACCGTCATCCGTAACGCGGCGTCGGAGCCCCACGTCCAGGAGCTGTGCCACCTGCTCAACGCCATGGGCGGTGCGGTGAGCGGCATCGGCACCAACGTCCTCGAGGTCGAGGGCCGCGACGCCCTCGGCGGCGCCGAGGTCGCCATCGGCCCCGACCCGGTGGAGGTGGGCAGCTTCATCGGCCTCGCCGCGGTCACCGGTGGCGAGCTCCGCATCACCGACGCCGAGCCCCGCCGGCACCACCGCATGACCGCGGTCGGCTTCGACCGACTGGGAATCCGGTGGCAGGTCGACGGCGACGACATCGTGGTCCCCGCCGACCAGGAGCTGGTGGTCCGGGACGACATCCACGGCGCCATCCCCAAGATCGACGACGGGCCGTGGCCGGCCTTCCCGCCCGACCTGGTGAGCATCATGGTGGTCCTCGCCACCCAGGCCCGGGGGACCATCCTGATCCACGAGAAGATGTTCGAGAGCCGGCTGTTCTGGGTCGACCGCCTGATCGCCATGGGAGCGCGGATCGTCCTGTGCGACCCTCACCGGGCGGTGGTGGTCGGGCCGTCCCAGCTCTACGGCCAGCAGCTGGCGAGCCCCGACATCCGGGCCGGGATGGCCCTCGTCATCGCCGCCCTCTGCGCCCGCGGCGAGAGCGTGATCAACAACATCCACCAGGTGGAGCGCGGCTACGAGCTGCTCCACCGGCGTCTGCGGGCCCTGGGCGCGGACGTGGAGCGGGTCGAGAGCTGAGGCCGACGCCCCTCCCGGGCGATCGCCCATCGGGACCCGGCAGGCCGGTGGGAGAGCCGCGGGCGCGGCCGGCGCTACTCGCGGTAGAAGGGCTGCTGGCCGGCCCCGTGATCGGTGACGTCGACCACGTGCTCGATCTCGTCGACCTCCTGGCAGATGGCCTGCTCGATGCCCGCCGACAGGGTGAAGCCGGCGCTCGCGCAGCCCTGGCAGCCGCCGCCGAGGCTGACGTAGGCGGTGTCGCCCTCGATGCGGTCGAGCTCGACCCAGCCGCCGTGGGCGCCGACCACCGGCAGCACCTTGGTGTCGATCACCTCCTGGACCTTCTTGTAGAGGGGATCCTCCCAGCCGGGATCGGCCGCGGGGTTGTGGATCTCGAAGCCCTCGCCCGTCGACACGGTGATGTAGTCGATGGTCGAGCCCTCCATGAGCTCTGCGGTCTGCGGGTCGACCACCAGGTCGAAGCCGTCCTGCTCGAGGCGGGTGTCGCCCTCGATCAGGTCCTGCTCGCGGGTCAGCTGGAGCTGGTAGCGGAAGGTGTGGCGGCCCACCTTGGCGGCGAGAACCCGGACGCCGATGCAGTCGTCATCCGCCTGCCGGACGAACTCCTCGATCCTGGTGCGGGCCGTGTCGGTCAGAGTGATCATGGTCCCCCACTCCCTTCCGGTCAACTTTACACCGTCCCGCACGGACCCGAGCCGGGGGCGGCCCCGATGCCTGCGCCCCGGAGTGTCAACCTCCAGGCCGGGAAATCGTCCCACAGGCGTTCACGAGGTCCATCGCTGCGGTGAAGGCGGGGACCCGAACCGTCGGAAGGAGTCCACCATGAAACGTCTGCTGCTTGCGATCCTGCTGCTCGTCGTTGCCGCCCCGGCCCTGGCCCAGATCGAGCCGCCCGGGGAGGAGCCCCACCCGACGATGGACGCGGCCCGCCACGCGATCGCCAACTTCCTCGACCTCGACCCGGACCAGGTCGCGGCCTGGGACCTGGTGTGGGCCGACCACCGAGCCGCCGAGCAGCCCCTGCGCCAGCAGATCGCGGACGTCCAGGCGGCGATCGACGACCTCTTCGCCGCCGGGGTGCCCGACCCCGCCGAGCTCGGGCTGCTCGCGATCGAGCGCCACGACCTCGGCGAGGCCCTCGTCGACGTCCACGTGATCTACGTCGAGGGCTTCCACGGTCTGCTCGACGACGAGCAGATGCGGCGCCTCGAGCAGATCCGCCTCGCCGACCGGATCCAGCCCTGGATCCCCGCCTTCAAGGCCTTCGAGCTCGTCCGCCGCTGATCGCTGCCCCCTTAGCCCGCGCGGCCCGGGGCGGGAGACCGCTCCGGGCCGAACCTCGCCGGCGATGAGCTCTCTCAGGTCCCGCTGCCCCTGCCGCTGTCCCTGCCGCTGCCGCTGCCGCTGCGACGGCGCTCCGGGGACGTGTTCGGGTTCTCAGAAGCCCCAGCCTTCCGGGCCGCCCGGCCTGGATGGCGGTGCCGATGTCGCGTGATTGTGGTCTTCTTGCGGGAGAGGCGGAGGAATAGCTCAACTTTCACCAGGCTCGCTCAACTCCGGTTCCTTCTCGCACGCCGCCCTAATCTGGTCGTCAGTCAAGCCGGCCTTGACCATCGCGGAGATCTGCTCGACAGAACATTGACTGTCGGCCGCCGCGGGTTCGACAGGTGGTTTCGTGCCGACAGGCCCTTGGTACCCCCTCTTTTCGAGCTTCTTCGACGCCTGCTCGATGTACTCTTCGGTGGCCTTTCCTTCGCAGTCCACCCGGTTTTCCCCGGGGCCTAAGAAAAACTTGACGGTAATCGTCGCGTTCGGCGCCTGAAACCCCCCTCCCGCGTGTGACGCCTGGTCGATGATCTCGAAATGGGAGTATCCAGCGGCCAGACACAGAGACGCCGCCTTTTCGAACACGAGCTCCATTGCCTGATTTCGGCCGCCGATCCATTTGACCTGGTGGCTAATAGTGAATGTGTTTCCGTCCAGCTGTTGAAAGGACAAGACGGCAAACCCCAAGATTGGAAAGGCCACAATCAACCCCGCTGCAATCGCGACCTTCTTCATTTGGTGATTCCTCCTTGCCCCCGACAATACGACACGACCCTTGCCTCGGCAATCCGGGGCATCAGAGGCGGCAGCTGGCTACCGAGGGGGGCCGCCGTTGACCTCGCCGGCGGCGACGCCGCCGAGCTGTTGGCAGCGCCGGTAGGCGGCCCAGACCGCGTCCGACAGCACCGTCCGCAACCGGCCGCGCTCGAGCTCGTACTGGGCCGCCGCCGAGGTGCCTCCCGGCGAGGTGACCTGGTTGCGGAGCTTGGCCAGGTGCTCGGGCGCCCCCTTGGCGAACTCGGCCGCGCCGAGCACGGTCTCGAAGACCAGCCGCTCCGCGACCCGGCGGGAAAAACCCATGTGGACGCCGGCGTCCACCAGCGCCTCCATGAACAGGAACACGTAGGCCGGACCGGTGCCGCTCAGGGCGGTGGCCATGTCGAGCTCGGCCTCGTGGATCACGTACTCCTCGGTGCCGAGAGCCGACAGGATGGCGCGGACCTTGTCGCGCCCGGCCTCCCCAACCTCGGGGGTGGCGGTCCACACCGAGATGCCGAGCCCGATCTGGGCCGGGGTGTTGGGCATCGCCCGCACCACCCTCCGAACCCGGAGGTCGGCGGCGATGCGCGCCATGCTGGCGCCGGCGACGATGCTCAGCACCGTGGTCGAGGGCTTCAAGGCGCCGGTCAGGTCGGCCACCACCTCGCCCAGGAACTGGGGCTTGACCGCCAGGGTCACCCAGCTCGCGTCCTCGGCGGCCTCGCGGTTGCTGTCGGTGACCTGGATGCCGTAGCGATTCTCGAGCTCCAGGCACCGCTCGGTCCTGGGGTGGCTGGCGATGATCTGGCGCGGGTCGACCAGCCCCCTGCGAAGCAGGCCCTTGACCATTGCCTCACCCATCATCCCGCAGCCCACGAAAGCCAGCGTCTCCTCGGTCAGTGCCATGGTGCCTCCGGTTTCGGAAGCGCGAAGGGTAGCACGGGTTCGACGGGCCACCGAGCCCCACGCGCACGCGAAGCGAGGACCGGCGGGTCAGCCCTCGGTCAGCGCTTCGAGGAATGGCTCGCCCAGAATTTCGAGGCGCCAGCCGCCGAGCCCGGAGCGCTCCAGGTCCCGGCGGCTCGTGCACCGGGGTCGGCGGGAGGCCACGCCGGTGAGGCACGCGCGCGGGCAGAGCAGACCCGGCTCGATCCCGAGCTCGGCGGCGATCCGATCGCGCGCCGCTGCCAGCCGCTTCGTCCGCTTGACGACCACCGGCGGCGGCTCGAGCTCCCGACGCCCTCGGCGAGGCGCTGGGGCGGTCTCGGGCCGGGCCAGCAGGGCCACCACCTCGCGGCCCCACCGACGGGAGAAACGGGGCCCGATCCCGTCGACCTCGGCGAGCTCGGAGACGGTGGCGGGGGGCGACGAGGCGAGGGCGACCAGGGGCGCGTTGCCCAGAACCTTGAAGGGCGGGGTGTCGAGGCGCTGGGCCTCGAGGTCGCGCCACTGGACCAGGCTGTAGGCCCGGTCGCGGGCGGCGCCGCGCAGCACCCGAACCCCCTTGACCCGTTCGAAGGCCAGAGGATCCGGCTCCGGCGGCTCGAAGCGCACCTCCTCGAGGCGGCCGAACTCCTCGACCGCCCACGACCAGCGACCGAGCTCCTCCAGGCGAGCCCGGAGGCCGGCCGCGAGGCGGCCGAGGAAGGCCGTGTCGGCCGCGGCGTAGACCACCTGCGACCGGGTCAGCGGCCGGCGGCCCCAGTCGGCCCGCTGGTGGCGCTTGTCGAGCGCCACCCCCACGTCCCGCTCCAGCAGGGTCGCGAGGCCGGTCTTGGGCTCGCCGAGGACCTGGGCCATGGTCTGGGTGTCCTGGAGCCCCCGGATTCGCACCCCGTAGTCGCGGTCGAGGACCCTGAGGTCGTAGTCGGCACCGTGCATCAGCACCGGCAGCTCGGGGTCCTCCACAACATCCCACAGCGGCCGGAGGTCGTCCGGCTCCAGGGCCAGGGGATCGATGACGAAGTTGCGGCCGTTGGCCGTCACCTGGATCAGACACACCTTGTGGAAGTAGGAGTGGAGGGAGTCGGCCTCGGTGTCGAGGGCCATGCGACCCACCTCGGCCACCGCGCCCGCGACCTCGCACAGGCCCTCGGCGGTGTCCACCCAGATCGGGCTCAGATCATCCAACATGGTCGTGATGGTACTCCCTCCCTCCCGCGATCGGTCCGACCGGACGCGCAGCGGGGGGCTGCCGGCCGCTGGTGGGATCCCTGCTACACTATCGGCATGAGACCGATTCTCGACCCCGCGACGGCCAAGGTCGGCGTCGAGCTGACCAGCCGCTGCAATCTGCGCTGCGGCATGTGCCCGATGGGCAACCTGGGCCGGCCCGAGGACGACATGCCGTGGTGGCTGGTGGAGAAGGTCGCCGCCGACCTCCGGGACAACGGCATCCGGGTCCGCTGGCTGCACGAGATGGGCGAGCCCCTGCTCTACCCGCGCCTCGCCGAGGCCGTCGACCTGTTCCCCGGGGCCGGGGTCTCCACCAACGTCATGATGCTCGACGAGGCCTACGGCCGGGAGCTGCTGGCGACGTCGTTGCAGCGGATCCGGCTGTGTGTGGACACGGTCGACGCCGCGGTCTACCCCGAGATCCGCCGCGGCGGCCGCTTCGAGGAGGTGGTGGCCAACATCCGGACCTTCCTCGAGCTCTCCAGGGGCCACGGCATCCGGGTCGAGATCCAGAAGATGGTGTCCCTCAAAACCGCCGACGAGACGATCGCAGACTTCGAGGCCTTCTTCGGGCTCGACCGCTACCCCCAGGCGACGGTCATCGAGAAGACCTGCGAGGGCCTCGACACCACCGACGCCACCGATCTCCACGAGCAGTACTACGGCTGCTTCCAGGGCTACCCCTTCCGCTGGTTCGTGGTCCTGTCCGACGGCCTGGTGACCCACTGCTGCTACGACTACGACGGCGCTCAGGCGATCGGCGACATGAAGACCCAAACGGTGCGGGAGATCCTCGCCTCCGACCGCATCCCACAGCTCATGGAGGCGTTCAGGGCCCGCGACTTCGAGACCCTGCCCCGCTGCGGCGAGTGCTACAAGAACACCACGGGCAAGGCGGTGGTGGTGGACCAGCTGATCCGCATCGGCCACAAGCTCGACCGCGTCCTGCCGGTCAAGCAGGTGGCGCGGAGGATCATCAACCGCTAATTCTCAATTCTCAATGTTGAATTCTTAATTACATCGCACACTACGTCACTTTCAGGAACAAATAATTAAGAATTAAAAATTAATAATTGAGAATTAAAGGCGTCGGCCCCTTCACCGCTTCCGACTGCTATAGTCCGGTCATGGCACGAGCACAGTGGGGCGCCGACCCCGAGTTTTTCGGCCCGCGCCACGCCCACCGCGAGGACCGGCTCGAACGGGCGCTGCGGCATCGGGTTCCGAGGCCCGGGCTCCACCTGGAGTGCGCTGCCGGCGTCGGCTCGCTGAGCGTCACCCTGGCCCGCACCGGCGCCACGGTCGTGGCCGCCGACCGGTCTCTGCGATCCCTGGCGGTGGTCGCCCACCGTGTCCGATCGGCCGGTGTGGATCGACACGTTCTGCCGGTCGTGGCCGACATCACCGCCCTGCCCTTCGACGACGCCACCTTCGCGAGCACCACCTCGGCCGAGACCCTCGAGCACATTCCAGACCACCGGTCGGCCGCGGCCGAGCTCGGTCGGGTACTCGAGCCGGGCGGCTGGCTCGCCGGAACGGTGCCCGCCGATCCCGGCCAGTGGTCCGACTGGGACGACTGGGGCGGTCACCTCCGCCGCTACCGTCCTGGGGAGATGGCCGACGTCCTGGCCGAAGCCGGCCTCGAGCCCGAGGTCACCGTCTGGGGCTGGCCGCTGCTCCGGATCTACGACGGTCTGTTCCTGAAGCGGGTGAACCGCCGCCGGCTCCACCACGACGGCGCCCTCGCCGACGACCCGGCCCTGGCTGCGGTTTTCGGCCTCGGCCGGCGGCGCTGGCTGGTCAACCTCGTGCGCGCCGCGTTCGCCGTCGACCGGCTCTTCGACGGCGCACCCTGGGGCGTCGGGCTGCTGTTCACGGCGAAAAAGCCCGGCCGCGGCTAGGCTTCCGGCAACTGCTCACGGTGCGGACCGCGGAGGACGATCGGGAGCCCCCGCGAAGTCGACGATCAGCCGCGCCACCTCGTCCGGCTTCTCCATGGGAAGGAAGTGGGACGTCCCCTCGAGCTCGAGGACCGTGGCGTCCGGCATCTCGTTCGCCATCCTCGCCGCCGCGCCCGGGGCCAGGGTGTCGGAGGCGGGACCGCGAACGACGAGGGTCGGCGCCTCGACGCGGCGCAGCTGCGGCCACAGGTCGTGGGGGCAGATCTCGAAGATCCGCGCCTCCCAGGCCCTGGGGTAGCGCAGCACCCACGCGCCGTCGGCGGCTTCGGTCACGCTCGCCTCCAGGTAGTCCTCGAGGGCTCGCGGGTCCCAGCCGCGGAACATGGCGCGCCCCTGCCAGCTCGCCCGAACCGACTCGAGGTCGGGCCAGCGGTCGCGCCGCCGACGCGCCCCCCTCGCCAGGGGAAACCGCGAGCCCAGCCCGAGCCGCTTCATCCAGCCCCAGAGGTAGGCGCGGTGACCGCTGAAGACCACCGGGTCGAGGAGCACAAGGGCCGTGAACCGGCTCGGCGGGGCGGTGGCGGCCAGGGCCGTCAGCACCCCGCCGAGGCTGTGGCCGACGCCGACCACCGCGGTCTCGCGACGCGACTCGAGCAGGCGCGCGAGATCGTCGGCCAGCGGCAGCCAGCTCCCGACGGCGGCCGGCTCGGCGTTGCCCCACAGGGGCCGGGCCGCGAAGGTCGCCACACTGAAGTCCGATCGCAGCCGACCGATCAAGGTGCAGTAGCAGCCGGGAGTGAAGCCGTTGGCGTGGGCGAGGACCAATCGGGGCCCGTCACCGCCCCACTCGGTCCAGGCGCTGTCCGGAATCTCGGGAGGGTCCGACACCGTCCGGTCAGATGACGCCGAGACGCTTGCCGACGGTCTCGAAGGCGGCCACCGCCAGGTCGAGGTGCTCGCGCTCGTGGGCCGCCGAGATCTGGGTCCGGATCCGGGCCTGCCCCTTGGGGACCACCGGGAACGAGAAGCCGATGACGTAGATCCCCTCGCCGAGCATCTCGTCGGCGAAGCTCTTGGCGAGCTTGGCGTCATACAGCATCACCGGCACGATGGCGGTCTCCCCTTCGAGCATGTCGAAGCCGAGCCCGCTCATCTTCGAGCGGAAGTAGCGGGTGTTGTCCATGAGCTTGTCGCGCAACGCCGTGGTGCCGGACAGCATCTCGAAGACCGCGATCCCTGCAGCGGCCAGGGACGGGGTCAGGGTGTTGGAGAAGAGGTACGGCCGCGACCGCTGGCGCAGCATGTCGATGATCTCCCGGCGACCGGTCGTGTAGCCGCCGGAGGCGCCCCCGAGAGCCTTGCCGAGGGTCGAGGTGATGATGTCGACCCGGCCCTGGACCCCGCAGTGCTCCGGAGTGCCGCGGCCGGTGGGGCCGATGTAGCCGGTGGCGTGGGAGTCGTCCACCATCACCATGGCGTCGTATGTCTCGGCGAGGTCGCAGATCTCGCGGAGCTTGACCAGGTAGCCGTCCATGGAGAAGACGCCGTCGCTGGCGATGAGGCGACGGCGGTGGCCCCGGGTCCGCTTCAGGATCGCCTCGAGCTCGTCCATGTCGGAGTTGGCGTAGCGGAAGCGCTCGGCCTTGCACAGCCTCACCCCGTCGATGATCGAGGCGTGGTTGAGCTGGTCCGAGATGATCGCGTCCTCCTCGCCGAGGATGGTCTCGAAGAGGCCGGCGTTGGCGTCGAAGCACGACGAGTAGAGGATGGTGTCGTCGGTGCCGTTGAACTCCGAGATGACCCGCTCGAGCTCCTTGTGCAGGTCCTGGGTGCCGCAGATGAAGCGCACCGACGCCATCCCGAAGCCACGCTCCTCGAGCGCCCTGCCGGCGGCAGCGATGATCCGCGGGTTGTCGGCGAGGCCCAGGTAGTTGTTGGCGCAGAAGTTGATGACCTCGCCCTGGGGCACCCTGATGGCGGCGCTCTGGGGGGACGAGATCACCCGCTCTTCCTTGTAGGTGCCGGCCTCCCGGATCGCGTCGAGCTCGTCGCGGTAGCCCTGGCGGTAGCTGTCGAACATGCTGCGGCCTCCTTCGGACCCGCCCGCCCCGGTGGTCGGGCGGCTCGGGGTGTCGGTCGGGCGCGGCCCTCAGGCGAAGCTCGCCACCGCCTCGGTCTCGTCGTCGAACACCTCGAGGAGGGGCAGGATCTGGGTCAGGCGGAGGGTGCGCTGCACGCTCGCGGCGGGGCCGAGGAGCTTGACCTTCCCGCCGAAGCGCTGGGCGAGCTTCCAGCTGGAGACGAGCTCGCCGATCCCCGAGCTGTCCATGATCGAGACCCCTCGGAGGTTGAGGACGATCTTGCCCCAGCCCTCGGCGACGATCTGGTCCATCACCTGTCGCAGGAGCTCGTCGCCGACCCCCATGACCAGGCGGCCCTCGAGATCCACGATGATCACGTCACCCGCGTGCCGTACGTCGACCTTCATGGCCAGGATTGTAGCTCAGAAAGCCGGCAGCTCCCGAGCCGCCTCAGCTGCGGGGCACGCCGCCGTCGCCATCCTGACGCTGGTCTGGATCCGCTGTCCCGGGATCGTCCCCGACCCTCCCCGCGTCCGGAGAGCCCGAACGCGAGCGGTTGCCTGCCACGGGGTTGAGACCGGTGGGCTCGGCCCGGAAGACCCGGTTGCGACCGGCGTTCTTGGCCTCGTAGAGGGCCACGTCGGCGTTGCGCAGCAGCTCGACGCTGTCGTCGGCGTCGTCCGGGAAGCAAGCGACACCCCCCGAGATCGTGACCCTCCCCGTCGGCTGCCCGGCCTCACCCTGGAACGGGTACTCCTCGATGCGGTTGCGGATGACCTCGGCTGCCGACAGGGCCTGCGGCCCCGAGCGTCCCGGCATCACGAGCACGAACTCCTCGCCGCCGAAGCGGCCGAAGGTGTCGTCCGACCGCACGCTGTCCTTCACCAGCTTGGCGAGCAGCCGCAGCAGCTGGTCACCGACCAGGTGGCCGTTGTTGTCGTTGTAGACCTTGAAGTTGTCGATGTCGAACAGAAACACCGACACCTTGTCGCCGCGCTCGCGGGCGTCGAGCACCGACGTGCTGAGCTTGCTCAGGAGGGCGGACTTGTTGTAGATCCCGGTCAGACCGTCGACCTCCGCCGCGATCTCGACGTTCTTGTAGGCCTCGAGGTTGGTCCATGTCAGGGTCCCGAGCCGGGCCATCATCTCGAGCATCTCCTTCTCGTTGACGTGGTGCCGCTCGGGCCGTGCGATGGCGATGACGCCGAGGGTCCCGTCGCTGGCGATCATGGGCGCGACGACGTCGAACTCGGGCTGGCCCGAGGCCTGGCTGACGCTGTAGCTCAGGGACCGCTCCTCGTCGAACTCCCGACGCACCATGACCCGCTGGCGGGCGGCGACGATGCCGAGCTGGCCCTCGCCGAAGCGTACCTCCATGCCGACCTTCATCCGGCGTTGGGAGGACGACACCGCGGACACGATGAGCCGGTTCTCCCGATCCGGGTCGGTCATGGTGCTCCGGCGCCGGATCGCCACCACGGCCGACTCGGGCCGGAACATCCGGACCATGGCGTTGACCAGGATCTGGGGGATCTGTCGGATCTGCCGCTGGGCGTGGAGCTCGCCCAGCAGACTCGAGAACACCTGAAAGAACTCGATCTGGCCCTCGAGGTCGCGCTCCAGGCGCCGGGTGGAGCGGTCCCGCACACCGTTGAGCTGCTGGGGAGTGGGCATCGGCTGCGCTCGCGCGGACCGGAGCTGAGACCACAACACCCCGATGACCAACAGCAACACCGGCACCGCAACCACGAGCGCCGTGGTGGCGACCGGCCACGTCATCAGATCATCCCAGGTCAACCTTCAACGTCTTTTCCCGCCCTCCGAGCACCTTCGGAATCGAGCCTGGAGCGCCCGTTCGTCCGTGTCTCGATTGTACGATTGTACCGCTCCTCTCGCGAGAAACCGTGTCACCCGCCACTTTCAACGCGGCTTGACGCCATCAGATCGCACCGGCCCCTCGTTCCGCGACCGTCCGGGTAGCTCGTCGCGAAGCTCTCCAGAAACCAGACCAACGCCGCGGCGCCGGCGAGGCCCACGAGCCGGGCGGGGAGGCTGCTCGCGACCTCCGGCCACCACGACACCGACTCCGGCGCCCTCGCATGCACCATCCACACCGCCATCAGCAGAGCCGGCACCACCGCGCCCGCCGCCGCCACCGTCGCCGCACGCCGCAGGCCCGGCGGAGACGGGCTCTGGCGGGCGAAGGTCAGCAGGAAGGCGATCAGGGACAGGACGAGGGCCATGGGAACCACCTGGATCAGCCACGGCGCCACATCGGCCCGGCCGGCGACGGCCGACCCGGTTCCCCCCAGCAGGCCGACGTACGAGACCGTCACCAGCAGGAACGAGGCCGTTGACGCCGCCACCGCGAACCTGGTCGCGGCCAGCAACCACGGCTGTTCCGCGAAGTCGTGCCGGCGCAGGAACGAGATGAAGAACAGCGGGATGGTGAGGCTCGCAACCACCGACAGCAGAGGAACCAGCAGCCACAGGCCGCCGCTCGCCGCCACCCGCTCCGGCTGCAGGGTCGGAATCGATCCGGCCAGAATTCCCCGAAGGACCAGCCAGGCGATCCCGGCGACGAACAACCACGCTGCCCGGGTCGGTCTCATGAGCCCCCCTCGACCTTCGGCCGGCGAGTCCGCACTCGAGGATACACCACACCCGTCGAAGCCTTGCTACCATGCGCCGGTGACCAGCTCCGACGGCCGCCGGCACGAATCGTTCGCCGATCCGCCTCGCTCCATCGTACCGTCGCCCACCGCAGCTTTGCCATAATGCGGGCATGCGTCCCCGGATGGACCCGCTGTGCTCGGTCGTCAACGCGCCGACCGCCGAGCCCGACACCGACGCCGAGTCGGCCCCGCCGTGAGCCGGCGGCGCAGCCCCGTCTCGCCCGACGGCCTGCCGGCCCTCATGGCCGCGGTCTTCCGGCACCGCAGCTTCCGACCCTTCCAGGAGGAGGTCTGCCGTGCCGTCACCGAGGGCTCGGACGTGCTGCTGGTGATGCCCACCGGAGCCGGCAAGTCCCTGTGCTACCAGCTTCCGGGTCTGGCGCGCGCCGGCACGACCCTGGTCCTGTCGCCCCTCATCGCCCTCATGGAGGACCAGGTCCAGGCCCTGCAGACCGTCGGCCTGGCCGCGGAGCGGATCCACTCCGGCCGCGACCGGGCCGAGTCGAGGGAGGTCTGCCACGCCTTTCTTGCCGGCGACCTCGACTTCCTGTTCGTCGCCCCGGAACGGCTCGCGGTCCCCGGCTTTCCGGAGATGCTCGCCAAGCGCCGTCCGGTTCTGATCGCGGTCGACGAGGCCCACTGCATCTCCCACTGGGGACACGACTTCCGGCCCGAGTACCGGATGATCGGCGAACGCCTGCCCGTGCTTCGTCCGACCCCGGTCATCGCCCTGACCGCCACCGCCACACCGGTCGTTCAACGCGACATCGTCGAGCAGCTCGGAATCCCCGAGGCGCGCGCCTTCATCCACGGCTTCCGGCGCACCAACCTCGCCGTGGAAGCGGTGGAGGCGAAGCCCTCCCTGCGCCACGGGCTGGTGCGACGGGTGCTGGCGACGCCGGAGCGGCGGCCCGCCATCGTCTACGCGCCGAGCCGCCGCGAGACCGAGGAGCTTGCGGTAGCCCTCGCCGAGCGGTTTCCCGCGGCCGCCTACCACGCCGGCATGACGGCGCCGAGGCGGGACGCGGTGCAGCAGGCCTTTCAGGCGGGAGAGACCGAGGTCATCGTCGCCACCATCGCCTTCGGCATGGGCATCGACAAGGCCGACGTCCGCACCGTCATTCACACCGGGCTGCCCGGCTCGCTCGAGGGCTACTACCAGGAAATCGGCCGCGCCGGCCGCGACGGTGCGCCGGCCCGCGCGCTGCTCCTGTACTCCTGGGCCGACCGCCACACCCACCAGTTCTTCTTCGACCGCGACTACCCCGAGCCTCGGGTCCTGGAGCGGCTGTTCGCCGCTCTCGCCACCGAGCCGCGGCCGGCCGAGCAGCTCCGCGCCGAGCTCGACCTCGACCCCGAGACCTTCGCCACCGCTCTCGAGAAGCTGTGGATCCACCGGGGCGCCGTGGTAGCACCCGACGAGACGGTGAGCCGCGGCCGACCGGGCTGGCAGGCCGGCTACGAGGGCCAGCGCGCCCACCGCCGGGCCCAGGTCGAGCAGATGATCGCCTTCGCCGCCGGCCACGGCTGCCGCATGGTGCGGCTGGTCGAGCACTTCGGCGACCGCCGGGACTCGGGGGAGCCGTGCCGCCTGTGCGACCAGTGCGCCCCCAACGAAAGCCTGGTGGCCCGGACCCGGACCCCGGGAGCGTCCGAGATCGAGCATCTCTCCGGCGTCCTGAGCCTGCTGCAGGGGCGGGACGGGGCGACCTCGGGCCAGCTCCACCGCGAAGCCGAGGCAGAAGGGCCCATCTCCCGCGGCGACTTCGAGAGCCTGCTCGGCGCCCTCGCCAGGGCGGGGCTCGTGGAGATGCGCGCCGACTCCTTCGTCAAGGGCGGACGGACCATCCGCTTCCACCGCGTCTTCCTGACCCGCGCCGGTCGCCTCGCCCGGCCCGACGCGGTCGAGGCGGTCGAGATCATGGTGCCGCCCGCCGACAGCTCGAAACGCGGCCGCGCTCCGTCCGGCCGTCGCGGGCGCAGCGACCCGGCTCGAAGGTCCGGATTCGAGCCGCCGGCCTCCAGTCCCGCCCTCGACGGCGACGAGCTGCGGCTGTTCGACGCGCTCCGGGAGTGGCGCCTCGCCGAGGCCCGGCGGCGCCGGACGCCGGCCTTCCGCATCCTGACCGACCGCACGCTGACCGCCATCTGCCGCGCCCGGCCGGCGGACGAGGCGGAGCTGCTCGAGATCGCCGGCATGGGGCCGGCCAAGGTCAGGAGCTACGGCCGGGCGATCCTGACCGTGGTCAACGGCCGCTGACGGCGAACCGGGGCAGCCGCGCGGCGCGTACAATCCAACCGTGCCGCCGCTGCCGCCACCTTCCGAGCTCGCCCGGCACTGGGACCTCGACCCGGGGATCGTGTTCCTCAACCACGGCTCCTTCGGCGCCTGCCCCCGGCCGGTGCTCGCCGCGCAGCAGGAGCTGCGGACGGTCATGGAGGCCGAGCCGGTTCGCTTCTTCGTGCGCGAGCTGCCGGGGCTGGTGGAGACCGCCCGCGCCGAGCTCGCCGCCTTCGTGGGCGCCGACCCCGAGGGGCTCGCCTTCGTCACCAACGCGACCACCGGGGTCAACACAGCCCTCGCCGCCCTGCCCCTCGCGGCGGGCGACGAGGTCCTGGTCACCGACCACGGCTACCCGGCCTGCAGGAATGCCGTCGAGGTGGCGAGCCGACGGGTCGGGGCGACCCTCGTCGAGGCGCGGCTTCCCTACCCGTTGGAGGGCCCCGAGGCAGTGATCGAGACGGTGCTGGACCGGCTCACGCCCCGAACCCGGGCCGCGGTCCTCGACCACGTCACGAGCCCCACCGGGCTGGTGCTGCCCGTGGCCGAGCTCGCCGCCGAGCTCGATGCCCGGGGGCTGACCCTGATCGTCGACGGGGCCCACGCCCCGGGGATGCTCGACCTCGAGCTCGACGCCCTCGCGGCGCCCTTCTACACCGGCAACTGCCACAAGTGGCTGTGCGCGCCCAAGGGCGCCGGCTTCCTGTGGGTGCGGAAGGACTGGCGGCTTCGGACCCGGCCGCTGGTCACCAGCCACGGCTGGTCGGCGCCCCTGCACGGCCGCAGCCGCCTGCTGGTCGAGTTCGACTGGACGGGAACCTGCGACCCGACGCCGTGGCTCACGGTCCCCCATGCCATCGACGCCGTGGCGGGAATGGTCGATGGCGGGTGGCCCGAGGTCCGGGCCCGCAACCGGCGGCTCGCCCTCGCCGGCCGCTCGGTCCTGTGCCAGGCGCTCGGGGTCGCCCCGCCCTGCCCCGACGAGCTCGTCGCGTCGCTCGCCGCGGTGCCGCTGCCGGATCGGGGCGCCGTCCCGGACCTGCCGCCGAGCGGGATCGACCCGCTCCAGGACCGCCTGTACAGGGAGCACCACGTCGAGGTGCCCGTGACGCGCTGGGGACAGCCGCCGTCTCGTACCCTGCGGATCTCGGCCCAGCTCTACAACTCCCTCGAGCAGGTGCGCTTCCTGGCGTCGGTCCTGCCCTCGGCCATCGGCTAGCCCGCCGAGCCGACGGAGCCTGGAATATACTTCGATGTCGAACTTGTTGCCTGTGATGGAAGCGACATCGACCGCAACCCGACCAGGAGGGTACCGCCATGACAGGCACCAGCATCCGGATCCGGCCGTCCGCCGAGCGCGGCGCCGCCGAGCTCGGCTGGCTTTCGAGCCGCCACAGCTTCTCCTTCGGCAGCTACTACAACCCCCGGCACATGGGCTTCGGCAGCCTCCGGGTGATCAACGACGACCGGGTGCAGCCGGGCCAGGGCTTCGGCACCCACCCCCACCGCGACATGGAGATCGTGAGCATCGTCGTCGAGGGCGCCCACGAGCACCGCGACAGCCTGGGCAACGGCTCGGTGTTCCGGCCCGGCGTCATACAGCGGATGACCGCCGGCACCGGGGTCACCCACTCCGAGTTCAACCCGTCGGCCACCGCCGAGGTCCGCTTCCTGCAGATCTGGTTCGAGCCCGAGCGCCTCGGCCTCGAGCCCGGCTACGAGCAGCGGAGCTTCCCCTTCGAGGAGCGTCCCAACACCTGGACGCTCGTGGCCTCCCGGAGCGGGCGCGACGGCTCGGTGACCGTCCACCAGGACGTGGAGCTCCACCGCGCCCTGATCGAGGCGGGCCACGAGCTCGAGCTGGCCGCGGACCCCGCCCGCCAGCTCTGGGTCCAGGTGATCCGCGGGGAGGTCGAGGTCAACGGCCACCGCCTCGCCGAAGGCGACGGCGCCGCCCTGAGCGAGCTGGAACGGCTTCGGGTCTCCGGCTCGGCGCCGACCAGCGACATCCTGGTCTTCGACCTCGCCTGAGATCGGGCCGCGAAGGACCCGAGCGGGCGCCGGCCCGGTCCGGTTCCCGCTGCCGTTTCCCCTCCGTGGCGGTGGCCGTCAGCCCCTGCTCTGGGTGCCGAGCCGCTTGCAGAGCTCGGCGAGCCGCTCCTGCTCGGCCGGCTCCAGGACCGCGAAGGCGCAGGTCAGGACGGCAGCGTGGCGCGGGAAGACCGAGCGGATCAGGCGGCGGCCACGGTCCGTGAGATCGACGGTGAGCACACGACGGTCGTGCTCGGCCCGGCGCCGGACCACGAGCCCGTCCCGCTCGAGGTTGCCGATGACGGTGGTCAGGTTGCCGGCACTCTTGAGGATCTTGGCCGCCAGGTCCTTCTGGCACATGGCGCCGCGGTGGTGGATCGCCTCCAGCACCGCGAACTGGCTCTCGGTGAGACCGGCCCCGCGCAGGGTCTCGGCCTCCGAAGCCTGCAGCGCGTTGACCGCACGGCGCAGCTTGACGTAGGCGTCGAGGGCCCGGCGCTGGGCGGGATCCGTTGGCTGTGCTGTGCTCATGACCGCGTCCTCCCGGCCCGGCCCGGTCGCCTCGCCGGCCGGGTCCAGCCTACCCCAGCCCGGGTCCGCCGGTTGCCGTCGCTCGGCCGACGTGGTTGAATCGCTGTCGGCAGATGAGCGGTTTGATCCACAAGATCGCCCTCCTGGGCAGGGAGTTCACGGTCCAGACCGAGTACATCCCGCGTCCGGAGCGGAGGATCCGGACCCTGGTCTACGACGGGGGCCGGTTGGTCACGAGCCGAGAGATCCCGGTCGGTCCCATGGCGGTCTCCGACGAGGCCGTCGACGCCAAGGTCAAGGAGCAGCACAGGCGGATCACCGACACCCTGATCCAACGCGCGGCGGAGCTGCAGGCCTCGAAAGCCGTTGCCGCACCGGCCAAGCCCACGCGCCCCACCGCACCGCAGACGTCAGCACAGCCCAAGGGAGTCCCCCGGCCCGAGGTCGAGCCCGGCTCGCCGCTGGCCACCGCCATCGCCATCCGCCAGACCATCGGCCCCTTCGGCCTCACCTTCGCGCGGCCGACACCGGCGACCGCCAGCGAGTATGACGAGCTCATGGGGGCGGTGGAGACCGCGATCGACCGGATCATGAAGTCGCCCGCCTGGGATGACATCAGGCTCGACGAGCAGCTCACCATGATCGCCATCCGGGGCCAGCTCGCCAGCTGGCGGCTGGCCGACAGGGACCTCGCCCTGGCGACCGAGATCTGGCCGAGCGTCGAACGCTTCGCCCTCCACCAGCAGAAGATCAGCAACCGCAGCGACCTGGTGGCCTTCGACCACAGGCTCCTGACCTGGGCTCTGGGCGAGCTCGGGAGGGGCGGCCTCTCCGACGAGCTCCTGGGTGGGCTGCGCGGCCTGGCCGGCCGGGACGCCGAGCTCGACGAGCTCCTCGCCCACCCAGACCGCTCGAGCCCGCACGAGCTCCTGGCGGTGCTCATGCGCCTGCTCGACGAGACCTTCGTCTGAGTCTCCGCCCGGCCGGAGCTCGATCCGTCAGTTCACGGGACCGACGGCGCCGTCGTCGAAGCCGGGGTAGTGCCCGGAACGCCGGCAGCTGGCCGGGGCCGGCTCGGCGCTCAGGCTGACCATGGACAGCCGTCCGCCGATGACGTCGAAAAGCACCGTGGCGAGCAGCACGCCGTCCTGCTCGAGAAGGGCGCAGGGCCGCCCGCCGGATCCGGGGGTCGCCGCCAGCTCCACCCGCACCAGGGAGCCCGACCGCTCGAAGGTCGTGAACTTCCTCTCCAGATAGTCCAGGTAAGGCTCGCGGCCGACCAGGTCGCGGATCACCCAGCGCGACATCACCCGGACGTCCTCGGCCAGGATCGGGGCCAGCACCGACGGGTCGTGGGTGTTGTACGCCAGCGCCCACGCCAGCGCCGCGTCCTCCTCCGTCAACCGCACGTCGTCCATCGGTCCATTGTCGCCGATCCCACCCCGCGTCCGCGTCCGTCGCCGCAACCGCACCCCCACCCGTACCCGTACCCGTGCCCGTGCCCGACGAACAACACAGCGGCAGCGGCAGCGGCAGCTATCAGGGGCAGCGGTCAGCACCTCCGGGACGCGCGCGTGGGGAGCCTCCCCTGGTACGTGTGCCAGGTTCGGCAGCGTGCCGGCACCCTTTGGCCTCGAGGCCGCGCGGGCTCGGTGCCTGGCTCTCTTTTCGTCCGACGAAAAGGTGCCCGGCACCGCTCCGCGCCCAGCGGCAGCGGCAGCGGCAGCGAACCGCGCCTCCGGGACGCGCGGACAGGGCGCCTCCACCGGGACGTGCCAGGTTCGGCATTGTGCCGGCTCCACCCTCCCGATCAGAGCGCGCTCCGCACAATGCCGCACCTGGCAATCCGCGGGAAGCGCGCCTCGGAAAGGGTCTTCCGGCTGCGAGGCAGGCCGCCGCTC
>DATHSO010000044.1:0-7142 GCA_035464095.1 Candidatus Methylomirabilota bacterium | reverse complement strand
AGCGGCAGTGATCAGCGTCCGGACCCGGACCCACACCCGCACCCGCACCCGAAACCAAACCCGATGCCGGTCGCTGTCGCCGGTCGCCGCCGCCGGTTGCTGACCGCTGATAGCTGACCCTGATCGCTGGTCGCCGACGCTCCTAAGTAACACCCCGCGGACGTGGTCGGGGATGTCTGCTGGAACCAGTGTTGTGTTACTTCCCCGGTGTCTCCCGGGGCAACAAGGGTGGGGGGCTGATTGCTGCCGCTGCCGCTGTCCCTGATTGCTGCCGCTGCCGCTGGCCCTGATTGCTGCCGCTGACGCTGCCGCTGGTTGCTGATCGCTGGTTGCTGATCGCTGATTGCTGTTCGCTGTCCCTGATCGCTGATCGCCGATTGCCGGTCGTCCGGGATCGGGATCGGGATCGACTCGGCTGCGCTCCCGGGCCGGTCGGCGCGTCCGAAGCGCCGCCGCAATTCGTCCGACGAATTGCTGCCACTGCCACTGCCCCCGGTCTGAGCTACAGTTGATGCCATGAACCGACGCGCACTCGCCGTGGCCGCCGCCGTCGCGCTGGTCTCCGTTCCGGCTTCAGCGGGAACGCCCAAACCACCGACCGGCATCCTGGCCGCGTCGGTGGGCGATCGCGTGGTCCTGGTGGAGGCCGGCAGCGGGCTCAAGGCCGAGGTCGAGACCGGCCCGGTGGGATGGCTCTACCCGGCTCCGGGCGGCATCCTGTTCGCGCCCGACGTGGTCAACGGGCGCACCGCCGTCATCGACCTCCGCACCCAGACGGTGGTCGAGCGCATCGACGGCCTCACCATGCCCCACTTCGGCGATTCCCCGGACCGCTACGTCGCACTGGCGGGCGACGCGCTCCTCGTCAGCTACCCGGACCGCGCCCTCATCACCCGGATCGCCAGCCCCGTGGTCAACCCGTGGCAGGTGCTCATGGCGCCGGACGACGCCGCGATGCTCGTCCTGGAGCGGCTCCCCGACGGGTCGACCGGAGTCCACATGAGCGTGATCGACCTCGTCGAACGCAAGGGGCTTCCGCGCGTCGCCCTGGCCGGCGACATCGTCCACATGGCGCTGTCGCCCAAGCTGGGCCTGCTCGCCCTCGCCGACGCCGGATCGGGCAGGGTCCAGCTGGTGGTCCCCGCCACCGTGGCAGCCGTCGCCGTTCGCCCCGTCGGCGGCCGGCCGGTCGACGTCGCCTTCGTCGGCGGCGGCCGGGTCCTCGCCACCGCGGTGGCCACCCCCGACGGCGACGGGACGCTCGATCTCGCCCTGTTCAAGAGCGGGCGCAAGGGGCTGCGCCTCGATAAGGAGCACGCGCTGCCCCTGGGCGCACCGCCGGTCCGTCTCGCCGCCTCGCCCGGCGGCCGCCACCTGGCGGTGGCCCTGGAGGACGGCTCGCTGCTCCTGGTCGACGTCGACGAGCGGGTCGTGGTTGCGAGCCACCGACTGCCCGGCACCCCGCGCGACCTGCGCTGGTGCGATCCGTCGCGCCCAGGCCCGATGCTGCCCGAGTGGTCCGAGGGCGAGGGCCCGACGCCGGACTTCAAGCCCTTCGAACCTCCCATCGGCGAGAAGAAGAGCGCGAGCGGACTGGACCACCCCTGACGGCGATGATCGGCCTCACCCGGGAGATCAAGCGAGCCGCCCTCGGCGGGGGCTTCGACCTGGTCGGCGTCGCCGCTGCCGGCCCCGCCCGGTCCGCGGGCAACCTCGAGCGCTGGCTCGCGGCCGGCCGACACGCCGGCATGGCCTGGATGGCCGACACGGCCCGGCAGCGATCGGACCCACGCCACCTCCTCGAGGGCTGCCGGTCGGTGATCATGGTGGCGCTGAGCTACCGCAGCTCGCGGCCCGACTCGGACGCCGCGTCCGGCGACGGCCGGGTCTGGGTCTCGCGCTACGCCTGGGGCCGCGACTACCACAAGCTCGTCAAGAAACGCCTGGTCGCCCTCGGCCGCCGCCTCGAGACCCTCCGCCCCGGCTGCGGCTGGCGGGCGGCGGTGGACACGGCGCCGCTGCTGGAACGGGAGTGGGCCGCCCGGGCCGGCCTCGGCTGGATCGGCAAGAGCACTATGCTGCTCAACCGGCGACTCGGCTCGGAGCTCTTCCTCGGCGCGCTCCTCACCGACCTCGAGCTCGAGCCCGACCCGCCGGCCACCGCCCACTGCGGCCGCTGCACGGCCTGCCTCGACGCCTGCCCCACCGCTGCCTTCCCGGAGCCCTACGTGCTCGACGCCCGGCGCTGCATCGGCTACCTGACGGTCGAGCACCGGGACGAGATCCCGGCCGGGCTGGCGCCCGCGATGGGCGACATGGTGGCCGGCTGCGACCGCTGCAACGAGGTCTGTCCGTGGACCCGGAAGGCGCCCGCCGATCTCCACCCGGAGCTGGCTCCGGCCCCCCACCGCTTCCGGCCGCGACTGGCCGACCTCGAGGCCCTCGACGAGGAGGGCTGGCGGGAGTGGCGACGGGGCAGCGCCCTGGGCCGCATCCCCTTCTCCCAGCTGCGCCGCAGCCTCGCCGCCGCCCGCATCAACCTCGAGAAGGACCGGGACGACGCATCGCAGGACTGAACCGCGAAGACGCGAAGAACGCAACGACATCTCACCATCGCAGGGATTTAACGCCTCTGCGTTTGAGATGCGATGTTGCGATGCCTTCGCGTTCTTCGCGTCGTTGCGGTTCAACCGTGGGTGCGGGGGTGTAACGAAAAACCCGCGCTCGGCGCGCGGGTCGACCTGTCACACGCTGTCGGTTCCGGTCACTTTTTCTGGGGTCGCAGCACCATGGTCAGGTCGCGGCCCTCGAGGCGGTCCGGCATCTTCTCGAGCTTGGCGATGTCCTCGAGGCTCTCGGCGACCCGCTTGAGCAGCTCGAAGCCGTTCTCGGGACGCCGCATCTCGCGCATCCGGAACATGATCGTCACCTTGACGTGCTTGCCCTGCTCGAGGAACTTGCGGGCCCGGTTGGTCTTGGTCTCGAAGTCGTGGATGTTGATGTTGGGCCGGTACTTGACCTCTTTGATGTCGACCTGGTGCTGCTGCTTCTTGGCCTCGCGGGCCTTCTTCTCCTGCTCGAAGCGGAAGCGCCCGTAGTCCATGATCTTGCACACGATGGGGCGGGAGTTGGCGGCCACCTCGACGAGGTCGAGGCCCTGCTCCCGGGCCATTCTGAGCGCCTCGTCGACCGGGACCACACCCACCTGTTCGCCGTCGGCGCCGATCAGGCGCACCGGCGAGAGTCTGATTCGTTCGTTGATGCGCACCTGGGGCGCTTCGGGGTCCTCACGAAACGCGAACTTGCGGATGACCTTCCTCCTTTGTCGAGCGGTTTCCGATGCGGCCGGCCGGTCCGGCCAGACTGAGGCCGCAGTATATCAAACAACCGTTGCCGGCCGGGCGTTCCCGGCCGGCAACGGGGTCGTCACTCGAGCTCGCCGATCACCAGGGACCAGGCCCCGCAGCTGCCGCTCTCGAAACCGTCGCCGAACAGGCCGTCGCACGGCGCGGTGGTTTCGATGCGGATGTCGTCCACCCACCAGCCCTGGTCGCTGACCGAGCTGTCGCAGCCGAAGCGGAAGCGGATCCAGAGGTCGCCGCCGGCCAAGGCGGTGAGATCGACCTGAACCTGCTGCAGGCTCCCGGTCCCCGACCAGGCGTCCCGGCCCGGCAGCGGGTTGCTGAATCCGGTGCTCAGGGTGTCGTTGTAGCCCCCGGCGAGGAACACGCCGCCCGCGGCCTCCACGTCGGCCCAGGTGCTGCCGTCGGTGGAGACCTCGAGGACGCCGCCGTCGTAGCCGGTTTCGGTCTCGAAGTGGTGCCAGAAGGACAGCACCGGCGAGCCGCCGCCGAGGGCGAAGGGCCCGGCCTCCAGGCGGTCGTCCTTGACGCCGGCCTCGTCGGCGGTGAACCACGCGTGGCTCGGCGAGCTCGTCCCCGGGTCGGTGACGATGCCCCAGTTGGGTCCGCTGCCGGGGTCCTGCGCCGTGACCACGGTCCAGCCACCGGGGCCCGACTCGACGTCGTCGTCGAGGGCGATGGACTGCATCCAGGTCGTGAAGGGCGGGGTCGGGCCGGCGCCGGCCGGGTTGCCGAGGGCGTCGCTGGAGGCCACCGCGATGGTGTACTCGGTGCACGGCTCGAGCCCCTCGAAGAGGAGCTCGTGATCCACCGAGAGAGCGCCGTCGCTGACCACGGCGCCGCCGGGCTGGATCTCGGCCCAGGAGGTACCCGGCTCGTCGGTGGTCCAGCGCACGGTCGCGGTGGTGGCGCCGATCCCGACCACCTCGAGGCCGCTGATCGCCGGGCCGGCGCAGTCGAGGACCGCGGTGTCGGTCTTGTCCGCCGGCGAGCCCGAGCCGGTGTCGGCGTCGTGGTAGGTCACCGTGAGGACGTCGCCGTGGGCCGCGATGAGGTCGGTGCCGAGAACCGCGGTGCCCTGGTACTGGACGACGCCGACGCCGACGCTCGACACCTGGACGGGGATCGAGCCTCCGGACGGCGAGGCGGACAGGGTGACGGTGAAGGGCGGCGAGCCAGCGAGGTCCTCGTCGAAGACGTTGACGGTGACCGTCGAGTCGCAGCGGTAGAGCGTGGCGTCGAGCACCACGACCCCGTCCGAGCCCGCGGCGACCATGGTGGTGGCGTCGGTGGGCAGGTGGTTGTGGGCGGTGACCCGGACCAGCAGGTCGGACCCCGGCGACGGCGCGTCGATGGGGAAGACAGCGGTGCCGGTGGCGTCGGTGAAACCGGCGCCGAGCAGCGTGCCTCCCTGGGTCACCCCGACCATGGCCAGCGGCACCGCGCCCACCGCCGCGTCGCTGACCGTGACCGTGAAGGTGTCGGCGACCGGCGGCACCACGGGTGGAGCGCTCACGGTCATGGCGATCGGGAACCTGGTGAAGGGATCGAGGGTCGGGTCCCCGTTGAGGTTGTACATCGGCCAGTAGTAGCTCTCGTTGCCCCCGCGGAGGGTGACCTCGGACAGGCCCGCGTAGCAGGCGGCGAGGTTCGAGTAGAGCCGGTCCCACGAGCCGATGTTGCCGGTGATGTCGGCGTCGAACAGGGCGTCGAAGAAGCCCTTCTCGAGCCAGTCGTCCTCGTTCCAGTAGGTGGAGTTGGAGCCGCCCCAGTAGGACACGAAGCCCTTGCTCGGCTGGATCACCGTCACCTCGCCGAAAACATCGTCGTTGGTCGCCCACTGGTTGGACAGGCAGCAGTGCCCGATCCCCAGGGGGTACATGTCGGCGTTGGCGAGGCTGGGCACGTGGCTGCTCAGGAACTGGGGATCGCCCGCCATGCCGCTCTGGGAGCAGTGCGCGGAGTAGACGGTCCACGCCCGGCCAGTGTTGAGATCGGCGATGAGGTCCGCAGTGGTCGGCGGGAAGGGCGTCCCCGGCTGCGGGGTGGCATTGGAGTCGCCGTACCAGATCTCAGTGTCGGCGCTGTTGGGGGGCGGGTCCATGAGCTGGGCGGTAACCTCCTCGTGGGTCGTCACCCTGCCCCAGTAGTCGTCACCGGCGAGGTACAGTGCCCGGTTGAGCCAGGCCGAGTTACCAGCCGTGGGTTGCTGGTAGTGGAGGATCTTGTCGCGCATGTTGGCGAGCTCGGTGGCATCGTCGACGGGCCAGCGGGCGATCATCAGGTCCGGGTAGAGGTCGCCGTCCATCTGGACGTAGGGCAGGTCGGTGCCGCCGGTGCCGCCGCCCGACGGGGTGTAGGTGGCGAGCGGCGACGGCGAGTCGCCGATCATCAGGATGTAGACCGGCGGGTTCGGTCCGTTGTAGAGGCCCGCGATGTAGCTCTTGATGGCGGCGGTCGTGGTGCCGGTGACGTCGGTGGTCGCCACGGTCACCCGGTAGCCCGTGCTCGTCTTGTAGTCGACGAAGGGCTGGAGGTCGGCCACGAACTGCGGCGGGGTGACGATGAGGAACTCCACCGGCGCGCTGTCCGGGTAGGCCCAGCCGCCGGCCTCGGTGAAGTTCAGGTTGACCGCGGCGTCGGCGAGGAAGGCGTCGTAGTGGCGGCTCGACAGCCGCGCTTTGACGGTGGCGGTGGCCGCGGCGTCCCCGCCCTCGATGTCGACGGTGACCCGCAGCCGGGTCGCGATCTCCACGGTCCCGGCGGCGACGTGGTAGGTCGCGGGCGCGGCGGTGAGCAGCAGCATCCGGTGGTCGCGGAAGCCGAAGGGCCCGGTCAGCGTCGGCTGGCCGTGGTCGACCACGCCGCCGTAGGCCTTGGGCTCGAAGGAGAAGCGCCAGGCCCGGGCCTCGGGGCCGTCGCACTTGGGCATCGGCAGCTGGACCGGGAAGACCATCCCCGGTAGGTCCTCGGCCGCCAGGTCGACCGTCGCCGTCGCGAGGACCGTGGCGTACGCGGTCGCCGTCGCCCCCTGGGGAATCTCCACGAAGCGCCGCAGGGCCGGCAGCATGGGCTCGCCGGGCCGGCCGATGCGGCCCAGACCCGGCACCTCCAGGCGGGTGTAGGAGGCGGAGTCGACGTCGACCCGCTCGACGACGACCCCGGGGATCACCAGCTCGAGCTCGACGGTCCGAGCTCCGGTGCGGAGCACCTCCAAGGTCGCCTCGGACTCGGCCGTCCGGCCGTCGAAACCGATCCACCGTTGCTCCGCCGAGGCGAACGTCGCGCAAACCAGACACGCAATCACGATCCCGAGCCGTCGCAGCATGGCTCCCCCTCCTTCCCGGCTCCTCGTCCGGGCCTGCAGCGGCCATCATCTTCCTGTCCCTAAGCGCTGTCAAACGTGATACTTGGATTGATTCTCGGTTTCAGAGCGTGAGTCGTGAGTCGTGAATGGCCAATGGCAGTGACAGTGGCAGTGACAGTGGCAGTGGCAGTGACAGTGATCAGTCTCCGGACCCGGACCTGCACCCGCACCCGGCCGCGGGAGCCGACCGCTATACTCCCCCGATGCGTCGCACACCGGCAGCTCCTCCCACAAGCCCCGGCCTCCGGCTCCTGATCGCGTCGGCGGTCGCCTCCGGGCTCGCGGCCCTGGTGCTGGAGCTGCAGTGGGGCCGGCAGCTCGCCCTGACCTTCGGCGGCTCCCAGCTCGCCGTCGCCGCCGTCCTCGCCGCCTTCATGCTCGGTCTCGGCGTCGGCAGCTTCGTCGGCGGACGG
>DATHSO010000043.1:0-11164 GCA_035464095.1 Candidatus Methylomirabilota bacterium | reverse complement strand
CCCTCGCCCGCTCGCTGGCCCGGGCGCAGGGCGGCGACCTGCGGCTCGGCGAGGGGACGGGAGGGGGGGCGGTGTTCGTGCTCACGCTGCCGCTCGAGTGAGGTAAGACGGGGATCAGCAATCAGCCCCCCACCCTTGTTGCCCCGGGAGACACCGGGGAAGTAACACGACACGGGTCCAGCAGAACTCCCCGGCCAAGTCCGCGGGAGTGTTACTTAGGAGCAACCAGCAAGCAGCGATCAGCGACCCGCAACCAGGGATCAGCGGCGGCAACCGGCGACGGCGACCTGCGACAGTGACCGACGTCGGCAGCGGGTCCGGGTGCGGGTGCGGGTCCGGACGCTGATAACTGCCGCTGCCGCTGTTGCTGTTTGCTGTTTGCTGCCCCTGATCGCTGATCGCTGCCCGTGTCGGGCCGCATTGTAGGGCCGGCGGCTCGCCGGCCTCGCCCGGCCGCTGCCAGTCGACCCCGGCCGCGTCCGGCCGAGGCACCCGTGGTAGGCTGATCGGTGGAGGGTCCGGTGTCTGAGCTGCGGAGCACCGAGGAGAAGCTGACCTTCTCGGACCTGGTCGACACGGCGGCCGTCCGGGACATGATGACCGACTTCCACGGCGCCACGGGCTTCGTGGTCGGGATCGTGGACCGTGACGGCGAGATTGTCGTCCAGGTCGGCTACCGCGACATCTGCACCCAGTTCCACCGCGCCTGCGGGGACTCCGAGCGGCGCTGCATCGAGAGCGACCTCCACATCGGCTCGCGGCTCCAGGCCGGCAGCTACGTGGACTACACCTGCGCCAACGGGCTGATCGACGCCGCGTCGCCGATCGTCATCGACGGCGAGCACCTGGCGACCATCTACACCGGCCAGTTCTTCTTCGAGCCGCCGGACGAGGCCTTCTTCGCCGAGCAGGCGGCCCGCTTCGGCTTCGACTGGGAGGCGTACCGCGAGGCGCTCCGCGAGGTGCCCGTGGTCACCCGCGAGCAGTACGAGGCTGTGATGGCCTTCCTGACCCGCTTCGCCCTGCTCCTCGCCCAGCTCGGGCTGCAGGCCAAGCGGCGCCGCCAGTCCGAGGCGGCCCTGCGCCAGGCCGACAAGATGGAGGCGGTGGGCCGGCTCGCCGGCGGCGTCGCCCACGACCTCAACAACATGCTCCAGGTGATCCTCGGCCAGGGCGACATCGGCCTGGCGCGGCTGCGCGCCGGCGGCGACCTCGCCGGGCCCCTGAACGAGATCCTCGAGGCCGCGACCCGGGCCCGCGCCCTGGTCACCCAGCTCCTCGCCTTCGGCCGCAAGTCCGAGGTCGAGCGCCGGGCTCTCGACGTGCCGACGGTGGTCCGGGACCTGATGAAGCTCGTCCACCGCCTCATCGGGGAGCACATCGAGGTCGTGCTGAACCTCGACGAGGGTGCGCCCCCTGTGCTTGCCGATGCGGGTCAGATCGAGCAGGTGCTCATGAACCTGTGCGTCAACGCGCGCGACGCCATGCCCGGCGGCGGCCGCATCGAGGTCGGTGTGAGCCGCGCCGAGCTGGACGCGACGAGGCGCCGCCACCACCCCGGCGCCGAGGCCCCCCGGGGCCTGGTGTGCATCCAGGTGTCGGACACCGGAACCGGGATCCCCGCCGAGCACCTCGATCACATCTTCGAGCCCTTCTTCACCACCAAGGAGCCGGGTCAGGGGACCGGTCTCGGGCTGGCGACGGTGTACGCCATCGCCGAGCAGCACGGGGGCTTCGTCGAGGTCGAGACCGCCCCGGGCGCCGGCTCGACCTTCCGGTTGCTCCTGCCCGCCCACGACCGGCCCGTCACGTTGGACGGTGACGCCGTACGGCCGGCGGCGGCCTGGGTCGGAGGCAGCGAGACCATCCTGCTGGCCGAGGACCAGCGGCTGGTGCGCGAGTTCACCCGCCAGGTGCTCGAGTCCGGCGGCTACCGGGTCATCACCGCCGCCGACGGGGCCGAGGCGATCGCCCGCTTCGAGGAGCACGAGCCGGACATCGACCTCCTCGTGCTCGACGTCATCATGCCGAAGCGCAACGGCCGCGAGGTCCACGAGATCGTGTCGGCGCGCCGTCCGGAGGTGCCGGTCCTGTTCTGCAGCGCCTACACCCAGGACCTGCTGCACCACGAGCACATGCTCGAGCTGCCCGCCGGCCGCCTCCTCCAGAAGCCGTTCACCGCTCGGGACCTGCTGCACGACGTCCGCGAGCTTCTCGACGGGCGAGACCGCGCGGCTGCTGCTTCGCGGCACTGATCCGTGCCCCTCGCGGCGCCCCCTCGGCCCGGCTCGGCGCGATCCGGGCCGGCTCCATCGGGGCTCGGGTATCATCCACCGGCGAGCCCCAGGACCTCGAGATGCCGTCCCTGGGCGGGATCTTCGGGGGCTGAGCGGGGCGACCGCGATGGCTACGGGACGACGACGCTCCAGCCGCCGGTGGTGCCGGACTCGAAGTCATCGGCGAACAGGGGCTGGACGTTGCCGGCCGGCGCCTCGACGAAGACCTGGACCGACGACGGCCCGCCGCCGCGGAACATCGCCAGCGAGGCGATCGCCGGCTGCGGCGGGCTGTCGGCGTCGAAGCGGAAGTTGTACAGGGTCGACCAGCGAAGGGCGTTGGCCAGAGGGCTGACCGCGTGGCTGTCCGTGGACCAGGTCAACCAGCCCGCCGCGGGATCGACCCCGACCGCCCAGTCCGTGCCGTCGTAGGGCTCCCCGGAGTGGTAGCTCACGTCGCGGAAGCCGACGCCGGTGATCACCGAGCCCGGCAGGATCGGGACCGAGAAGCCGGCGGCGCTGAGGTGGGAATTCAGGTTGAAGACCGCGTACTCGTAGCGCCAGCTGCCGTCGCCGTTGTCGCCGACCTTGTAGGCGACCAGGAACAGGCCCTCGCCGGGCACCTGGACCTCGCGGACGGTCACCGTGGGGTCGAGGTCCTGCCAGGCGTAGATCGCCGGCCGTCCCTCCTCGGTGGCGCCCGTGGTGGTCAGGCTGGAGCCGCTGACCAGGACCTCGCGGTGGGAGGCGTTGTTGAGGCCGTTGCCGGCGGCGGCGTCGTCGGGGGCCACGTACTGACCCTCCACGAAGTAGCGGTACCGGGTCGGGTCCGCCACGAGCTCGGCGGCGGCGACGTTGATCCGCCCCGCCAGGGTGGGGTCGCCGGAGGGTGAGCCCGGGGGCTCGGGGAAGTACCCGGTGAAGGCGTTGACCTCGGAGCGCGGCCCCAGGTTGCTCTGGCTGCCGTTGAGGGAGGCCGAGTAGGGGTCGGAGCAGCCGACGCCGAGCTGGGAGCCGCCGTTGGGCGGGTACTGGCAGGTGCCGCACTCGCTGCCGTTGACCGAGAAGAAGCCGTGCTTGAGCCAGCTGATGCCGAGCATCTCGATGGCGCCGTGCTCCACCGGCGGGCCGGCGTCGGGCAGGGTCACCCGGTACAGGTTCTGGGCGATGACCGGGTGCTGGTTGGTGCTCGACACCCACTCCAGCGGCTCGTCGCCCCGGTTGCACGAGGTGGTGCCGACGGAGTAGGCGAGAGTCCCTCCCGCGCTGCCCCAGTAGTAGGCGCTCGGAAGGTCGAAGACCACGACGTCGGGGCCGGTCCCGCCGTCGGGCTCCACCGCCGCCGCCCCGCCCGCGAGAATCGCGAGACCAGCTGTCGTCAGGACCACGCACCAGGTCGCGATGCTTGTGAGTCTGCCCAAGATCCCCCTCCAGGGAGCACGAGTTGGTCCAGAGAACCGGTCGCAGTCTCGTGAAATTTCCTGGAGGGCGGGTCAGTCCAGGGAGCTTCTCAGAGGCTCCAGCGAGGGGTCCAGGCGGATCGCGGCCTGCAGGTGCTCGGCAGCCCGGGGGCGGTCGCCGGCACCGAGGCAGGCCTGCGCCGCGAGCACCCGCAGCCGGGCGTCGTCCGGGCTGCGCCGGACCGCCTCCTCGAACACCGGGACCGCTTCCCGGTAGCGCCCGGCGGCGGCCAGGGCCCCGGCCAGGGTCTCCCGGGCCGCCGTGTGGTCCGGCGACCGGCCGAGGACCGCGCCGAGCTCGCGGGCCGCGCCGTCCACGTCGCCGGCCAGGGCCATGGCGAGGCCGAGGTTGAAGCGCAGGTCGACGGCGTCGGGGATCGCCAGGACGCCCCGTTCGAAGACCCCCCGTGCCTCGGCGAGCCGCCCGCTGCCGGCCAGCAGCGCGCCCCAGCCGAGGTAGCCCGCGGGCTCGCCCGGCTCGAGCTCGACCGCGGCGGCGAAGGCCCGCGCCGCGTCGTCGGTCCGGCCGTCGCCGGCCAGGATCCGGGCCGCCAGGAGGTGACCCTCGGCGCGGCCGGGGTCGAGGCGAAGGGCCCGGTCGACCCGGCGCCTCGCCTCCTCGCGGTCGCCGTCCAGCCACGCCAGCCAGGCCGTTCTGAGCTCGGAGGCACCGTCGGTGAAGGGCGAGATCCGGTCGAGGCGGAGGGCGGCGGATCGGGCCCGCTCGACCTTCGGCCGGTCGGCAGCCGCGGGCAGCGCGGCGCTCAGGTCGAGGGCTGCGCGGCGGAGGTCGGCAAGCTCCTGGTAGGCCGCGTCCGCGTCGAGGGACAGACCCCTGACCAGGGCGCTGTGGCCCCAGAGGAGCACCACGGGCGCCATCGCCACCGCGAAGACCGTCCCAGGCCGCGTGACGATGCCGCCCCTCTTGAGGCGGACCGGCCCGAGCCAGGCGTCGCGGCGGGCGATGAGCCGCCGGGCCGCCACCGCCAGGCCGGCGAGCAGGGCCGCCAGGCCGAGGCTCATCAGGAACGGGACCTGGCCGTAGAGTCCGCGGAAGGTGACGAAGGCGGCGGCGAAGACAGCGGCGGCGAGGAGCTCGTCCGCCCAGGGCAGCGAGCCCGGCGGGCGCTTCCGTCCCTTCCGGCGGGACCGCCCGAGGGACGGTGCACCGAAGCCCAGGTACAAGGCGCCGTTCGGGCAGCCCGCGACGCAGTCAAGGCACTTCATGCAGCCCGGGTCGACCACCATGCGGTGGTCGCGGACCTCCTCGTGGACCCGGACATTGGAGGTGCAGCCGGCGGTGCACACGGCGCAGCCGCGGCAGGCGTCGGTGACCCGCACGCGGACCGGGGCCAGCCGGTCGGCGAGGCCGAAGGCGGCGCCGTAGGGGCAGGCGAAGGTGCAGAAGCCCTTGGCGCCGAGCACGTACACCACGGCGAAGCCGCACACGGCGAAGGTGAGCAGCGCCACGGCGAGGCCCGGGAAGGTGCCCCAGAAGTCCGAGGTGACGAGCTTCACGGACACCGGTCCGAAGCCGTCGCCGGTGGCGAGCCGGTAGGCCGCCGGCCACAGGAACATGTAGGCGAAGGCCATCAGCGGCACCAGCCCGAGAAGGCGCGAGCGCAGCGGGCGCGGCCGGATCCCGACCTTGACGAGCAGCCACCGGCTCAGGTCCTGGAGGGCGACCAGGTGGCAGGCCCAGCCGCAGAAGAAACGCCCGAAGACGGCGGTCAGCAGGATCGCGGCCACGAAGAAGACCAGGCCCGCGTTGACGACGTCGTGCTTGGCCAGCTCCATGGCCTCCGACGGCTCCACGGGGCTCAGGGTGGAGCCCGCCACCAGCCAGTGGGCGATGTGGGCGGCCATGACGACGTGGACGCCGACCAGGACGATGGTGCGCCACCTGGACGGCCGGCGGGGCCGCAGCCCGCGGGGCTGGAGGACCGGCAGGGCGACCGGTGGACGGGCTTGGGGACCTGCCGCAGCGCTCTCGGGTCGCGGGCTCACCCGGTCACGGTAGCAGGACCGGCGGGCCTCCGCGCTTGGAGCGGCAGGCTTCCGAGCCTGCCGTCACGCGCGTGGAGGCCGGGGGCGCGTTGCGGGACCGCAGGGTCCGTGACGCCAGGCAGGGATGCCTGGCGCTCCAATGCAGGCGCGGCGCTCGGATGGCGGCCGGGCGTTCGCTTGGAGCGGCAGGCTTCCGAGCCTGCCGTCACGCTCCCTGGCAATCGGCCGATCGGGACAGGGAACGTGCAACCGAGTGGCCACGGAATCGTATTGATACACTAACTCAAGATTTGCAGGAGGATCCCATGACCCACCCCGCGCACGGCCGTTTCGTCTGGTACGACCTGATGACCACCGACCCCCTCGCCGCCAAGGCCTTCTACAACCAGCTCGTGGGCTGGGGCACGAAGCGCTGGGAGGGCGGCGACATGCCCTACACCATGTGGGTCGCCGGCACCGAGCCGATCGGCGGCGTCATGGAGCTGGCGCAGGAGGCCAGGGACGCGGGTGCGCCGTCCCACTGGCTCGCCTATGTCGCGGTGAGCGACGTCGAGGCCTCGTGCGAGCGCGCGGCCGAGCTCGGCGGCACCGTCCTGCACCCGGCCACGGACATCCCCGGCGCCGGACGCTTCGCCATCGTGCAGGACCCCCAGTCCGCGGTGTTCGCGGTCTACCACTCGGACACCCTCTCCGAGGATCCGCCCCCGCCGCCCGCCATCGGCAACATCTCGTGGCACGAGCTCGCCGCCAGCGACCTCGAGGCTGCCTTCACCTTCTACCGGGAGCTCTTCGGCTGGGAGGTCAAGGACGACCTGGACATGGGCGGGGGCTGGATGTACCGCCTCTACGGCCCGTCCGACGGCATGCCCCTGGGAGGCATGTTCACCAAGCCTGCCGAGATGCCGGGTCCGCCCATGTGGCTGTACTACATCTCGGTCCCCGACGTGGCCGAGGTCGCGCCGAGGGTCAAGGAGCTCGGCGGCACACTCCTCAACGGGCCCATGGAGGTGCCGGGGGGCGACACCATCGCCCAGTGCATGGACCCCCAGGGAGCGGTCTTTGCGCTCCACTCGCGGGCGCCGGTTGCCTGAACCCGACGGCGGCGGCTCGAATCAGCGGGCGACCTCGAGGACCTTGTAGCCGCTGCGGTCGGTGAGTCGGCGCAGGGCGCCGAGCCGCTCGAGGTCGCGCTCCCAGGGCAGGGTGCGGTTGGCGACCACCAGGGCGCGCCCGCCGGGGGCCAGCACCGTGTCCACGGCGCGGAAGATGGCGCGCGCCGGCTGCAGGTCCACCGGCACACCGCTGTGGAAGGGCGGGTTGAGCAGCACCAGGTCGCAGCCCGGCAGTGGCGGAGGATCGTTCTCGGCGTCCCACCAGGCCGCCTCGCAGCGGCCGTCGAGGCCGAGCTCGACGGCGCCAGCGCGGGCGCAGGTCACGGCCCTGTGATCGGCGTCGGCCAGCACCGCCCGTGCGGTTGGCCACCGGCGCAGGGCGGCCAGCCCGAGGACACCGATACCGCAGCCGGGGTCGAAGACGAGCTCCGGCGCGTCGAGGTCGACCAGGTGCTCGAGGAGAAGTGCGGTGCCGGGGTCGACGCCGTCGGCGGAGAAGATCCCGGGCGCCGACGGGAGCTGGAAGACGGCGCCGCCGGCGGCCACCGCCACCGGCGGCGCCACCGGCTCCCGGGGGCCCGCACCGTCGTCACGCCGCCAGCACACCGCCCGCGCGTGGGCACGGTTGGCCACCACCTCGCCGGGCGCGTCCAGCTCCGCCGCGAGTCGTTTGACCGCCGACTTGACTCCGAGGTCGTTGCCGCCCAGCAGCAGGAGCCGGCCGCCGGGGTCGAGTCGCCGCCAGCCCTCGGCGAGAGCCTGCCAGGTCGCGGCCCGGCCCTTCTGGAGGTGGACGACGACCTGGGCGAAGCGGTCCGCGCCGGCATCGGGCCACCAGGGCACCGCCACGACGTCGGCGGCCCGCGCCCGTAACCAGTCGCCGCGCAGGGGCAACACCGCCACGCCGCCCACCGCGGCCACGGCGGCGGAGCCGAAGGCCTCGAGCGCCGGCTCGGGGCCGAGCACGCCCGGGTCGCCGAGCAGCTCGGCGGGGGAGGAGCGGGGTCGCCGGGACACGGACTTGACGGTACCAGATCGCGGCGCATCGGCCATCGCGGCATCGCGGATCGAACCGCAAAGGCGCCAAGGGCGCGAAGCCATCGCACCATCGCGGTTTGTAACGCAAAGACCGCAAAGAACGCAATGCGTTCTTCGCGTCTTCGCGGTTCTCTCCGGGATGGTCCGGTGCGGATCAGCGGAAGGGGTTGGAGACGGTGACGGTGTCGAGAGTGAAGCCGTCCTGGAGGTCCTCGCTGAGGACCCGGCGGCAGCCGCCGCTGCGGGCGGCCTCGAGGATCAGGGCATCCCAGACCGCGATGCGGTGCCGGCGGGATGTGGCGATCGCCCGAAGGACCAGCTCGGGGTCGGTGTGGACGACCGGAAGCTGGGCGAGGGTGTCGACGACCTCCGAGGCGCGCTCCTCGTCGACGGGCTCGGCAAGGCGCCGGGTGAGGACCCACCAGGTCTCGAGCAGAACCTGGGTGCTGACCACCAGACGGCCGCCGCTGGCCAGGATCGCCAGGGCCCGGGCCTGCTTGTCGGGGTCGGCCGTGTCGAAGGCGTAGACCACGACGTTGGTGTCGAGAAAGCTGCTCATTCGGGCTCGTGGACCCGGTCTCGGAGGTCGACGCGCTCTGCGTACAGATCCTCGCGGGTCCAGGTTCTGCCCGCGGGGCCGCTCGACGCCGACGAGGCACGGGCGAGCTCGGCAAGGCGGGACCTGGCTGCGGCTTCGGCCTCGGATCCGGCGTAGCTCTCGAGGAACTCGCGCAGCACCGCGTTGACCGACGTCCCCTGGCTGAGCGCGCGAATGCGGGCCCGGCGGAGCGTTTCGTCGTCGATCGTGATGGTCAGGTTCATGAACCGTGCTCCACGGATTCAGTGTAGCACGAGGAGAAACGCAGGGGCTCGGATCGTGCCAGAATCGTCGCGGGAGTCAACGTGAGCTCATCCAGGTGGTTCATCGTGGTCGCGCTGGTGTCGGCAGCGCTTTCGGTGGCTGGAGAGCGGACGCTCGCGGTGCGGGTGGCCGTCGAACCGGTTGCACCCCAGGCGGACGGCACGCTGATGGCGGTGTCCGTGGTGGTGGCTCCCGAGGACCGAAGCGCCCTCGGCGAGGACGTCATGGTCTGGGTCGAGCTGGACCGGCGCGGCGAGCGGGTGTTCCGGCGCGGCTGGGCCCTCAAGGTCGAGGACCCGGCGCGTCCGCTGACGGTCGAGGCGGTGCTGCCGCCCGGGGCCGGCTCCCTGCGGGTCGAGCTCCAGGCGGCGGGTGGCCGGGGCCAGGCGCTGTGGTGGGGTGATGTGGTCGTTCCGGAGCTCACGGGCGTGGAGGCTGGACCTGCCGGGGACGAAGGGGGCGTCGAGGCCGTGGCCCCTGAACCGGAAGAGACCCCCTCGCCGGCAGTCGACCCGGTGCCGCCGCCGGTCCTCCCCGCGGAGGTCGTGTCGCCGCCGCCCGCGACCGGACCAGCCGCCACGCCGAGCCGGGCGCAGGAGGCCGCGGCGCCTCAGGCGGCGCCGCCGGCTGCCGAATCGCAAGCCGCCGAAGGCCCCGCCGAGCCGAGCCCGGCGCCCCAGCCCCAGCCGGAGCCCGAACCGCCGCTGGCGACGCCGACCGCCCGCGAGCGGGAGGTCGTCGACGAGCCCGGAGCACCGGCGGCGCCGGCGCCGGCCGCCACCCCGCGCCCGCAGCCCCTGCCGACACCGGATCCCGAGCTCGAGCTCGAGCCCGCTCCGGCCCCCGTGCCGTCGGTCCCAGCAGCCGCCGCTCTCGCCACGGTGCCCCTGGCGCCGGTCTACCTCGAGTGGCCGACGGGCGCGGCCGGCGACGGTGAGCTGACGGTGGCGGTGGTGCGTGCCGGCCGGCCGGTGACCGGCCTCGGTCCGGGGGACCTGGAGGTGCGTGCGGGCCGCGAGGTCCCGGTGCTGGCGGTGGGCGGGCCCGGCCGGGCACCGCTGCTGCTGGCGGTGGCCGTGGGCATGGGCCCCGGCTCTGCGTCCGACGCCTCCTGGGTCGGCCGGATGGTGGGCGAGCTCGCGGCCCGAGCCGCCGGCGGTCGCGGCCGGGTGCTGGTGCGGACCGCCGCCGGGGCCGACAGCGGGTGGGGTGTCGACCCTGCGGTGGTGCCGGAGCTCGTCGCCTCGGCCGAGCCGCCTGCCGAGCTCGACCTCCCGGGGCTGGTCCGCTCGAGCCTGGACCGCTTCCGGGGCCTTCGCGGCCGCGCCTTCCTGCTGGTGGTCACCGACGGCGGCGGGGCGGGCTCGGGCGACGGTTGGAAGGACGCCTTCGAGGCCGCCGACCTGGCCGGGGTCCCGGTGCTGGTCGCCGGGCTCTGGAACGGCGACTTCGGGCGCGGGCTGCGCAAGGACCTGCGGCGCCTCGGCGAGCTGTCGGGGGGTGCGGTGTTCTACCTCCAGGGCGCGGTCCAGGCCGACGACCTGCTCGAGCGCTACGGGCCCGTCATCGACGGCAGCGCCGCGGTCCGGGTCGACCTGCCGCCGGGCACCACCGGCGTCGAGGTCCGGGCGCCCGGGCTCGACGGTGTCGAGGTCCGCGCCTCCACCACGGTCCGCTGACTCAACGCGAAGGCGCAGAGTTCATCGCACCATCGCAGCATCGCAACTCAACGCAAAGGCGCGAAGGACGCAAAGTCATCGCGGCCATCGCACCATCGCAGATCGGAGCCATCGCAGTCATCGCAGCAACGCAGGTCAACGTGAAGGCCGCGAAGCAAGCCAGGCTTCGCATGCGATGATCCAGTTGGCTTCTTTGCGCTCTTCGCGGTCTTCGCGTTTGAAATCGACCGGCCGCAATGTCGTCGGGGGATCCGGGTCGGTGGTGTGGTGGTGCTCAGGGGGTGCGCAGAACCAGGGTGCGCCGGCCGTCGCTGAGGATGACCCGGTCGCGCTCGACGGCCTTGACCCGGAAGCCCGAGACCACGCCCCCGAGGTGGACCTCCACGCCGTTGATCTCGGCGTAGGGGTCATCGGCCCGGAACACGATGTAGTCCAGGCTGAGCACCCGACCGCGGCCCAGGTCCGCCTCGAGGATGTAGACCTCGTTGCCGTCCTCGACCCCGACGAAGCCCTGGGACTTTGCTTCGTCCGTGGTCGACTCCGAGGCGGTGGTTTTCCGGCCCGGAGTTTCAGCCGGCGGGTCAGCGGGCGCCGCGACGGCTTCGACGGGGCCTGCCCCGGGGTGCGCGCCTGCCGTCGATGTGGCACCGGCCGGCCCGGAGGGGAAGGGCTCGCCGCCCTCCGGGATCGGGGCCGCCGCGGTGCCGGCGCCCGCAGTGCTCTCGGTGCC
>DATHSO010000042.1:0-5113 GCA_035464095.1 Candidatus Methylomirabilota bacterium | reverse complement strand
GTCAGCGCCAGGAGGTCGTCCAGCCGCCCGGCGCTGGCGACCTCGGCGGCGGCCAGGTGGAGCCCGTGCCCGGCCAGCACCGCCGCCGCGTGGGCGGGGAAGTCGGTGTCGAGGATCGCGCCGCCGACCGCGAACACGTGGCGTCCGAGCCGGCGGCGGGCGTCGTCCGCCAGAGCTTCGAGCATCTCGGGGGTCGCCGACCGCTCGCCGTCCCGCAGCACCAGGCGGAGGTGGATCTCGGGGAAGCTCGCCCGGTACTGGATCGTGAGGCGGACGCCGTCGGCGACCGCGGCCTCGAGGCCCAGCAGGTCCTGCGCCACGTCGCTCTCGCCGCGGCCGAAGAGCTTCAGGGTCGCGACCAGGGGCGGCGATGCGGCGAGGCGGCGGACGAGGTCGGGCAGCACCGACTCGGCGGCCATGCGCCGCAGCTCCCGGGGAACCCCAGGCATGAAGTAGAGGCGGCACGAGCCGGCGTCGAGCCGGAAGCCGACCGCGGTGCCCTCGGGGTTGGGCAGGATCGCAGAGCCGGCCGGCAGATCCGCCTGCTTCTCGTTGCTCGGCGCCATCGCCCGCCCCCGGTCGGCGAAGAAGCGCCGCGTGTGCTCGAGGGCCTCCGGCGAGCGCACCACCTCGAGGCCGAAGGCCTCTGCCGCCGCAACCGCCGTGAGGTCGTCGGATGTCGGCCCGAGCCCGCCCGACACCAGCACCGCGTCCGAGCGGCCGGCGGCCTCGCGCAGGGCCCGGACCATCTCGTCGAGGTCGTCCCCCACCGAGGCGTGGGCCGCGACCGACAGGCCGAGGTCCGCGAGCATGGCCGACAGCTCGCCGGCGTTGCTGTCCACCAGCCGGCCCTCGACGAGCTCGTCGCCGATGGTGATGATCTCGATGCGCGGCATCGCCCGGAGTGTAGCGCGGAAGCCGGAGGGATCGCGCCAGCGTCCGTGGAAGGGCTCCAGCGGCAGTGGCAGTGACAGTGGCAGTGACAGTGACAGTGACAGTGGCAGTGACAGTGGCAGTGACAGTGACAGTGACAGTGACAGTGACAGTGGCAGTGGCAGTGGCAGCGGCAGCGGCAGCGGCAGCGGCGGCGAGGGTGATCACTCGCCCGCGCCACCTCGGGAGTCCACTCGACTCCGGCCTTGATCTCTGTCAAGGACGCGCGGCGCTTCTCTGGCGCACCCTGGTCACCTGTCGGCCTCCGGTGCCGGCCGGAGTGCCACGGAGTGACTGATGGCCGTCCTGACCGTTCTTTCCTCGCTGCTGCTGGGCGCCCACTTCCTCAGGTCCGAGGGGCTCGGGCTCGCCGTGGCGACGGCGCTGGTCCCGGCGCTGCTGCTGATCCGCCAGCGGTGGAGCACCCAGGTGGTGGGCCTGCTGATGATCGCCGGCGGGGCCGAGTGGCTGCGCACGCTGGTCGGCATCGCCGCCATCCGCGTCCAACACGACCAGCCGTGGCTGCGCATGGCGCTGATCCTCGCCGGCGTCGCCCTGCTGAGCTGGCTCGCGGCCTGGCGCCTGCTGCGCCCCGAGCAGCGCGAGCGGCGGCCGGATCCGAACCGGACGGCGTGGCTGTCCACGGCCGTCTTCCTCCTTGTCGCGGGAGCGCTCGCCGTCATCCAGCAGCGCGTGGAGCTGGACATGCTCCTGCTCGAGCGCTTCGTTCCCGGCTTCGGGTGGGTCGAGGCGCTGGCCCTGGCCGCCTACGGCGCGTTCCTGGCCGACCGCATCCGCAATCCTGCAACCCAGACGCAGTGGCGCCTCAGGGCCTGGCGCATCTTCTCGGCCGTGTTCTTCGTCCAGCTGGCGCTCGGCCTGTCGGGGCTGGACCGGTTCCTGATGACCGGCGAGCTCCACGTGCCGGTGCCCGCGCTCATCGCCGCCGGACCGCTGTACCGGGGCGAGGGCCTGTTCATGGCGGTCCTGCTGGTGTCCACGATCGCCCTGGTCGGGCCGGCGTGGTGCTCCCACCTGTGCTACATCGGGGCCTGGGACGACGCCATGGCCCGCCGCCGCGCCAAGGCCGGCTTCTATCGCAACGAGCCCCTCCGCATCGCCATCGCGGTGCTGGTGGTTGCCGCCGCCATCGCTCTGCGCCTTGCCGGTGTGGGATGGCTTCCCGCCAGCCTGCTCGCGGTCCTGTTCGGGATCGCAGGGGTGGCCGTGATGGTGGTCGTCTCGCGCCGGCGCGGGTCGATGGTCCACTGCACGGTGTACTGCCCCATCGGTTGGGTGGTCGACTGGCTCGGCAAGCTCAACCCGTTCCGGATCCGGATCGACCCGAGCGCGTGTACCGAGTGCATGATCTGCGCCCGGGTCTGCCGCTTCAGCGCGCTGGAGCTGACCGACATCCGCGCCGGCAAGCCGAGCCTCACCTGCACCCTGTGCACCGACTGCATCTCCGACTGCCCCCAGAGCACCATCCGCGTGGCGTTTCCCGGCCTGTCGCCCGCCGCGGCCCACGACCTGTTCACGGCCCTGATCGTCAGCCTCCACGCCGTGTTCCTCGGAGTCGCCCGGATATGAGAAAGCCCCCACGACCGGCCCGGGTCCGGGGACCTGCTACCCTGAACGTGTCGCGCTCGACGGGGCGCCCGCCGGCCTGCGACGGGCGGCCGGGGACTCGCGACCGGCGCCGACGGGAGGCCATCTTCAACCGACACCGCTTGCGCTCCACACTCGACGGCATCGCCGAGGGGCTCTCGGGAGGGGGCCGCTGGCTGGCGGTCGGCGCGGTCGCGGTGCTCGGGGTGCTCGGCGGCCTCGGCTCGTTCACCTTCGGCTACGGCGACGGCCTCGCCTACCTGGGCAACGACCCGGCCAAGTGCGCCAACTGCCACGTCATGCAGGCGGCGTACGACGCCTGGCTGAAGTCGAGCCACCGGAGCGTGGCGACCTGCAACGACTGCCATCTGGCCCACCACCCGGTGCGGAAGTGGGCGACCAAGGCGGACAACGGCTTCTTCCACTCCCTGGCGTTCACCACCGACCGCTTCCACGAGCCGATCAGGATCAAGCCGCGAAACCGGCTGGTGGCGCAGGAGGCCTGCCTCCACTGCCATCGGCGATTCGTCAACGAGCTGCTGCCGGTGACCCACGGCGGCGACACCCCGTCGTGCGTGCGCTGCCACGCCGACGTCGGCCACGCGCTGCGCGACTAGGAGACGACGATGACATCGACCGACGCGGACCACACCCGATCGACGACCCGTTCCCCGGCGCCGCGGAGGATCTGGCGGCTGCTGCTGGCGGTGTTCGCGGTCGCCGTGGTGGCGACAGTGCTCGTCACCTTCGTGCTCGTGACCATGTTCCAGCGCAAGCAGGAGGCGCGCACGCCCTTCGTCCGCGCGGTCGAGGTGAGCGAGATCAGCACCGACCCCGCACCGTGGGGCGCCAACTGGCCGCACCAGTACGACGGCTGGCTGTCCACCGCCGGCGACAAGTTCTACGGCGGCTCCAGCGCGCTGCCCGTCAGCAAGCTCGAGAAGTACCCGTGGCTCAAGCGCCTGTACGCCAACTACGCGTTCAGCATCGACTACCGCGAGGCCCGCGGTCACGCCTACATGCTCTACGACCAGGGGGTCACCGAGCGCATCACCCAGAAGCCCCAGGCCGGCGCCTGCCTGCACTGCCACGCGTCGATCAACGTCCTGTACCGCAAGGTCGGCCTGGACGCGATGGGGCTGCCCTCGGACGACGCCTCGCTGGCGGCCGGCTTCAACATGCCGGCGGTGGTCCGCGGCTTCGAGGAGCTCAGCACGAAGCCCTACTTCGAGGTCATGCAGATGCTGCTCACCGTGCCCGACGGCACCCCCGAGGCCGACGAGGGCCCCTTCCCGCTGCCGCCGCCCGGCGGCTTCACCGGTGAGATCGCCGGCGAGCCCGTCGACCGGGCCGGGCTCGTCCGCGGCGCCGCCCACCCGGTGAGCTGCGTCGACTGCCACGACCCCGAGACCCTCGAGCTGCGGGTCACCCGCCCCGGGTTCATGCTCGGCATCGCCGATCTCGCCGAGGGCGACGCGCCGGTCCCCCACCTGCCGAGCATCGAGCGCTGGCGACAGGGCGACCGCGGGCGACCCTACGATCCCAACCTCGACGCCTCGCGCCAGGAGATGCGCACCTTCGCCTGTGCTCAGTGTCACGTGGAGTACTACTGCGCCAACAGGCAGACCCTGACCTTTCCCTGGGCGTACGGCCTCACGGCCGACGACGAGGAGCGCTTCTGGGAGGACGAGGTGTTCCCCGACGGGACACCCTTCTACGACTACCTGCACGGCGAGACCGGCGCCCCCGTGTTCAAGGTCCAGCACCCGGAGTTCGAGCTGTGGAGCCAGGGCATCCACGCAGCGAGCGGGGTCGCCTGCGCCGACTGCCACATGCCCTATGAGCGGCGCGGCGCCATGAAGGTCTCCAACCACACGGTCGCCAGCCCCCTCGGTCGCGTCAGCTCCGCCTGCCAGCAGTGCCACAGCCAGGACGCGGCGGAGCTCGAGGCCCGCATCACGAAGCTGCAGGACAAGACCCTCGCCGCCATGGACCGCGCCGCCCTGGCGATGACCGACATGCTCGACGCGATCCTCCAGGCCAAGGCCGCGGGGGTCGCCGAGGACCGCCTGCAGGAAGTCTACCTCCTGCAGCGCAAGGCGATGTGGCGCCTCGACTACATCTCGAGCGAGAACTCCCGCGGCTTCCACGCCGACCAGGAGGCGATGCGGATCCTCGCCGAGTCCATCGACTACAGCCGTCAGGCCCAGGCGATGGCCACCGCGCTGCGGGCGCCGGCGCCGCCGTCCATCGAGGGCATGGCGGTGAAGCCGGTCATCGGCGTCACCCCCGCCGGATGAAGTCGACGATCCTGCGGATCCGCCCGGCGTCCACCGGCTTTCCGTGGAGCTTCCGAGGTCGGTCGTTTCCCAACCGCGGCGGTCGGCGGCAAGCCGCGAGCGGGGCCGGGTTCAGGGTTGCGTGCCCTTGGGCTTGTTGGAGCGCTGGTTGCCGGCGAGGACCCGCTTGCGGACCCGCACCGCCGACGGGGTGACCTCGACCAGCTCGTCGGCGTCGATCCACTCCAGCGCCAGGTCGAGGGTGAGCTGGCGGGGAGGCGCCAGCCGGAGGG
>DATHSO010000041.1:0-24649 GCA_035464095.1 Candidatus Methylomirabilota bacterium | reverse complement strand
AGCGCCGCCGCCGCCCAGCCGCGCCGAGCGCTGGCGCCGGCGCTTGAGCGAGCGCGGCGTGCTCGGCTCGGCGCGGCACCTGGCGGCGCGGCTGCTGCTCGGCCCCGGGGTCGGCGCCCCGCGGGTCGACGACGGCCACCTGCTCATGCAGCTGCGGGCGGCCGACGGCTTCTTCGCCGGCCTCGAGGCCACCGAGGCGAGGCGCCGGGCCATCGCCCACCGGCGCCGGGTCCCGGACCGCGACATCCTCGGTCGCTTCCCGCGGCTCGTGGTGCCGACCTACCCGGGGGACGACGAGTGGTTCGCATCGGAGGCCTTTCGCGCCCTGCTGCCCGAAGGCTGGCCCCTCGAGGATCGGCGCCTCGACCGGGTCATCCACCCTTCGCTGATCCGGAGCTGAGGGGTGGCCGGGGGCGCCGACGACCGCGATCTGGCGCGTCGCCGCCGCAACTTCGAGGCCGAGCGCGAGCTCGCCGACCGCCTGCGAAGGGCGGCGCCGGAGCACCGGCGATCCCTCTACCCGGCGGTCTACGAGGAGCTCTTCCGGCGGGTCGAGATCCCGGGCTACGCCGAGGCCCAGCGGGCCCAGGTCGGGCTGCTGCTGCGTCTCCTCGAGCCCTTCCTCGGCAGTGGTACGCGCTTTCTCGAGATCGGTGCGGGATCGTGCGACCTCAGCCTCGTGCTGGCCGAGCGCCTGCCCCGGGTGTGGGCGGTGGACGCCGTGCCCCCGCAGTTGCCGGCCGGTCCGGCTCCGGGGGCCTTCGTCTTCGTCCGGGCCGAGCGTGTGCGCGACGAGGTGCCCGAGGCCGGCGTCGACCTCGCCCTGAGCTGCCACTTCGTCGAGCACCTCCACCCCGACGACCTGCGGGGCCACCTCGCCGACGTGCTCGCCCTGTTGGCGCCCGGCGGCCGCTACGTGATCGTGACCCCGAACCGGATCTACGGCCCCCACGACGCGTCGCGGGGCTTCAGCGACCGGGCATCGGGCCTCCACCTCCGCGAGTGGCGCCACGGCGACCTCGCCCGCGAGCTGCGCCGGGCGGGCTTCGCCGAGGTCCGCGCCGTCGGCCGGATCGGGGAGGCGCCGCGCCGGATCGGGCTCCGGGCGATCGCGTTGGTCGAAGCGGTCGCCGACACGCTGCCCGGAAGCTGGCGGCGGGCGGTCCTCGCCCGGGCCCCGCGGCAGGCCCCGTTCCGACCGTTGGAGCAGGTCAAGCTGGTGGCGGTCAAGGCCGGGAGTAGCGGCTGATGCCGGTCCTCGAGGTCTGGCGCTCCACCGGGCCGCCGAGCCGCGACCTCGCCTTCGAGGCCGGGCTGCTGGAACGCGCCGCTGCCGGCCGCTGCTCGGTGCTGGTGGCGTCGTGGCCCGGACCGACCGTCGTCCTGGGCTACGCCCAGCCGCCGGCGGACGCGGACCTCGGCTGGTGCCGCGAGCAGGGCATCCCGGTGCTGCGCCGGCTCAGCGGCGGCACCGGAGTGGTTCACCGCGGCGACCTCGCGGTCGGCCTGGCCCTGCCCGCCGAGCACCCGTGGGGCGGCGCGGTGCTCGGCCTGTACGAGCGCTTCCTCGGCGTTCTCGAGCCCGCCCTGGGCTCGCTCGGCAGCCGCGCCCGGCGGCTCGAGCAGCCGGGGCGGGCGAGCCGGGTGCGCTCGCCGGTGTGCTTCCTCGACCAGCTCGCCGACACCCTCGCGATCGACGGGCGCAAGGTCGTCGGCTGCTCCCAGGTGCGCCGCAAGGGCGCGGTCCTGGTCCACGCGGTGGTGCTGCTCGGCCTCGATGCGGGGCTCACGGCACGGGTCTTCGGGGTCGACGAGGCCGCCGTCCAAGCGGGGCTGGCGCCGGCGCTGGAGGGTGTCGGCTGGGACGAGGTTGCCGGCGTCGTGGTCGGACGGCTGGCCGCCGCTTTGGACCTCGACGTCGTGGCGGCCGGGGAGCCGGCCCCGGTTTCCGACCAGCTCGCGCCCTACCTGGTTCCCGGTCGCTGGGCGCCGGTGCCCGAGCGCGGAATGCCCGCGGTACCGTCGCGGTTGCATCCCTGACCGGGCCGGCCGGGGGGGGCGTGTCGCGCGACCGGCGGCGGCCCGGGCCCGAAATAGCCGAGTCCGACAGCCTGTTTTTCGACACGAGACGATCGCGGAAGGAAGGTCTGCCCATGCCCCGAACCCAGGTCTACCACGCCGTCACCGAGCGCCTCGAGATCCTGGATCCGTCCGGGGCTGTTGACCAGGAGCTGATGCCCGACCTGGGCGACGAGGCGGTACAGGCGATCTATCGCGACATGGTTCGGATGCGGGCGATGGACGACAAGGCCCTCAAGCTCCAGCGCCAGGGCCGGATGGGCACCTGGCCCCCGATCAAGGGCCAGGAGGCGGTGCAGGCGGCAGTGGCGCGGGCGATGGCCGAGGAGGACTGGCTGATTCCGGCATTCCGCGAGCACGGGGTCATGCTGCTACGGGGCGTGCCGGCCCACCTGATCTACGCCTACTGGGTCGGGGACGAGCGAGGCTCGTGCTTCCCCGAGGGTGTGCGCTGCTTCCCGGTGGCGGTGCCGGTGGCCAGCCAGTGGCAGCACGGCGCCGGGGTCGGCCTGTCCCTCAAGCTGCGCGGCGAGCGGGGCGTGGCGGTGACCTTCGGCGGCGACGGCTCGACCTCCGAGGGCGACTTCCACGAGGCCCTCAACTGCGCCGGGGTGTTCCAGGTGCCGGCGGTGTTCGTGATCCAGAACAACCAGTGGGCGATCTCGGTCCCCCTGCACCGGCAGACCGCGTCGGAGACTCTCGCCCAGAAGGCCCACGCCTACGGTGTGCCGGGTATCCAGGTGGACGGCAACGACGTCTTCGCGGTCTACGCCGCCGCCGCCGAGGCCCTGGAGCGCGCCCGCAGCGGCGGCGGCCCGACCCTCATCGAGGCCGTCACCTACCGCCTCGGCGACCACACCACCGCCGACGACGCGAGCCGCTACCGGCCCGACGAGGAGGTGGCGGCCTGGCAGGAGCGGGACCCGATCCTGCGGCTGCGCCGCTACCTCGAGGACCGCGAGCTGTGGGACGAGGATCGCGAGCAGGCGCTGTGGGACGAGGCCCGGGCCTGGGTGGACGAGCAGGTCGAGACGATGGAGGCCATGCCGCCGCAGGACCCCGCCGACATCTTCACCCACATGTACGCCGAGCTGCCGCCCAACCTGGCCGAGCAGCTGGCCGAGCTTCGCGAGGAGGTGGCGCCGTGAGCCCCGCCGAGCTCGCCGCCGTGCCCGACGTGGGGGCCGCGCCGACCGAGAAGCTGACCATCGCCCAGGCGGTGCGCGACGCCATGCGCGACGAGATGGAGCGCGACCCCTCGGTGGTCGTGCTGGGCGAGGATGTGGGGGTGGACGGCGGCGTCTTCCGGGCCACCGAGGGGCTGATCGAGCGCTTCGGCCCGGAACGGGTCATCGACACCCCGCTCGCCGAGAGCGCGATCATCGGCATGTCCGTCGGGATGGCGGCGACCGGGATGCGGCCGGTGGCGGAGATCCAGTTCATGGGCTTCGTCTACCCGGCGGTCAACCAGCTACTGGCCCATGCGGCGCGGATGCGAAACCGGACCAGAGGCCGGTTGACCGTGCCCATGGTGGTGCGCATGCCCTACGGCGGCGGCATCCACCCGCCCGAGCACCACTCGGAGAGCTACGAGGCCTTGTTCCTCAACAGCCCCGGCTTCAAGGTCGTGGTGCCGTCCAACCCCTACGACGCCAAGGGGCTGCTGACCGCGGCGATCCGGGACCCCGACCCGGTGCTCTTCATGGAGCCCAAGCGCATCTACCGCGCGTTCCGGGAGCCGGTTCCCACCACCCCCTATGCGGTGCCCATCGGGCAGGCGACGGTGGCCCACGAGGGCGAGGACGTGACCCTGGTCTCGTGGGGCGCGATGGTCCGGGTATGCCTCGATGCGGCGGAGATGCTCGCACTCGAGAATGTGTCGGTGGAGGTGGTGGATCTGCGCACCCTCAACCCCCTCGACCGGGAGACCATCCTGGCCAGCGTCGCCAAGACCGGCCGCGCGGTGGTGGTCCACGAGGCGCCGCGCAGCAACGGCTTCGGCGGCGAGATCGCGGCGCTGATCGGCGAGCGCGCGCTGCTCAGCCTGGAGGCGCCGGTGCAGCGGGTGGCCGGCTTCGACGTGGTCTTCCCGCTCGCCCGCAACGAGAAGCTCTACCTGCCGACCCGGGACCGGGTCGCCCGGGCGGTGCGCGCGACGCTTGAGTTCTGACGGCCCGGATCCGCACGGCGGACCGGGGGAGGGGCGAAGGACGGACATGGCATACACCTTCAACTTCCCGGATGTGGGGGAGGGGATCCACGAGGGGCGGGTGGTGGAGTGGCTGGTCGCGGCCGGCGACACCGTCGCCGAGGACCAGCCCCTGCTCAAGGTCGAGACCGACAAGGCGGTGGTGGAGCTGCCGTCGCCCAAGGCGGGAACGGTGCTCGAGCTGCACGTGGACGCCGACGCCACCATCGAGGTGGGAGACGCCCTGGTGACCATCGGCGAGGCCGGCGAGAGCGCGGGCGCCGGGCCGGTTTCCCGCGAGCCGCGGGTATCGTCCGGGCCTGCCGCCGCGCCGGAGGAAGGGCCCGCCCAGGTTCCCTCGGGGCGGTCGCCGGCCTCCGCCCGACGGCCATTGGCGACGCCCCGCACCCGGATGCGCGCCCGCAGGCACGGCGTCGACCTGGGAGCCGTCGAGGGCACCGGCCCCGGCGGGCGGATCACCGACGAGGACGTCGACCGGGCGTCGGCCGCGCCGGCCCCGGAGCCGGCTCTGAAGGTTGCCCAGACCCCGCCACGCCGCGAACCCCGGGGAACGGTGGAAGCCACGTCCGAGGGCGAGGTCGAACGCCTGCCGGTGAGCCACCTGCGCAAGGTGATCGCCAACGCCATGCGGGCCTCGAAGCAGACCTCGGCCCACGTCACCCACGTGGACGAGGCCGACGTCACCGAGCTCTACGCCCGCTACCGGGAGGCCAAGGCGGCGGTGGAGGCCGACGGCGGCCGCTTCACCCTGCTGCCGTTCTTCGTCAAGGCGCTGGTGACTGCGCTCAAGATGTATCCGATGTTCAACGCCAGCGTCGACGAGGACAAGCAGGAGATCCTGCTCAAGAGGTACTACAACATCGGCATCGCCGTCGACACCCCGGAGGGCCTGGTGGTGCCCGTGATCCGCCACGCCGACCGCAAGAACATGGTCGAGCTGGCGGCCGAGGTCGACGACCTCGCCGCCCGGGCGCGACGCCGCGAGCTCCGGCTCGACGAGATGCGGGGCGGGACCTGCACCATCACCAACATCGGCCCGCTCGGCGGGATCTTCGCGACCCCGATCATCAACCAGCCCGAGCTGGCGATCGTCGGCCTCCACAAGATCCAGGACCGGCCGGTGGTGGTGGACGGCGAGGTGGTGGTGCGCAAGATGATGTACCTGAGCGTCTCCTTCGACCACCGGTGGATCGACGGCGCCGAGGCCGCTCGTTTCATGTGCGACCTGGTGCGCCTGGTGTCGAGCCCCGGCCTGCTGATGGCGAGGTTGTGATGGTCGTCGGTTCGGTGTCCCGCGGGTGTCAGGTGGTGGTGATCGGCGCCGGGCCGGGCGGCTACGTCGCGGCCCTGCGGCTCGCCCAGCTCGGCAAGGACGTGATCCTCGTCGACAAGGGACCGCGCCTCGGCGGGGTCTGCCTCAACGTCGGCTGCATCCCGTCCAAGGCGCTCATCCACGCCGCCGACCTGGTGTGGGAGGCGCGCCACGCGAAGACCATGGGCATCACGGTCGACGGGCTGAGCGTCGACATGCCGAAGCTCGTGGCCTGGAAGGACGGCATCGTCGACCGGCTGACCGGAGGCGTCGACTTCCTGTGCTCGAAGAACGGCGTCGAGGTCGTCTACGGGACCGCCCGCTTCGTCAGCGACCGCTCGCTCCAGGTCACCACCGAGGACGGCCAGGGCGAGATCGAGTTCCAGCAGGCGGTCATCGCCACCGGCTCGGATGCCATGGAGCTCCCCGGCCTGAAGTTCGACGGGCACAAGGTGATCGGCTCCACCGAGGCGTTGTCCCTGCAGGAGGTCCCCGAGCGCCTGGCGGTGGTCGGCGCCGGCTACATCGGCCTCGAGCTCGGGACGGTCTACGCCAAGCTCGGGGCCCAGGTCACGGTGGTCGAGTTCCTGCCCGAGGTCCTGCCCGGACTCGACCGGGACGTCGCCAAGGCCCTCCAGCGCCAGCTCAAGAAGCTCGGCGTCAAGCTGCTCATGGAGCACCGGGCCGAGTCCTTCGACGACGGCGACGAGCCGGCACTGGTCACCACGGGCCCCGACGGCTCCGAGGTCCGGGTCCCAGCCAATCTGGTGATGATGTCGGTGGGCCGGGTGCCGCGGTCCCGCGACCTCGGCCTCGAGGCGATCGGAGTCGCCACCGACGAGCGCGGGTTCATCCGGGTCGACGACCGGCAGCGCACCAACGTGGCCGGGATCTACGCCATCGGCGACGTGGTCGGAGGCGCCCTGCTCGCCCACAAGGCCTACCAGGAGGCCAAGGTGGCGGCCGAGGTCATCGCCGGCGAGCCCGCGGCCTTCGACAACGTGGCGATCCCCGCGGTGATCTACACCGACCCGGAGGTGGCCTGGACGGGCCTGACCGAGCAGGAGGCGCGCGACGCCGGCCACACCGTGAGCACGGGCACCTTCAGCTTCAAGGCCTCGGGCCGCGCCATGACCCTCGACGCCACCGACGGCTTCATCAAGGTCGTGGCCGACGCCGACAGCCGGCAGCTGCTCGGGGTGACCGCGGTCGGCCGCGGCGTTTCCGAGCTCATGGGCGAGGCCACGCTGGCCCTCGAGATGGGCGCCTTCCTGGAGGACGTGGGGCTCACCATCCACCCCCACCCGACCATGTCCGAGGCCCTCCAGGAGGCCGTCGAGGCCGCCCTCGGCAAGGCCGTGCACCAGGTGAACACGTAGTTCAGAGTTCAGAGTTCAGAGTTGACGACGCCACACTCTCGATTGCGGGGTTTCAACTCTGAACTCTGAACTCTGAACTTCCCTAGGCCAGCTCCTCCCAGGCCCGGACGGCCCGGCGCAGGTGGGGGACGACGATGGAACCCCCGACGACCAGGGCGATGGCGAAGGCGTCCTGGATCTCCTCGGTGGTGACGCCCTCGGCGTGGCAGCGGTCGAGGTGGTAGAACACGCAGTCGTCGCAGCGAAGAACCATGGAGGCGACGAGCCCGAGGAGCTCCTTGGTCCGGGCCGGCAGGGCGCCGTCGCGATAGGTCTGGCTGTCGAGGCTGAAGAAACGCTTGATCTCGAGGCTGGCGCGCTCCAGGGTCAGCTCGTTGAGGGCCTCGCGCTCGGCCCGGAAGTCGTCCATGGTGCGGTGGGGCATGGGAGTCTCCAGTGACGTCGGTTGCGCTGCCGGCCCGAGGCCGGGCGCTTCATGCTACCGCATGAGCGGGTCACCGGCCCGCGTCCGGCCCTTTCCCGTGCCCCGTTTCCGTACCCGTACCCCGTACCCGTGCCCGTGCCCGTGCCCGTACCCGATGCAGCGTCAGCGGCCGAGGACGGCGAGCAGCGATCAGCAATCAGGGGCAGCGACCAGAAATCAGGGGCAGCAACCAGCGATCAGCTGTCAGCGATCAGGGACAGCGATCGGGGACAGCGATCGGGGACAGCGATCAGGGACAGCGATTGGGGACAGCGAGCAGCGGCAGCAACCAGGGTCGGCAGCCCGGCCCCCGACCGTTCGGCGCGTCCGACGCGCCGCCGCAATCCGTCCGACGGATTGCCACCCCCTGCCGCTGCGGTTGCCCATGGCGCCGACAGTGCTACCCTCTCCGGCGATGCGAGACGAGCGGTGAACCCCCTGCGCCCAGGAGGCGGCCGGATCGAGGTCGTGACGGGCCCGATGTTCTCGGGCAAGTCCGAGGAGCTGATCCGACTGCTCCGTCGGGCCGCCATCGCCCGGCAGCGGGTCCGGGTCTTCAAGCCGGCCCTCGACAACCGATACTCGGAAGCCGACGTCGTCTCCCACTCCCAGTGGCGGATCCCGTGCGAGGCGGTGGAGCGGGCGGCCGACATCCAGCGCCGCCTGGACCCCCGAACCGAGGTGGTGGGCATCGACGAGGGCCAGTTCTTCGACGACGAGCTGCCGTCGGTCTGCTCCTACCTGGCCGACCTCGGCAAGCGCGTGGTGGTGGCGGGCCTGGACATGGACTACCGCGGGGTGCCCTTCGGCCCGATGCCCGAGCTCCTCGCCATCGCCGAGCAGGTGCACAAGATCCAGGCGATCTGCGCCCTGTGCGGAGCGCCGGCCAGCTATACCCAGCGGCTGACCGAGGACGAGGAACGGGTGCTGGTCGGCGCGAGCGGCATCTACGAGGCCCGCTGCCGGCGCTGCCACGAGCCCGAAGGCGCGACCGGGCGCGGCGAGCGCTGGCTGTTCCCGCCGCCCGACCTTTCCGAGCCGTCCTGAGTGCGACGGCGGGGTACCATGGGGTGATGGTGGCCCGCGACCTGGATCCGGGGATCGCCCTCGGGCGCTACCGCCTCGAGGTGCGCATCGGCGAGGGCGGCATGGGCTCGGTGTGGCGGGCACGCGACGAGGTCCTCGAGCGCGACGTCGCCCTCAAGGTGCTGCCCAGGATGCTGGTCAGCGACCCCTCAGCCCAGCGCCGCTTCGAGCGCGAGGCCCGTGCCATGGGCCGCCTCCAGCACCCCAACGTGGTCGGGATCTACGACATCGGGACCGCCGACCCGGGGACCGGCGAGGAGCTGCCGTTTCTGGTCATGGAGCTGGTGCGGGGGCGGCCGCTCATCGAGTGCATGGCCGACCGGACGATGCCGAGGCTCCGCATCCTCCGTTGGATGGAGCAGGTGGCCCGGGCGCTCGCAGCCGCCCACCAGGCGGGGATCGTCCACCGAGACCTCAAGCCCTCCAACATCATGGTCGACGACGAGGACCACGTCGTGGTTCTCGACTTCGGCCTCGCCCGGCTGACCCAGCGGGACGGGGAGGTGCCCGAGGAAACCCTGACCACGCCGGGGATGGTCCTGGGCTCCTGCCCGTACATGGCGCCGGAGCAGGCCCTGGGCGAGGAGGTGACCCCGGCGAGCGATCTCTTCTCGTTCGGTGCCGTGCTCTACGAGGCCTTGGCCGGCAGCCGGGCGTTCACCGGCGACACCCCCATGCACGTGCTCCGGGCGGTGGTCAAGGGCGAGACGGCGCCCCTGGAGGACCTGGCGCCGGGGCTGCCCCAGGAGCTCTACGAGGTGGTCGAGCGCTGCATGGCGAGGGAGCCCGGGCAGCGCTACTCGAGCGCCGCGGAGCTTGCCAACGACCTCGCACTGGTAGCGGCGATGGAGGCCACCTCGACATCGGGGCTGAAGACCACCGTCGATCTCGGCGGCAACGTCAAGGCGAGCCGACTCCGCCGTGCCCGTCGTCGCCGGCTGACCCTCGCGACAGCCGCGGCGGCGTTGGTGGTGGGCGCTGCGGTCGGCCTGTGGGGCGGGCGTGCGGGGCGGGAGCCCCTGAGGCCCGATCCGGGCCGCTGGACGATGACCGAGCTCTTCCAGGGACGGGGCAGCTTCATGAGCCCGTCCTGGAGCCCGGATGGCGCCCTGCTCGCGGTGTCGCGCGCCGAGGGCGACCGCGGGGAGGTCCTGCTCGTTCCCGTGGACGGGGACGAGCCGCGGGTCCTGGTCGCGGGTGGGGGTCAGGAGGCGCCGAGCCACCCGACCTTCTCGCCGGACTCCGCGGCGCTGGCGGTGTCGGTGCTCAGCGGCAGCAGCCAGCGGTTGCGGGTGTACCCCGTGGTCGGCGGCCCGGCGGTGGCCGAGATCGACAACGCTTTGCACGGCGCCTGGCTCGACGGCACGACCCTGGCCTTTTCGCGCATGGTCGACGGCCGTTCCTCGATCTGGACCGCCGATCTGGAGACCGGGGAGGAGACCCTGCTGCTGGACGCCCGGGACGACGTCTCGTGGTGGGATGTGCGGTCGCGACCGGGAGGCGGTTTGGTGCTGTTGGGCGGGGCGTCGGACCTCAATGCCGGCCTCTTCGTGAGCGACGCTTCGGGAGGGAGGATCGAGCAGTGGCTGGCGCCCGGACGGCGGGTGTCGAGCGCCGAGTGGGCGCCGGGCGGTCGCACCCTCGTCACCTCCATCGGCGGCCAGCTCGCACTGGTGGGCGCCGATGGCGTGCGCCCCTTGCTGCCGGCGGACGCGGAAGCGTTTCGATTCCCCGCGTTTTCGGCGCAGGGGCGGCTGGCGGCGGTGCAGAACCGATCCAGCTACGACATCGTTTCAGTGGACCCCGACAACGGCCGCTGGGAGTGCGTGCTGTGCGGGATGCCGGGTGCCGGCTGGGGCACGACCGGGATCGACGGCTCGGTGGCCTACCGGCTGCCTCGCGGCGGGCTCGACCAGGTGGTGATCCAGGCGTCGGACGGCACGACCACGACCCTCAGCGCCCCCGGCGAGTCGGCGTCGTGCCCGGTGCTGTCCCCCGATGCCACCCGGGTCGCCTACCTGGCCCAGACGGAAGGTCGCACCGACCTCCGGGTGCGGTCGCGGTGGGGCGGCGAGCCGGTCACCCTGGCAACGGACGTCGAGGCCTCCGAGCTCGTCTCCTGGTCTCCCGACGGCAGCCGGATCGCCTTCGCTGCCGGCTCGCCGCTCCAGGTCTGGGTGGTGTCGGCGGCGGGCGGCAGGGCGCGGGCCCTGAGCCCCCCGGGCGGCGACTACCCGCAGTGGAGCCCGGACGGCGAGCGCATCGCCTACGCCGTCTGGACCGAGGCCTCCGACCCGGCCCAGGGGACCTGGGTGGTTCCTGCAACGGGCGGCGAGCCCGAGAAGGTGAGTGAGTGGCCGACCCGGGTGGTCTGGGACCCGAGCTCCGGTGACCTGCTCCAGCTGCGGCGCTCGGACGACGCCCTGGAGCTGTGGCGGGCCGAGCCCGGGCGCTGGATCTGGACCCGGCGGAGCCTCCTCGACCTGGGCGGACGGCCGCCGATCCAGATGGAGCACCTGCCCCTGACCGTGGATCCGTCGAGCGGCCGGCTGGTCATGAATCGCCGCAGCGGCACCGCCAGCCTGGTGGTGTTCGACGGCCTCGATCTCGAGAGGTGGTGAGGCGCCCCGGATGGAACCTGAGAAATTGCTCAAGTGTTTGTCTGATGGTAACTTGCAGCTTGACTCAGTGAATCGACCCATGGTTATATCGTTGACGATGAAGTGCCGATCGGCGGCGATTCGTCACGGCACAGTCGTTCTTGCTCAGGGGTTGAGACGGTGCTACATTCGGGAACGGTCGTCCCCGGGTTGGGGCCGGCCGAACGACAAAGGAGGATGTCGATGAAGAAGGCGATTATCATCTGTGCGCTGGCGGTGATCGCGGTCGCCGCGTGGGGCGTGCACGCCCAGGACCACGCCTACGTGGGCGCCGACAAGTGCAAGATGTGCCACAAGGTCCAGTACAACTCGTGGATGGAGACCACCCACGCCAAGGCCACCGAGGCGGCCAAGAACTCCACCGATCCGGCCTTCGAGGCCAGCTGCCTGAGCTGCCACGCGACCAACTCCGACGAGGCGCTCGCCGGCGTCCAGTGCGAGGCCTGCCACGGGCCCGGCGCCGACTACAAGAAGATGAGCATCATGAAGGACCGCGAGGCGGCCATCTCCAACGGCCTCATCATCCCGTCCCAGGCGACCTGCGACAGCTGCCACAAGGACGACGGTCACTCCAAGGCCGTCAGCTACGAGGAGAACAAGGACAACAAGGCCGCGATCCACGAGTTCAAGGAAGCCGAGTAGGGTTCACGCCCGACACGACCGAAATACGATGGCGGGCGCGGCTTCGGCCGCGCCCGCTTCGTTTCAGGGATGTCCAGATGCGGTCCTTCGAGATGTCGTCGACAAACCCGCCCGAGTTCGTTCGCAAGGTCCGCGCGGGGCTTGCCGAACGCGGCTACGACCGCCACCTCTCGGTGTCCCTAGACGGCGACCGCTTGGTCGTCGAGTTCAAGTGGATGGGGACGACCACCTTCGAGTACGCGGTTGACGAAACGGCCGACGGGTTCAGGGCGAACCTGGTCAACCGACGGATCTCACCCCTCCACGCCGCCTTCACCGACCGCTTCGAGCACTACTTCGAGCGTGCCCTGTCCGAGGTCGGCGCGACGACCGTCTGACGTGAGCCATTCTCCGAAAAATCGAGCGCCTCGGCTCGGCCGAGGCGCTCGATTTTTCGGAGCTGGAAGCGACTGCAGGCTACGCCATTTCCAACAGGTAGGCGAAGCCCATCCCTCCGCCGATGCACATCGTGACCAGACCGAGCTTGGCGTCGCGACGCTTCAGCTCGCCGAGGATCTTGACCGTCAGCACCGCCCCGGTGGCGCCCAGGGGGTGTCCGGTGGCGATGGCGCCGCCGTTGACGTTGGTCTTGTCGGGGTCGAGGCCGAGCTCCTTGACGCAGTAGACCGACTGGCTGGCGAAGGCCTCGTTGATCTCGATGACGTCGACGTCGTCGAGGCTCACCCCGGCCCTGGCGAGGAGCTTGGGAACCGCCTTGACCGGACCGATGCCCATGACGTCGGGCTCGACGCCGGCCACCGCCCAGTGGCGGACAAAGGCAATGGGTTCGAGGCCGAGCTGCTTGGCCTTCTCGTCGCTCATGATCACGACGGCAGCCGCGCCGTCGTTGATCTGGGAGGCATTGCCGGCGGTGACCGTACCGCGCGGGTCGAACACCGGCTTGAGCTTGGCCAGGCCCTCGACCGTGGTGTCGGGGCGCGGGCCCTCGTCGGTGTCGAAGACCAGCTCCTTCCAGGTGCCGTCGATGCGGACCCGGACGTCGAGGGGAACGATCTCCTCGCTGAACTTGCCCGCCTCGATGGCGGCCGAGGCCTTCATGTGGGAGTTGTAGGCGAACTCGTCCTGCATCTCCCGGGTGATGCCGAAGCGGCGCGCCACCACCTCGGCGGTGGTGCCCATGGCGGCGTAGGCGTTGGGGAGGGTCTCCATAAGCCCGGGGTAGGCGATGGGCTTGTTGCCGCCCATGGCGACCATGGACATGGACTCGAGGCCGCCGGCGATCACGATGTCGGCGTTGCCGGCGCGGATCGAGTCGGCAGCGAGGGCGATGGTCTGCGATCCGGAGCAGCAGAAGCGGTTCACGGTGATCGCCGGGACCTCCACCGGGAAGCCGGCGGCCAGGCCGACCAGCCGGGCGACGTTCATGCCCTGCTCGCCCTCGGGCATGGCGCAGCCGAGGACGATGTCGTCGACCATGGCCTTCTCGACACCGGGGGTCCGGTCCACCAGGGCCTTGAGCATCTCGGAGGTGAAGTACTCCGGCCGGGTATCCTTGAGGCTGCCCTTCTTGGCCCGCCCGATGGCGGTCCTGGCAACGGAGACGATGACGGCTTCGCGCATGTCGGACTCCCTCTTCAGTTTCGGAGCGGCTTGTTGTTGACGAGCATGTACTTGATCCGGTCCTGGGTCTTGGGCTCGCCGCACAGCGACAGGAACGCCTCGCGCTCCAGGTCGAGGATGGTTTGTTCGCTGACCTCGTCGTTGATGGTCGTGTCGCCGCCGGTGAGGATCCGGCCCAGGTGGGTGGCGATCGTTTCGTCGTGGGACGAGATCCAGTGGGTCAGCTTCATGTTGTGCAGCATCATCTTGAGGGTGGCGAGACCCTCCTCGCCGGGCAGCCGGAAGGACTTGGGCAGGGGCGGCCGGTAGCCCTCCTCGGCCATGGCGATCGCCATCCGCTTGGCGGTCCACAGCTGCTGGTCGCGGTTGATCTCGACCTTGTCGAAGGGCCGTAGGAACTTGCGGTCGCGAGCCTCCTCGCCGGAGGTGGCGACCTTGGCCATGCCGATGTTCTCGAAGGCGGTCCGGATGAAGGGGATCTGGGACAGGATCGGTTCGTCGACCCCCTCGAGCACCCGCTCGAGCATGTACAGGCAGCCGCCGCCTGCAGGGATGACGCCGACGCCGACCTCCACCAGACCGATGTAGGACTCGGCCGCGGCGCACACCCGGTCGGCGCCCATGGTGATCTCGCAGCCGCCGCCGAAGGTGAAACCGAAGGGGGCGGAGATGACCGGGATCGACGAGCGGCGCAGCCCGATGGTCATCCCCTGGAAGACCTTGATCATCTCGTCGAGGAGCTTCCACTGGTCGGCCTGAACCGCCTCGAGGATCGCTAGCAGGTTGGCGCCGGCCGAGAAGTTCTCGCCCTGGTGGTGGATGACCAGACCCCGGAAGTCGCGCTCGGCGATCTCGACGCCCTTGATCATGACCTCGGTGATGTCCTCGTCGATGGGGTTGAGCTTGGGCTGGAGGGCGGAGTGGAACTCGACGCAGGCGATGCCGTCGCCGAGGTCGACGAGGGACGCGCCGCGGTTGCCGAAGACGACCTTCTTGTCGTCCTGCTTGATCTCGGACAGGACCATGAAGGTGTCGGGCTTGGGCTCGGGCACGTAGGACTCGGTCTTCGGGTCCCAGACCTTGCGCCCGGCCGGCGACACCAGGTAGAAGCTCTCGTGGCCGGCGGCAAGCATCTTCTCGACCCAGTCGGCCGGCTCGACGCCGTCGGCCTTCATCCGCTCGACGGTGGTTCGAACGCCGAGGGCGTCCCAGGTCTCGAAGGGGCCGAGGGCCCAGTTGAAGCCCCACTTGAGCGCGTTGTCGATGTCGACGATGGTGTCCGAGATCTCGCCGAGGCGGCGCGACGTGTAGGCCATGGTGTCGCGCAGCAGCGCCCAGGCGAAGGCGCCGGCGCGGTCGTCGGCCTCGGCCAGCTCCTTGATGCGCTTGCCGACGTCGTGGACCTTCTTGGCCCGTTTCAGCGACCGGTAGTCGTAGGACTGCTTCTCGCGCCGCTCGCCGGTCTTCCAGTCGAGCACGAGCTTGGTCTTGGAGCCGTCGGGATTCTTCTCGACCGCGGTGAAGCCGCCCTTAGCCTTGGTTTTCCGGCCCAGGGCGCCGTCGGCGATCATCTTCTGGACGAAGTCGGGGACCGCGAACTTCTCCCGCTCCTCGTCGTCCGGGCAGCCCTCGGCGATGGTGTTGATGACGTGGGCCATGACGTCGATGCCCACCAGGTCGGCGGTGCCGAAGGTGGCGCTGCCGGGGTGGCCCATGGCGGGGCCGGTGATGGCGTCGACCTCGTCCACCTGGTAGTCCATCTCCATCATGTGGTGCAGGGTGGACACGATCCCGTAGACCCCGATCCGGTTGCCCACGAAGTTGGGCGTGTCCTTGCCGAAGACGATGCCCTTGCCGAGCCGGAAGCGGCCGAAGTCGGCGAAGAAGTCCATGAGCTCGGGCTTGGTGTCCTCGCCGGCCACCAGCTCGAGCAGCCTCATATAGCGAACCGGGTTGAAGAAGTGGGTGACCAGGAAGTGCTGCCGGAAGTCCTCCGAACGGCCCTCGGTCATTCCCTTGATCGACAGACCGGAGGTGTTGGACGACACGATGGCGCCGGGCTTGCGCACCTCCTCGAGCCGGGTGAAGACCTTCTGCTTGATGTCGAGACGCTCCACGACGACCTCGACGATCCAGTCGCACTCGGCAAGCTTGTCCCAGTCGTCCTCGAAGTTCCCGATCTCGATCAGAGGCAGGAAACGAGGGGAGTACAGAGCTGCCGGCTTGCTCTTCTTGACACCGTCCAGCCCGGCCAGGGCGAACCTGTTACGGAACCTCGGGTCGGATTCGGTGAGGCCCTTCTTCCTGTCGTCGTCGGTGAGCTGTGGCGGCACGATGTCGAGCATCAGCACCGGAATCCCGGCATTGGCGAGGTGGGCTGCGATGCCGGAGCCCATGACGCCGGCGCCGAGCACCGCGGCCCGTCGGATCTCTCTGCCCATGGATCAACCTCCCGATCTCAGTCGCGTTGGTTCAGCCTCCGCCGCGCACCGGGGCGCGACTCCGAGGACCTGGTGAATGAACACTCATTCATTCTCCACGATCTGCCGCGACTTGGCAAGAAGCTCTGGGTCGAGGGCTACGTGGCGGGGCTCTAGGTGGTGTCGCCGTCCTAAGATCCGGCCGAGATCGTCGGCTCGATCGGTCCAAAGCGGATGGTGGTGCATTTCTTGACCGACCGCGCCACCAAGAAGAAGATGGACGAGGAGTGGCTCGTAGGATTCGAGGCGAACCCGCCCCAGGTCTGGCCGAAGATCGAGGATAGTGTGACGAAATTCGTCGGGTTTTTCGGCGACATGAAGGACGGCGATGTGGTCGAAATCGACATCGTTCCCGGCGCCGGAGCCTCGGTCGCAGTCAACGGCGACCCCATGGGGGTCATCGAAGGTGACGACTTCGGTTCTGCTTTGCTCGCGGTGTGGTTGGGAGACCACCCGCCGTCTGACGATCTGAAGGTCGGTCTTCTCGGCCGTTAAGCCGGCGAAAACATGACGTTCATTCCGCTCGGTTCACTCGCGGGAATGTGCACCGATTTGCGACCCCATTGAAACGGTGGTATCCTGCAGCCATGGGCTAGGTCACGCGACCGTGGATGGCGAAGCGAGGTGGCGATCGCGCGATCGCGATTCCATTCGGGAGAGGTCGATGGCGTATCAGAGAACAGTGGTGGCGATCTGCTTGATCGGGATGACCTTCGCCTCGGCGGTGGCGGCCCAGGAGGGCGCGGGGGACATGGAGCAGCCGCTCGTCGTCGAGTCGAGAAGCACCAGCCCCAACCCGAGCGAGGCGATCGCCGTCGGGCCGCTGCTCTTCAGCCCCGCCGTGCAGCTCACATGGCAGCACCGGGACAACATCTTCTTCACCCCCGACAACGAGGTTTCCGACCAGGTGCTCGTGGCCAGGGCCCGGCTCCAGTTCGAGCTGCCGATCTACGAGTCGTACCTGCTGTTCTCCTACACACCCCAGTACCGGGTGTACAAGGAGTACGAGCTCGACGACAAGTGGGGCCACTTCGTCGACGTCCTGGGCGGCTTCGAGTTCGCCAACGGCCTCGTCCTGAGCACGACCTACAAGTACATGCAGGGCAACCTGGAGACCCGCGAGGTCGACCCGGGCGGCGAGCTCTTCTGGGGCGACCGACTGTTCAAGAAGCACTTCGCCGAGGTCAACCTCGACTACTGGATCACCAACACCGACGGCCTCAACGTCTTCGCCGACTACACCGATTTGTACCACGAGGACCCGGACCTGTTCTACGACTACACCCGGCTGACGGCGGGCTTCGGCTGGCTGCACCAGATCAGCGAGGTCCTGGTCATGAACGTGGCCTACCGCCACACCGAGTTCGAGCCCGACGACACCCAGACCTTCAGCTTCCGGAACTCGGAGTCCGACGAGCTCACCGTCGCCTTCGACGGTCAGCTCAACCCCGTGCTTGCCGCCAACATCCTGGTGGGCTACCGGAGGACGACCTACGACCTCCAGCCCGGCGACCCCGACATCCCCGACTTCGAGGGCCTCATCGCCCGCGGTTACGTGCACTGGGAGCTCGGCCACGGCTCGGCCCTGCGTCTCGACCTGCTCCGCTCCGACTACCCGTCCAACTTCGGCCTCAACGCCAGCTACGTGGCCACCGGTGGCAGCCTCCTCTACCAGTACGACAAGCACCGCTTCTACGCACAGGCCCGGGGTCGCTACCAGGTCAACGACTACGAGCTGCCCGACATCGCGACGGGCAAGGACCGCGAGGACCCGATCACGACCTGGGCGTTCGGCGTCGGCTACCGCTTCGGTCCCTACGTGTCGCTGTGGGGCGGTTTCCTGCACGAGGACCGTGACTCCACCATCTACCAGTACTCCTACGAGTACAACGTGTTCAGCCTCGGCCTCGTGGTCGGGTACTGACATCGCCGGCGAGCCGCCGTCCCGCCGGGTTTGTGCTACCTTCGGCCCATGCGCGTGATCCGTCTCGCCTGCGTTGCCCTCGCCCTCTTCGGATTCTCGGTCGGCGCTGCCGAAGACCTGCCACCTACCGACGCCGGGTACCGGGTGGGGCCGGGTGACGTGCTGGAGGTCGAGGCCTTCAGCCACGACGAAATCTCGGGACAGTTCGCGGTGGAGGAGTCGGGGGAGATCTCCTTCCCGATCTTGGGCCGGCTGTCGGTGGCCGGCAGGACCACCTCGGAGATCGCCCGCCATATCGAGGAGCTGCTGGAGCGCGACTACTACCACGACGTCCAGCTCCAGGTCGAGGTCGAGCAGTATCGCTCGCAGCCGGTCACCGTGCTCGGCGAGGTCGCTCGGCCGGGCACCTACTACCTGGACGGACGGACCTCGCTGCAGACCATCCTCGCCGAGGCCGGCGGGCTGACCGGCTCGGCGGGTCCGGTGGTGGAGCTGCGTCGCCTCGAGGAGACCGACGGCGGCGAGCAACCTGTGGTGCGGGTCTTCGGAACATCCCGGCTGGTGTCCGGCGAGGAGGGCCGGGACGTGGTCCTGCGCCCCGGCGACGTGGTCTCGGTGTCGACCAGGCAGCGCTACTTCATCACGGGCGAGGTCGCGAGCCCGGGGCAGTACGATCTCATGTCCGGGATGACCCTCATGCAGGCTCTTTCCCAGGCTGGAGGCCAGGGCAAGTTCGCGTCCCAGACCGTGGAGGTCCACCGCGGTGGCGACGGTGACAAGCAGATCCAGACCTACGACCTGTCCCAGATCCGCAAGGGCAAGGTGGGGGACCCGCTGATCGAGGCCGGGGACGTGATCATCGTTCGCCGGCGATTCTTCTGAGTGGTAGCGGTTCCTGCAGCCTTTCGTTGACACGACGGGGTCCGGAACGTACCATGGAAGGCGAAACGTGGAGGTACCCATGCGACGGCTGTTCACGGTCTGCGCAGTCATCATCCTGCTGGCGTCGTTAGCGGGCGCGCAGGTCGAGCCCGAGAGCGCGCGCTACAAGGACGCCATCACCCACGGCGAGGCCGCCCAGCTCATTCTCAAGATCGCGGCCGGCTATGCCGAGGCGACCCCCGACCCGCAGACCGCCCACGAGCGGCTCCAGAGCTGGGGGGTGGTGCCCGTGACCTGGCAGTGGGACACGCCGCTCTTCCACGGTGAGCTCGCCCAGATCCTCGGCCGGTTCGGCATCGAGTACCTCCCGGCCAAGGCCGACGCCCCGGTGTCGGGGGTCTTCCTCGAGGCGCTGCTGTGGCGCGAGGTGACCAAGCTGCGCGACTACAACGCCAAGCGCCTCGGCCACGGCTTCTCGGCCAACCACGTTCTCGACGCCGGTGTGGACAGGGCGGTGAGCCCGTCCGACTTCGACTGACGCGGGGACCATCCCCGGTGTGATTCGCGCGGCGGCCTCGGCCGCCGCGCTTCGCGTTCCGCGCTACACTCGGCCCGCCGCGAGGCGCCGCTTTCAAAGCGCCGCGGACCGATCGGAAGGAGGCCACGAGATGAGCTACGAGAACCTGTCGGTGACCGACACCGGCCACGTCCGCCGCATCGCCGTCAACCGCCCGAGCAAGCTCAATGCCCTCAACACCGCGACCATGGTCGAGCTGGACCGGGCGGTGGCCGACATCGAGGCCGACCCCGGGGTCCACGGAGTTGTGATCACCGGCTCGGGAGACAAGGCCTTCGTCGCCGGGGCCGACATCGCCGAGCTCGCGGCCCTCGGCCCGGTGGAGGCCAAGGAGTTCGCGCTCCGGGGGCAGGCGGTGTTCAACCGGATCGAGCGATTGCCGGTGCCCGTGGTGGCTGCGGTGAACGGCTACGCCCTCGGCGGCGGCTGCGAGCTCGCCATGGCCTGCCACCTCCGGGTGGCCGCCCGCAACGCCGTCTTCGGCCAGCCGGAGGTCAAGCTCGGTCTGATCCCGGGCTACGGCGGAACCCAGCGGCTACCGCGGCTGGTGGGCCGCGGCCGGGCCCTGGAGCTGCTCCTCACCGGGCGCAACGTGACCGCCGAGGAGGCCGAGCGGATCGGGCTCGCGAACCTCGTCTGCGAGCCCGCCGAGCTGGAGGACGCGGTCACGAAGCTCCTCGGTCAGATCCTGGCCAACGGTCCCCTGGCAGTGAGCCAGTGCCTCGAGGCGGTCGGGGCCGGGCTCGACATGGCCCTCGAGGACGCCCTGCTCCTGGAGGCCACCCTGTTCGGTGTCGGTGCCGCCAGCGAGCAGATGCGGGAGGGGACGGCGGCCTTCCTCGAGAAACGGCGGCCCGACTTCCGGGGCCGATGAGCTCGAGCCGAGAGCCGAGTCCGAGCTTGAACCGGTCCGCGAAGCTGGATAGTATTCTTGAATCGAGACAGTGGAGGAGGACTCTTGAACGACGGTGGTCAGGGACCCAAGAAGATCAAGGTCGTGGATCGGCGCCCGTTCGACGAGAGTGGTGAGCTGCGACCGGACCGCCCGGCGCCGCCACCGAAGCCGCCCGTCGAGCCCGCGGCTCCCCGGGCCGAGCGGACGGCCGCCCCCAAGCCGGAGGCGGGACCGCGCCCCCAAACCGCTGCGGGCGCCAGACAGTCCACGGCCGGTGCAGCCACGTCGCCTCTCTTCCTCGATCTCGTGGCCGGGCTCGCGCAACAGGCGGAGATCCTCGTCACCGGCGGCCAGGGCCTGCCCGCCCAACCGGCCGAGGCCCAGAGGGTCATCGAGTACCTGGCCATGCTCGAGAGCAAGACCAAGGGCAATCTTTCCGCCGAGGAGGCGCAGATCCTGTCCAACGTGATCTTCCAGCTCCGGGCACTGTACGTCCAACACCAGCGATGAGGTTTGTCGTCGCCGTCTCCGTGCTCGTGTGTGCTGCACTGGCGGCGGCGCCGGCGGAGGCTTCGGTGGACGAGGCCTGGATGGAGGTCCAGGAGGCCCTGTCGGCGAACGACGAGGCCCCCTTGACCGAGCCCATCGAGGAGCTGGTGGAGTCGGCCGAGGAGATCGACGTCCGGCGACTCACCCCGCAGGCTTCGGCGCTGGTGGCGTGGTCGCACGGACGGAGTTCCGCGGGCGACCAGGCCCTTCAGGCGGCGCTCCGGCTCGACGCCGAGCTGCCGGCGGCCCACTTCCTGCTCGCCGAGCGGAGCTGGGAGGAGGGCCGGCGTCTGCAGGCGGTGCCCCGGTACCTCCGAGGCTGGGTGGCCCTGTTCCAGAACGAGGTGAGCCGGCGCCACCTTCTGTGGTCCACCGCTCTGTGGACCGCGATCGGCCTCGCCCTGGCCGCCGCGGTCACCATGGTCGTCCTGACCGCGAGGACCCTGCGGCGCTCCGCGCACGACGCCATGGTCCTGAGCCGGATGATCTTCGAGCGCGGCAACGCGGTGGTCTTCGGCGTGGTCCTGCTCCTGCTGCCGCTCCTCGCGGGCCTCGGGCCGGTCTGGCTGCTGGTCTACCTGTTCGTGATCGGTTGGGTCTACCTCGACCGCGGGCAGCGGATCGTCGCGGTGGCGTGCTGCCTGGTGCTCGCCCTGCTGCCCGTGGGCCTCGACGCCCTTCAGCGGGGCCTCTTCGACGCACCGACCGTAACCCGGCGGGTGGCCGTTGCCCTCGACGAGCGACAGCTCGAGCCGTCGGCCCTTCGCGAGTTCCTGAACCTCAAGGAGGTGTTCGGCGGCGACTCGACGTACCACTTGATCCTGGGAGAGCTGCTGCGCATGCACTCGGCGCCGGAGCCGGCGAAGGCCGAGTTCCAGACCGCGGCCCTGGAGCCGCTGGGCGACGCCCGTTCCTTCGTCATCCTGGGCAACATGGCCCTCGAGGACGGTGACGCCCAGCTCGCCATCCAGTACTACGACGAGGCCATCGCCACCGACGGACGGGCCGCTCTGGCCTACCACAACCTGTCCTCGGCCTACGACCTCGTGCGGCGGTTCCAGCAGGGTGACATTGCCCGGGCACGGGCCCGCGAGCTCGCGGGCGGTCGCTCCGCATCGCTGGGGTTGCGCGGTCGCGACCCACGGGTCCGGTATCCCGCGGTCACCTCCGACGACCTGCGCTCGCTGGTGCGCGGTCTGACCCCGGAGCAGCGTCAGCAGGCCGGGCTGAGCCCGGGGTCCTGGCGCTCGCTGCGCCAGCTGTTGAGCCCCCTGTCCATGGTCTTCTGGGCCACCGGTCTGTTCGGTGCGGTGGTGCTGGCCGTCCGGCTCAGGTGGTTCTCCGGCGCCCGCGAGTGCGGCAAGTGCGGCAAGGTCTACCGCTTCAACGACGAGCCCGGGGAGAGTGGCGTCTACTGCAAGCAGTGCGTGTCGGTGTTCCTGCAGCGGGACGTGGTTCCCATCGACCAGCAGGCGGCGAAGCTCGCCCAGGTGCGACGATGGGGCAGTTGGTCGTCGTTCGCCAGGCGTCTCGGTGCTCTCCTGGCGCCGGGGGGCTACCAGGTGGTGGTCGGCCGCATCGTCGTCGGGGTCGTGCTCGCGCTGGTGTTCTGGTTCGGCATTGCCGGCGCGCTGGTTTGGGCGCCCCGGTTTCTCAGTGCCATCGAGCCGACGATGGCCCTCCCGCCGGTGATGATCGCCCTGGTCCTGCTGGCGGTCGTTGCCTGGTTGGGGAGCGTGGCCGCCTCCTGGCGGAGGAGGTGAGATGGCCCTCGAAGGCACTCTCCGCGACTTCTCCTTCGCCGACATCCTGCAGCTGATCTCCCTGCAGCGCAAGACCGGGGTCCTGACCCTGAAATCCGACGAGAACATCGTCACAGTGTCCTTCCTGGACGGCCACATCGTCGGGGCCTCAACCCTCAACCAGCACACCGAGGACCTCATAGGGCTGATTCTGCTCAAGCGGGGCGAGGTCCGCGAGGACGAGCTCAACGATGCCCTGAAACGCCAGGAGGAGACGCTCCAGCGGCTGGGCCGAATCTTCATCGAGCACGGCGTCGCCACCGTCGACACCGTCCGCTCGGCTCTGCAGCAGCAGGTGCTCCAGATCGTCTACCGCATCTTCCGGTGGAACGACGGCGACTACCACTTCTCCCAGGAGTCGGACATCGACTTCGACCGGGAGCTCATGGACCCGATGGCTGCCGACCACATCATCATGGAAGGCGCCAGGATGACCGACGAGTGGCCGTTCATCGAGCAACGGCTGCCCGACCGCAACGTGGTCCTCGTGCACACCGACCCGGAGCGGGTCCTGGCCGTGGTCGAGACGGTGGACGACGATTTCGACGACTTCGGTTTCAGCTTCTCCGACACGCCTGAGCAGAAGCCCGAGGCGAAGCGGGTGTTCGAGGACGGCCATGTGACCCCGGGCCAGATGCTCGTCTACCGGCTGGTGAACGGTCGGGACGACGTCCACGAGATCATCCTGGCGAGCCCGCTCATCGAGTTCGAGACCTGCAAGGCCCTGGCGGAGCTGCTCGACGCCGGGCTGATCCGTGAGCGGACGAGCCACGAGATCGCGGAGGTCGACCTCCTCGACGAGCCGATCCGTGGTCCGACACGCCGGCGACGCGTCGTCGGCGGCTTCCCGTGGCTGGCCCTGCCCTTCCTGGTCCTGCTCGGTTTCGCGATCACGGTCATGGTCCGCAACCCGCTGAACCCGGCGTTCTCGCTGCGCGACGACATCTGGAACCGGTACGTGGTCGAGACCCAGTCCTGGCTCCGGATGGACTGGCTGGCTCGAATGGCCGAGGTCGAGTTCTTCCTCCAGGGGGTCTATCCCGCGACCCTCGACGACCTCGCGCCGCTCGGCCTCGACCCGTCGCTGACGAAGGACCCGTGGGGCCGACCCTACCGGATCGCGATCCGCGGCGACAGGCTGATGTTCACCGGCTCCGACAGCACCGGTCAGCCCGTGTCGGCCCTCATCCAGAGCCGGAGCCTCGCCTGGGAGAACGAGATGGCGGAGGCCGGCAGCCGGCAGGTCCCGGGTCTCATCCTGCTGCCCTGAGCCGCTGAAGCGGCAGCAATTCGTCGGACGATTCGTCGGACGAATCGTGGCGGCGCGTCGGACGCGCCGACCGGGCCGGAAGCGCAGGTGCGTGGATCCCGATCCCGAACTCGGCCGCAGCGTCGTAGCGGGACGCCACGGAGAGAGCGATCCACCGGTCATGCCGGTTGACCGCGTCCGGCTCGCTCCCGCTCCCGATCCCGAACGAGCGACGATCAGCGATCAGCGACCAGCAACCGGCGACCAGCGACCAGCAAACAGCGATCAGCGACAGCAAACAGCGATCAGCGACAGCAAGCAGCGACAGCAAGCAGCGACAGCAAGCAGCGACAGCAAGCAGCGATCAGCGATCAGCGACCAGGGATCAGCGGCAGCAACCGGCGATAGCGACCAGCCCCGGGTCCGGGTCCTGCTCGGGCGCGACGGTGCCCGAGCAGGGAGGAGGGTGTAAAACCCTCCCCTACGAGCGGTTTCCGGTTTGCGTTGTGGCCTCGGGTCCGCCTTTCGGTTTCCTGTTTACATCGTGGTTTCCGGTTCCTCTCTTCTGTGCCGGATTTGCCGGGTGGTCTCCGGTTTCGTCTCGTAGGGGCGGGTTTTACACCCGCCCTCACGGGCGTTCCGGCGGTCGGCAGCGCCCAATCCGGGTCCGCACGCTGCTCGCTGCCGCTGCCGCTGTTTGCTGTTTGCTGCCCCTGTTTGCTGATCGCTGTCCCTGTTCGCTGATCGCTGCCGCCGCCTCACCGTCTACCGCACCGCCCTCGAGGCGGCCACAACTGCCATCGCTCTCGTCAGCAGAGTCCCGGCTCCCCTGAAGAGCCTC
>DATHSO010000040.1:0-4731 GCA_035464095.1 Candidatus Methylomirabilota bacterium | reverse complement strand
CCCCCCCCCCGGGGGGAGGGTGTAAAACCCTCCCCTACGAGCGGTTCCCGGATTCGTCGAGTTTCCGGACTGGCCTCGTAGGGGCGGGTTTTACACCCGCCCTCACGGGCGCTGCGGCGGTCGGCAGCGCCAAACCCGGTTCCGGTAGCTGCTCGCTGCCCCTGCCGCTGCCGCTGACATCGGGCACGGGCCGGGGCCGGGTTCGGGTGCGGGCCCGGACGCTGACCACTGCCGCTGTTCGCTGTTTACTGCCCCTGATCGCCGACGCTGATCCCTGCCCCTGTCGCTGCCACTGTTCGCTGTCGCTGTCACCGCCGCGCCGGCGGCGCGGCGGTGCTCGGGGCAACGCCCCAGCTCCGGTGGGGGCCGGCTCCGGTACCGGCGGCGAAGGCGCGGCGGCACGGTCGTGGGCAGTCGGAAAGGCCGTCGGCCGGTCGGCCGCCGGCGGCGCTGAAAGGAGCAGCCATGGCACCGAAAGTCGGCATCAACGGGTTCGGGCGGATCGGCCGCCTGGTCTTCCGCCAGCTCATGGAGGACGGCGACCTCGAGGTGGCCGGGATCAACGACATCGCCCCCCTGGACAACCTCGCCTACCTGCTGCGCCACGACTCGGCCCAGCGGCCGCCGGACGTGGCGGTGACGGCGAACGGGAACGAGCTGCGGTGGGGCGACACTGCCGTCGCCTTCAGCAGCGAGCACGATCCCGGCGCCCTGCCGTGGGCCGACCTCGGCGTCGAGGTCGCGGTCGAGGCCACCGGTCTGTTCCGCAGCCGGGACGACGCGGCCAAGCACCTGAGAGCCGGCGCCGACCGGGTAGTGATCACGGCCCCGGCCAAGGGCCCCGACGTCACCATCTGCATGGGGGTCAACCACCACGCGTTCGAGCCGGCCGAGCACCGGATCATCTCCAACGCCTCCTGCACCACCAACTGCCTGGCGCCGGTGGCCAGGGTGCTGCACGACCGCTTCGGGGTGGTCCGCGGCTTGCTGACCACGGTCCACGCCTACACCAGCTCCCAGGGCATCGTCGACCAGCCCGCCTCCAAGTGGCGGCGGGGCCGCGCCGGGGCGGTCAACATCGTCCCCACCACCACCGGTGCCGCGGTCGCCACCGCCGAGGTCATCCCCGAGCTCGAGGGGCGCCTCGACGGGCTCGCGGTCCGGGTCCCGGTGCCGGTGGGCTCGATCATCGACTTCGTGGCCACGACCCAGCGTTCGGTGTCGGTCGACGCGGTCATCGACGCCTTCCGCGAGGCGGCCTCGAGCGGTCCCCTCGAGGGCATCCTGGGCGTCAGCGACGAGGAGCTGGTGTCCAGCGACATCGTGGGCTGCCGGTACTCGGCGCTGGTGGACGCGCCCTCCACCATGGTACTCGGCGACAACCTGGTCAAGGTCCTGGCGTGGTACGACAACGAGCGCGGCTACGCCCGGCGGGTCGCCGACCTGGTCGGCCACGTCGCGCGACGCTGACGACGCCGCGAACGCCCCGCCCTCAGGCGATCGGCCCCGAGGCGGCGGCCTGCCGGGCCACCGCCGCCGCCAGGATCGGCCGGTCCCGGTGGCGAAGCTCTTCCCTGGTCCCGTCCGTCCGGGTGCGCCCGGTCCAGCGGGCGACCCGGGCCGGGGTCCCCAGGTCGCACCAGCCGCACCGCGGCACTGCCCGGACCCGAAGCGAGCCCGGGCAGCGGGCCAGGATGTCCCGCGAGAAGTCGCCGTCGGCGAGGTTCGCGTAGGTCGCGGCCAGCCGGTCGCCGCGCCCGGCTGCCGCGTCCCACCTGCCCACCCGCAGCGACCAGGTCTCGACCGGGGCCAGGGATTGGCAGAGGTCGACCAGCACCGAGACCCGGGCGGCGAGGATGAAGCTGTTGAGCAGGGCTCCCCGGGCGAGCAGCGCCGAGGCCTCGGCGCGCTCCGGCTTCTCGGCGAAGCGGCGCACCCGGCGCAGGCCGTCGCCGTTGCCCGGCTCGGGCACGATCCAGCCGTAGTCGAGGTCGAAGGCCTCGGGCTCGATCCCCAGCAGGACCACCGCCTCGGGCTCGTCCTCGAGGTCGGCGAGGGCGCTCCGGATGGCGGTCTCCATGGCGACCTCGTCGGCGATGTGGTGATCGGAGGGGATGACCACGACCCGGCTCAGGGGGTCGCGGGCGGCAATCTCGAGCAGCGGCAGCAGGAGACCGGGCAGAGTGCCGCGATTGCGGGGCTGGACCACCACGTTACCCGGCGGCACCGCCGCCAGGTCGTTACGCCACCACGGCCGGTGCCGGGTGGTGACCGAGACCAGGATCCGTTCGGTGGGGGCGAGGCGCTCGGCCCGGGCGAGGGCGAGCTCGAGCAGGGTCGGCCCGCCGTCGAGGGAGCAGAACTGCTTGGGCACCGTGGTGCCGACGGTGTTGCGGGTGAGACTGCGCAGGCGCTGGCCGTCTCCACCGGCGAGCACGACGGCCCAGGTGGCGTGGTGGCGCATTCGGAACCTCCTGTCGGTATTTGCCCATTGCAGCCCATTTGCCGCCGACGGGGAATGATCGAGATCCGGACCGGGGGATGGGAGTTCCTCCGATGAATGCGGTGCCCGGTCACCGTCCCGCGGCGGTGACCGGGGTGCGCGCCCGAATCGCGTCCGCCGGGGGGCGCTCCCGACGCCTCCTTGGGGCGTCATCGGGTGGCGGCTGGATGGCCTGCGCGCGAGGCTGGATGCCACGTTCGCGGCAGGATCGCCCGCCACTGGTGTGTCCTGGCGCCGACCACCGGAGAAAGAGGAGGACGAGATGCGACGCACTACCCAGCTGATGGCCTTCTTCGTGCTGGCCGCCGCCCTGGTGGCTCTGGGCTGCCAGCCCCGGACCGAGCTCGAGCCCATCGTCGAGGACGACATGGAGCTCGAGGTCTCCGACGACGTGGCCGAGGACACCCTGGCCGGCTTCTCCCTGACCGTCGACGGCGACGCATGGCAGGGCGACGTCGCCATCGAGGACGAGGTGACGCCGCTCAAGGTGGAGATCACCAACGCGAGCACCGAGCCCCTGGCCGTGGAGTACGCCAACTTCATGCTGGTGGGCGCCGTCGAGGAGTACGAGGCGATGCCGGTCTTCCCCTACGACATGGCCGCAGGCGAGCCCGTGCTCAAGCCGGGCTTCGAGGCCCCCGCCGGCCAGGAGCTCGAGGCGGTGAACTTCCAGGTGGCGCCCTACTACGCGGCTCTGTACCCGGGGCTCGAAGTGGCGCCGGCCCTGCTCCTGGACCGCGACTACTACGGTCACTTCCTGACGGTCTGGGAGGGCACGGGGCTGCCTACCGAGGAGATGCAGCGGCTCGCCCTTCCGGAGGGCATCCTGCTGCCCGACGGAACCGTCACCGGTTTCCTCTACTTCGAGCGCGTCGCCGAGCTCGAGGACAAGGTCAACCTGCTGGTCCAGCTCGAGAACGCCGAGACCAACGAGCTCGAGGGCACCTTCCGGATCCCCATGGTGCCCGAGGCCACCCTCGAGCCGTAACCGGGCGCTGCGGCGCTCGGCAGCGCCGAACCCGCACGCGGACACTGATCGCTGCCGCTGACGCTGCTTGCTGTTTGCTGCCACAACGTGCGCGCCATGACCTGGCGGCTGCTGCATCCGAAGCGGTGAGGTCTCACCTTGTCGGGCCCGTATTGTGGGGCCGGCGGCTCGCCGGCCTTGCCCGGACGATGCCGGTTGATGGTGTCCGTGTCCGCGTCCGCGACCGTGCCCGACGCCAGCGGCAGTGGCAGCAAGCAGCGATCAGCGACCAGCAAGCAGGGACAGCAAGCAGCGACAGCAACCGGCGGCAGCGAGCAGCGACCAGCCACCAGCAAACAGCGATCAGCGTCAGCGACCAGGGATCAGCGGCAGCAACCGGCGACAGCAACCAGCCCCGGGTCCGGGTCCGGACGCTGATCACTGCCGCTGACCCTGATCACCGTCCCTGCTCGCTGGTTGCTGTCCCTGGTTGCTGATAGCTGATCGCTGATCCTGGTCGCTGTCCCTGGTCGGTGCCCCTGCAGGCTGTTGGCTGCCCTTGGGGGCCGCTGAACCGTGCCCCGGCCCGCCGGCCTGATCACCTCCGAGTCGTTCACGGGGAGGAGGTAGTCGACGGGCCGTCCCAGGTCAAGGGCGCCCAGCCGCCCGACCTCCCTTGACATGGGCCGTCCCGCCGACTTTGAGGGGCGGCCATGAACGACTCGGAGGTGACCATGCACGACACGCGCCGCACCGGCGACCTCACCGTCTACCGCACCGCCCTCGAGGCGGCCGCCACCGCCATCGCCCTCGTCAGGCGGGTACCCTCCCCCCTGAAGAGCCTCGCCGACCAGGTGATCCGCAGCGCCTCGTCGGTGCCTGCGAACCTCAGCGAGGGCCATGGGCGGTCGGGCCGCGACCGGATCCACCACTGGCGCATCGCCTTCGCCTCCGCGAAAGAGGTCGACGCTCATCTCAGCCTCCTCGCCCGCGCCGGTGCCGTCGATGCGACACGGGCGGCAGAAGCACTCGACCTCTTCGACCGGGTACGCGCCATGACCTGGCGGCTGCTGCACCCGAAGCGGTGAGGCCTCACCTTGTCGGGCCCGGATTGTGGGGCCGGCGGCTCGCCGGCCTTGCCCGGACGATGCCGGTTGATGGTGTCCGCGTCCGCGTCCGCGTCCGTGCCCGACGCCAGCGGCAGCGGCAGCAAGCAGCGATCAGCGTCAGCAACCAGCGATCAGCGTCAGCCACCAGCAAC
>DATHSO010000039.1:0-12772 GCA_035464095.1 Candidatus Methylomirabilota bacterium | reverse complement strand
GTCCTTGTGCATGAGCTCCCGGGTCGCGACCAGCCGCTCCTCGGCGGGCAGCCGGGAGAAGTCCCGGTTGAGCTTCTCGTCGTCCTCCCGCATCAGCAGCTCGATCTGGTAGTCGACGACCCTGGGCGGGAAGACGCCGCCGCGCTCGTAGAGGTCGCGGCGCTCGGCGAGCAGCCGCGCGCAGGCCACGCAGCTCGCCGGCAGCGGCTCGAGGGCCTGCATGACCTCCTTGTTCGAGAACACGTTGCCCTCGACGTTGGTGCGCTCGGCGAGGTCGAGCATGCCGGGGTCGGTGAGGCCGTGCTCGGCCGCGGTGGTGATGCCGGCGAGCAGCAGGTGGAACGAGGCCGAGCCGTCGGGAGAGCGGATCTCCACGGTCTGGCGGCCGCGCGGGTCGACGAACGCGTCGGAGTCGGCGGGGTTGACGACCCGCGCCAAGTGGCTCTCCTTGGACCAGCCCAGGGGTACCCGGATCAGCGCCGAGCGGTTGTTGTGGCTCCAGCAGATGCGGGTCGGCGCCTCCTGGTTGGGCACCAGCCGCAGGAAGGACGACGCCACCGTGTTGCCGAAGGCCGACAGGATGGCGGCGTAGGCCACCAGGCCGCCGATCAGCTTGCGCGCCTCCTCGGACAGGCTCCCGTCGGGCTCGGTCATGACGTTGTGGCCGTCGCGCAGCAGCTCGAGGTGGAAGTGCAGCCCGTTGCCGGCCACCCCCTCCTCGATCTTGGGCGCGAAGGTGGCGAGCATGCCGTGGCGGTGGGCGACGTTGCGGATGATCCACCGCGCCAGCCCGACCAGGTCGCCCATCTCCTCCACCGGCCGGGTGAGCAGCTCGATCTCGTGCTGCTCGGCGCGGCGGCCCGCGAGCAGGGGCAGGTTCGAGCGCACGGCGTCGATGTAGCCGACCTCGGCGTGGGCGTACTTGACCGCGCCGGTGATCTGGGTCAGGTGGCGGACCATCTCGTTGACCACGTCGCCGCCCTTGAAGAACGGCGACGACGCGTGGTAGCCGCCCTGGCGGTGGGCCGAGAAGTTCTCGTGTCCGCCCTCCCGGATGAGGAAGAACTCGAGCTCGCCGAGGGCGTGGAGCTCGAGCCCGGTGCGCTCCCGGAAGCGCTGGTGGGCGATGGCCAGGATGTTGTCCGGCGTGAAGGCCGCCAGCTGCCCTTCGCGGTCGAGGAAGCGGCAGATGAAGTTGAGGCTCGAGCTGTCGAAGGGGCTGAAGAAGGCCGTCCGGTAGCTCGGCACCACGTAGAGGTCCGACGCGGCGGCGTCGACCAGCCCCCCGAACAGGGACGAGCCGTCCACCCGCTCGCCCGAGGCCAGGATCCGCTCGGCCTGGTCGAAGTCCGCAAACGGCAGCTTGAGCTCGCGCAGCTTGCCGTCGAGGCTCGTGTAGTGGAAGGACAGGCGCTCGATGTTGCGCTTCCTGATCACCTCGAGCATGTCGGCGCGGGTGAAGTCCGAGCGGTCCTTGTCCAGGAGCAGGCTCAGGGGGTTGGCGAGGGCGGCCCGTTCGACCATGAGTTGCCTCCGTGACCCCGGCTGTCGGCAGGCGGGGCGGCATTGTAGCTCAGCCGGAGCGGGCGAGCTCCTCGTAGCGGCGACGGACCTCGTCGCGGCCGTAGCGGCGTTCGAGGCGGCGCACGGTGAAGTGGCCCCGGGCCATGTCCTGGAAGTGGTCGATGAACATCACGTTGATGGCGGCGCCGCCGACCGCGCCCACGATGGGCACGCCCTGGGCCAAGATCTTCTCGCCGACCACGGCTTTGAAGCGGGCGGCGATCTGGGCGAGCAGCCGGACCAGCACCGGTGCCCCGTCCTCCACCACCGCCTTGCTCGCGACGTACTTGGTTGCCTCGCTCACCGCCTGGGCGAGCGCGGTGCGGACGGCGAAGTAGCCCGACTCGGCGGCGTCGTCCTCGTGGGTCGCACCGCCCATGGCGAAGACCTCGAGGCAGGCCAGGCGGGAGACCGGGTCGGCCAGGTCCTCACCCTCGCTGCGGGCGATCTCGGCGATGGAGCGCAGGATGATGGTGGTCGTCACCGGCAGCTCCAGCGCCAGGGCGGGCAGGCCGAAGGCGCCGCCGACGCCGCCCGCGAGCCCGGCCGCCAGGGCGTGGCCGCCGAACCGGGGTCGCCGGCGGCGGCCCGGATCCATGGTCCGCACCGCCACGTCCAGGGCCGACCGCATCGAGGCGTGCACCGCCCGGGTGACGATCGCCCCGGCGCCCGCGGGCAGCGCCCGCATCGCCGCCTCGATGGGCATGCCCACCAGGTCCGACAGGCGGGCCACGAAGCCCGGGTGCTCGAGACGCTCCACCGCGGCCGCCAGGTCCGCGAGGTCCTGCTCCTCCCATATCGCCCCACCGGTCGCTTCGTTCCAGCTCATCCCGTTCGTCGCCTCCACCGCTGGGCTCGGTCGACCGCCGGCCCGACGCGCGTGGATCCGATCTTACAGGCTTCACCCCCGGGGGCGTGACAGCGGGCGGTTGTTGACACATTCGTGACTCTGGTCACTTGATCCACTGGTCAATTGTAAGTATATAACCACGATGGAAACCGGCGATCGAAGTCGCAGCACTCGCCGTCGCCTCGCCGCGATCCGGCGCCGAGGGGACACCGAGCTCGTCCAAGGGAGGTCACCGATGACAGAGCGAACCCGACACCGATGGACCGTGGCCGGCCTCGTGGTCGTCGCACTCGCCGTCGCGGCCGGCGCCGGCGCCCAGAGCCCGCACGCCGGCCTCACCTACACCGGCCCCCAGATGTGCCTGACCTGCCACGAGACCGAGGCCCTGGAGGTCCACGGCTCGGTGATGTACCAGTGGCAGGGCGAGGCGCCCGACATGGCCACCGGACCGCCGATCCAGGGCAAGATCTCGGGCGGCTTGAACTCCTACTGCATCAACATCCTCGGCAACTGGAACGCCTGCGGCAGCTGCCACGTCGGCCTCGGCGCCCTGCCCGAGGCGACCGCCAGCCCACAGCAGCTCGCCAACATCGACTGCCTGATCTGCCACCAGGAGCAGTACCGCCGGGTCAAGGTCAACGGCGTCTTCGTCCCCGACACCGCCACCATGGCCATCACCATGGACGAGGCGGTCCAGACCGTCCACCAGCCGCGGCGCTTCAACTGCCTGCAGTGCCATGCCAAGGCGGGCGGCGGCGACGCCGTCAAGCGCGGCGACCTGGCCATGGCCCACGTCGCCACCGTCGACTCGGCCTACGACGTCCACATGGCGACCACCGGCGCCGACCTCCTCTGCCAGAGCTGCCACGTCACCACCAACCACCGGGTCGCCGGCCGCGGCTCCGATCTCCGGCCCACCGACTCCGACGTCGAGATGGACTGCACCGACTGCCACGTCGACATGAACGCCACCCACCCGATCACGACCATCCGCCGCCACCTCGACCGGGTCGCCTGCCAAAGCTGCCACATCCCGGTCTACGCCAAGAACGCCTCCGACACCCCGGCGACCGAGGCCACCGAGACCCACCGGACCTGGCTCGCCAGCCACAGCGCGGCGCCGCCTTACCACCCGGCGCCCAACACGGACAACAACATCGTGCCGGTCTACCGGTTCTGGAACGGCGACAGCCACAACGCCCTGCTCTACGACGTCGCCCACACCGACCCGGTGACCGGCCGATACCCGACCTCGCGGCCCCTGGGCCACGCCTCCAACCTCGAGGCCAAGCTGTACCCCTTCAAGTACAAGACCGCGGAGCAGCCGATCACCAACGACACCCGGCAGCTCATCGCCCTCGACACGAGCGTCTTCTTCGCCACCGCCGACCCCGTCGCCGCCACCGAGCAGGGCCTGGTCAACATGGGACTGAGCGCGTCGACCCCGTACTCCTGGGTCGAGACCGACACCCTGCAGCTGCTCAACCACCAGGTGAGCCCGTCGGCCAATGCCCTGGTCTGCGCCGACTGCCACGGCGGCGGCACCCGCCTCGACCTGGCGGGAGAGCACGGCTACCGCATGTGGGGCAGCCAGAGCCAGGTCTGCACCCAGTGCCACGGCAACGAGGACATGCCGTCGTTCGAGTCACTCCACAACAAGCACGTCACCAACGAGGGCTTCGACTGCTCGTGGTGCCACGGCTTCAGCCGCCCCGAGCGCAGCCTGAACCTGCCCGACAACGGGGTTCTCTTCCGCGACGGGTTGGATACCGGCAACACCTACGCCTGGAGCGAGGCCGAGCCGCGCTGATTCCCGCCCCATGAACCCCCCAACCCGCGGGCCCGTCCGGGGCCGACCCCGGCGGGCCCGCGGCCCTTCCGGTCCCGACCCGGCATCGAAACAGCCGAGAAAACCCGGCACCGCGACGAAACCGCCGGGCCGAGGCTCCGTACCCTCCGGTCAGGATCGGATCTGCGGGAGGACGGTTTGGGGCACGACGGCTGCGCGAAGCGGGTCGACCGGCGCTCGCTGGTGGCGCTCGGGATGCAGGGGTTGGTGCTGGCGTCGCTGCCGCCGTGCCTGCGGGCTCGGCCGGCCATGGCGGACGAGGAGCCGGCCGGCGGCGGCTTCGAGGTCGAGGCGGTGGTGCGGCCGCCGACCCTGTTTGCCGGGATCCGCGCGCCGATCACGAGCCGTGCCCAGCTCGAGCCGCGAATCGCCGTCCTCGAGGCGGCCTGCCGCGGCCGGATCGCCGGCCCGCTCACCCACATCTTCCGCTTCGACACGCCCGTCGAGGGCTACGACTCGGAGATCGGCTTCCCGGTCACCGAGCCGGTGACCACCGCCGAGGTGACCACTCACACCCTGCGCGAGATGCACTTCTACTCGGCGCCCCACGTCGGGCCCCACAGCACCATCCGGGAGACCGCGCGCGCGATCCAGGGGCGCCTCGACGCGGCCGGGCTGTCGCCCGAGCTCGAGCTCGTCGAGCGCTACCTCGAGCGCGACCCCGGCCACCCGGAGCGCTCCCGGACCGAGGTCATGGTCTCGTACCTGGCGTGGCCCGAGGTCTACCGGTCCCAGCTCGCGCGGGTTCTCGGCGACGGGCCCGCGACCGCGATCTGGAAGGGCGGCGAGCTACTCACGCCCTTCACCCCGGTCGACCAGCGCTGCCTGTGGGTCGCCGCGACCATCGAGCGGCTCAAGGCCGTCGCGACCCTCGAGCAGCAGTTCGACGTCCTGTCTCGCGTGGCGCTGGTCCGCCCGCCCGAGGAGATCGCGGTCTACCGGGAGATCTACGACCGCACCGGCGACCTCCACGCCGTCATCGACGCTCAAGCGGAGAAGCTGGCGGCGGGACCGACCGGCGGCTACCTCGACCCGCCGACCTTCGACGGCAAGGTCCTCCACGTCAGCAAGGTCGCCTACAACCGCGAGGCCTACGACCGGGCCGCCACTCCGACGGAGCGCCGCAGGGCCTACTGCTTCTGCGCCCTGGTCCGCGAAGCGACCGATCCGAAGATCGACCCCATCTTCTGCTACCGCGCCGCCGGCTGGTCGCGCCAGCTCTGGGAGCCAGTCCTCGGCACCGAGTTCCCGCGCTGCGAGATCACCCACTCGATCCTCAAGGGCGACCCCTTCTGCGCCTGGGACTACCACCTCGGGTGACCCGTCGCCGGTCGGTGGTGCGCTGCCCGGTCACCGCTCAGCGCCCCGGCTCGGGCAGCCGGGCGCGCACCAGCGCGGCACCGTGCGGCAGGTCGTCGACACGGTCTGACCGTGATTGAAACTCCGACGCCCCGGCCGTACAGTGTCGGGGAGCACCGGAGGGCGACAATGAGCCGTCTCGGCGTCCGCAGCACCCTGGTCGCGTTGGGCAGCCTGGCCACCGCCGGCGCCCTCCTGGTCGGCATCAGCGACAACCCTCCCGGCATCGCCCTGCTCTACGGCGGCATGGTCTGCCTGGTGCTGGCGGCGGTCTGCCGATGGCAGCGCCCGAAGAGCTTCCTGCTGCTGCTCGCCGCGTCGGCCCTGGGCTTCGTGGTCTTCGCCATCCTCCACAACCTGCTCTACGCCCTCGGCGAGATGACCGACCTCGCCTGGCTGAAGGCGCTCCTGGAGGCGCTCCACGCCGCCGCCTTCCTGATCGCCCTGCTGCTGTGCCCGGTCGGCGTCCTGGTCGGCCTCGTCGGCTGGGTCGCCGCGGTCTTCCGCAGCCGGCGGGAGTCCAGCCGGCACCACTCGTGAGCGACCCTCGGCAGTGACGCGGTGAAGCCGGTGGTGCCCCGCCCTCTGAACGCGGCCTTGGTGGCATTCGCGAGCGTCGTCGTCGCGGCGTGCGGCGGCGGGTTGCCGGGCGCGCCGCCCCCCCAGGACGGGCCGAAGGACGCCACAGGCTTCTCGGTGGTGGGCTTCACCGACTTCCCGGGCGACGACGAGCGCTCCCACGGGCTGTCGGGAATCGCCTGGGACGAGGGCGAGAACGTTCTGTGGGCCGTGGCCGACAAGGCACCCAGGTTGGTCAGGCTCGTGCCGTCGCCGGGCTTCGCGCAGTGGGCGATCCGGGACGGCATCACGGTGAGCTGGCACGGGCGTTGGGACGGCGAGGGCCTGGCGCTGGCGCCGACCGGCGGCTTCTACGTCGCCGACGAGGCGAGCTCGCAGATCCTGGGCCTGGACCGGAGCGGCGCGGTCGAACGGACGGTGGAGCTGCCGGCTCACTTCGCCGAAGCCCGGCGCAACCGGTCGCTGGAGTCCCTCTCGCTGTCAGCCGACGGGCGCTTCCTGTTCACGATGAACGAGGACGCGCTGCCGGCTGACGGCCCACCGGCCGACACTGACCGAGGCGCCGTCCTCCGCCTCCTGCGCGTCGACCTCGCCTCCGACCGCCGCACCGAGCGGGCCTACCGGACCGACCCGCTCTTCGCCGCAGGCCGCGGCAACCTCGGGGTGAGCGACATCGCGGCCCTGTCCGAAACCCGGCTGGTGGTCATGGAGCGGGCGTGGGTCAAGGGCGTGGGCAACTCGGTGCGCCTCTTCACCGTCGACCTGGCCGACGGCCCCGACGTGCTCGGGGAGCCGTCCCTGGACGGGACCGTCCACGCCCTGCCCAAGCGGCTGCTCCTGGACCTGGCCGCCCTTCCCGACGCCCTCTTCCCCCAACGACCCGAGGAGCCCCAGCCGGCCCGCGCTCTCGCCAACTACGAGGGGCTGGCGGTGGGACCCGCCTTCGACGACGGCACCCGGCTCCTCTTCCTGCAGTCCGACGACAACGCCCGCTCGACCCAGGCCTCCCGGCTGCTCGTGCTCCGGGGCCCGGTGCCGTAGGCGGCGGCCCGTCGCGCCGTCTCGATGGGTGGGAGCTGTTCGCATTGCCACCTTGACAGTGGCATCCGCCCCCATCTAGCCTCGTCGGGGAGCAAGCCGGCACACTCATCTGCACTCATCGCCGCCCGCAGGCGGTCGTCGAAGCGTGGGACCGAGGGGAACGGCCGCGGACCATGGGCACATGGCCGGCGTCCCGCTCGGAGTCGAACGGGGACCTCAGGTGCCGCTCGAGGAGGTCTGACATGAGCAGACAGAGTGTCAGGTGCCGGCTTGCGGTCGCAGTGTGTGCAGCCCTCAGCGTGAGCGCCGCTGTGGTCCCGCCGGGGACCGCCACGGCGGCGCCCGGGGGGCCGGCCTCCACCGCCAGGAACGGACATATCAGTCTCATGCCGAACGTCCTCGGCGGCCCCGTGCACGCTCACGGGACCACCACCTACACGATGTCCCTGTTCTACTACGGCTACCCCAACGTCGTGCCGGTCGATCTGACGTACTCGGTCACCAGCGGCAACGGAGCGATCACCGGACCGGCGACCGTCCTGGCCTACGACAACGAGTGGGTGACCTTCAATGTCGCCGTCACCCCGACTCCCGGGCTGCCGAACGGCACCGTGATCACGGGCTCGATCACTGGAACCACTCCCCTGTACGTTGACTCCAGCAGCGTGGAGCTGACCGTGGTTCCACCGCGTGAGGTCCTCCACCAGTGGAGCTTCACCACCGACGGCCGCGATTCCGTGGGCGGCGCCGACGCGGTGCTGTACAACATCAGCACCCCGGTCGCCGGCGCCCTCGTGCTCGACGGCGTCGACGACTACGCCGAGCTGCCCATCGCCGCCACCCTCAGCTCCCTGACCTACGTCAGCGTGGAGATGTGGGTGACCTGGACCGGCTCGAGCTCCTGGGAGCGGTTCTTCGACTTCGGGACCGGGACGGAGGTCAACTGGTTCATGACGCCGCGCGCCAGCCAGACGACCAACCCCAGGGTGGCGATCACCACCGGCGGCAATCCGGCGGAGCAGCGCATCGACGCCCCGTCGCCGTTCCCCGGGAGCACCCGGACCCACGTGGTGTTCACCCTCGACGGCGCCGGCGCCTCCGAGCAGTTCAAGCTGTACATGAACGGTGACCGGGTGGCGACCCACAGCGAGGCCTCGGCCCTCGACCCGGCCGAGCTCGGTCCCCTCACCAACATCTGGCTCGGGCGCTCACAGTACCCGGCCGATCCCTACCTCGACGCCGCCATCGACGAGCTCGTCATCCACGGCACCGTGCTCACGGACTTCGAGGTGGATCAGCGCCACCGGGGGGAGATCTTCGCCGACACCTTCGAGTGGGGCACCACCGGCCGCTGGTCGCTCGCCGTCCCCTGAGCGCCGCCACGCCGCGCGAGCGGCGATCGCTCTCGACCTGATCGCGACCACCGACTTCGGGCTGTCGGCGCAGGTGCTCCAGGAGCTCTGACTGACCCTCACGCGCAAGGCGGTGCGACCGCTGCCCGTCGAGCGGACGTTGGCGCTGCTCGACGATCTGCGCCGGTTCCCGCTGGTGGGGACCGACTGGCCGCTGGTCGTCGCCGCCATCGAGGCCTCGATGCGATTCGGCATCGCGTACTGGGACGGCGCCATCGTCGCCGCCGCCGCCCGCCTCGGCGCCACCGTGCTCTACACCGAGGACCTGAACCGCAGCCGGCTCTACGGCGAGGTCCGCGCGCTCAACCCCTTCCTCCTCGAGGCGCCCTCCCCGAGCGTCCACGAGGTCCCGGACACGCGCTACGGCCCGTCGGAGTAGCGCCGGTCGATCAGACGCCCAGCAGCGCGACGGGATGCCGTACCGGGCACCTTCCGTCACCTTCACGAGGCCTTGGTGTAGCCTCCTTGCATGACCCCGAGCCCGAAGGCGCTCCTCGCCAGCCCGACTGCCCCGTGGCTGGCCGCGGCGGTGATGCTGGTGCTGTGTCTTCCGGCGCTGCGGGTCGGATGGGTGGCCGACGACTACTACCACCGGGCGATCCTGCACGGCAAGGGCGCCCCGGCCGCACTGGACGATCCTCTGCGGGATCTCTTCGTGTTCGTGCCCGATGACGCCAGGGCCGACACCCTCCGCGACGTCGGCGTCGTGCCCTGGTGGGGCGACCCGGATCTCAGCCTCGGCTTTTTGCGACCGGTGACCGCCGCGACGCACATCCTGGACCATCGACTGTGGCCCGATCACCCGGCCCTTCACCACGCCCAGTCCATGCTCTGGTTCGCGGCCGCCGTGGTCCTGGTCGGGCTCACCTACCGGCGGATCCACGGGTTGACCGCCACCGCCGGGCTGGCGGTGCTCCTGTTCGCGCTCGAGGATGCCCATGCCATGCCCATCGGCTGGATCGCGAACCGCAACGCCACTGTCGCCCTGGTCTTCGGCCTGCTGGCGCTGTGCGCCCACATCGAATGGCGGCGCCGGGGTCAACCGGTCTGGCTCGGCGCGGCGCTGACGTCGTTCGCGATCGGGCTGCTGGCCGGCGAGGCCGTGGTCGGGCTCCTCGCGTACCTGGTCTCCTGGCAGCTGACGATGGACAAGGGCGGCTGGCCGCGGCGCCTGGCCGCCCTGATCCCCTACGCGACGCTGCTGGCCGGCTGGCGCCTCGCCTACGACGCGCTGGGGTACGGCTGCACGGGCTCCGACCTCTACATCGACCCGGCCTCGGAGCCGCTCGCCTTCGCCGGCGCTCTCGTCGAGCGCGTGCCGGTGATGCTCGGAGGCTTGTGGTCGCAGGCGAGCGTCGATCTCTGGGCGGTCCTCGACCGGCCCGGGCGGGTCGTCTTCCTCGGCGGCTCGGTGGTCCTGTGCGCCGCGCTGGCGGTCCTGCTCGCAAGGCTGATCCGAAGCGCCAGAGAGGCGCGGTTCTGGGCCCTCGGGACGGTGCTCTCCCTCGTTCCGGTGGCGGCGGCGTTCCCCATGAATCGGCTGCTGCTGGTGGCGGGCATCGGCGCCTTCGGGCTGCTGTCCATGCTCGCCGCCGAGGTCGGGCTCTTGGAAATGCCGCCGCGTGATCGTCGGCCCTGGGTCCGGCGAACCGCCAGGGCGTTGCTCGTCCTGCACCTCCCGGTGGCCGCGCTGCTGCTGCTCGGCTCCATCCTCTTCCTGCCGGTCTTCAACGCCATGTTCACCGCCGGGGCGCGCTGGGCTCCACGGGACCCCGAGCTGGCGGCCCAGAACCTGATCTTCGTCACCGGCCACGAGTTCCCGTCGGTGTACACCTACCTGATCCGGCTCACCGACGACGGCGCCCCGGTCCCGAGGCGCATCGCGATCCTGGGTCCGATGTCGGCCGACGTCACGGTCACGCGAGAGGACGAGCACACACTGGTCGTCGACGCCGACGACGGCTGGCTTCGGATGTCCATCGATCGGCTCATGCGCCGAGCGGACGCCCACTTCGTGCGCTCTCAGCGGGTCCCGACCGCCCTGTTCGAGGCCGAGATCAGGCGGGTGTCTGCGGACGGACGGCCGATGACGGTTGCCTTCGAGTTCCGCCAGCCCCTGAGCAGCCCCAGCCACCGCTGGGTCGCATGGCGCAACGGTCGCCTGGAGGGTTTCCCGCTGCCCGCCACCGGCGAAGCGTCACGGCTTGCCAAGGTCCCGCTGGTTTCGCTGGAGTGATCACAGCCGGTACCCCGGTGCCCGAGCCGGGCCTCGAACCCGGACGCACGCCGAGGACGATCCCCGGCTCGTATACTCTCGGCCGATGTCGGCGCTGATCACCGCTCGCGAGCTCGGCCACTCCTTCGGGCCCCGGACCCTGTTCGCCGGGCTCGGCCTGACCCTGTCCGAGGGCGACCGGGTGGGCGTCATCGGCCCCAACGGCGCCGGCAAGACGACGCTGCTGCACATCCTCGCGGGCGGGCTCGCCCCCGACGAGGGCGAGCTCCACCGCCGCCGCGGGCTGAGGCTGGCGACGGTCGACCAGGACGACGCCTTCGACGCCGGCGCCACGGTCCTGGAGGTGGCCGAGCGCAGCGCGGCGGCCGATCCACGGCCGACCGAGGACGACACCGAGCGCCGGGTCCGGGTGTCGATCGCCCTCGACCAGCTCGGCTTCCGGTCGCCCGGGCAGCGGGTGGCGGAGCTCTCCGGCGGCTGGCGGAAGCGGCTGGCGATCGCCGCCGCCCTGGCCGCCGACCCGGAGGTGCTGCTGCTCGACGAGCCCACCAACCACCTCGACCTCGACGGGATCCTGTGGCTCGAGAGGATGCTGCTGTCGAGCCGGCTGCTTGCGTACCTGGTCATCAGCCACGACCGGGCCTTCCTCGACCGGGTGGCCAACCGGATGGTCGAGGTGGCGCCCCAGTACCCGGGCGGCGCCTTCGCCTGCTCGGGCAGCTACTCGACCTTCCTCGACAAGCGGGCCGAGTACCTGCGGGGCCGGGAGCAGTACCGGGACAGCCTGGCCAACCGGGTGCGGCGCGAGCTCGAGTGGCTGCGCCGCGGGCCCAAGGCCAGGACCACCAAGGCGCAGGCGCGGATCGACGAGGCCGACCGGCTGGCGGCGGAGCTCGACCGGGTGCGCGAGGAGCTTCAGACCTCGACGGCGGGCATCGAGCTCGCCGCCTCGGGCCGGCGGACCAAGCGGCTGCTGGTGGCCTCCGGGATCGACAAGACCCTCGGCGGGCGCCGGCTGCTCGAGGGCCTCGACCTGGTGCTGCAGCCGGGCCAGCGGCTCGGGGTGGTCGGTGCCAACGGCAGCGGCAAGAGCACCCTGCTCAAGCTGATCGCGGGCGAGATCGAGCCTGACTCAGGGGTCATCCGCCGCGCCGACGAGCTCCGAATCGAGCACTTCGACCAGGCGCGCGAGCACCTCGACCAGTCGCTGCCGCTGCGGCGGGCGTTCGCGCCCGACGGCGACACGGTTCTCTACCGCGGCCGCGAGGTGCACGTGGTGAGCTGGGCCCGCCGCTTCCAGTTCCGCGACGACCAGCTCGACCAGCCGGTGAGCGAGCTGTCGGGCGGCGAGCAGGCGCGAATCCACATCGCGCGGCTCATGCTGCGGCCCGCCGACCTGCTGCTGCTCGACGAGCCGACCAACGACCTCGACATCCCGACCCTCGAGGTTCTCGAGGAGAGCCTGCTCGACTTCTCGGGGGCGCTGGTGCTGGTGTCGCACGACCGCTACCTGCTCGACCGGGTGTGCACCGTGCTGCTCGGGCTCGACGGCCGCGGCGCCGCGACCCGGTATGCCGACGTCGACCAGTGGCTCGCCGACCGGGACCTCCCGGAGCAGCCGGCGCGGCCGAAGCAAACCGGCCGGCCCCGCGACAAGCCGAAGCGCGCGGGCCTGAGCTACCTGGAGAAGCGGGAGTACGAGGGCATGGAGGCGACCATCCTGGCCGCCGAGGCCGAGCTCGTCGCAGCCGAGGCGTGCCTTGCCGACCCCGCGGTGGCCTCCAACGCCGAGGCCGCCCACGAGGCGTATCTCGCTCACGAGCAGGCCAAGGTGAAGGTCGCCGGCCTTTACCGCAGGTGGGCCGAGCTCGAGGAGAAGGGCT
>DATHSO010000038.1:0-18898 GCA_035464095.1 Candidatus Methylomirabilota bacterium | reverse complement strand
ACCCGGCCAGCTGGTGATGGTCGCCCGGGCCTTCGACCCCGAGCTCGACGTCGCCGCCCTCGACGGCCGGGTCTACCTGACCATGGCCGACGCCGACCTGGTCTGAGTCGCGCCTCGGCCGCGATGGCGGGGCGTCGATCCGGCTGCTAGGATGACGGCTCGGTGATGGGAATGGAACGGCTTCTTCGGCTCGCGGTCTTCGCGCTGGCCGCCTTCGCCGCCGCCGGCTGCGGCGCGCCGGAGCCCGGCTGGCAGCGGCTGTGGCAGCCCGAGTGGGGCTGGCACGACCACGGCACGCGGTGGCTGCTGGGCGTGACGGCCGCCGACCGCCGCTTCGACTGCCCCGGGGGCGGCCGGCTGTTCCGGGCCGAGCTCCTCAACACCGGGGAGGCCCCGGCCGACGTGCGGCTCACCGGGGAGGGCGGTGACGTCGTCTGGACCCTGTCGGGCGGCGAGGCGCTGCCGGTGGAGCTCGAGCTCGCACCCGGCGAGGTCCGCATCGAGGCCCCGCCCTGGGTCGTGCTGGGGTCGCCGCGGCTCGGCCGGCCCGTCGACGAGCCCCGCCTGGTGGTGCTGGTCCTGGTTGACACCCTGCGCGCCGACCACGTGACCGCCGAGCTCATGCCCGGCGTCCTCGACGCCTTTGCCGGGGGCCGGCGCTGGCTCGACGCCACCGCCAACGCCCCCTGGACCCTGCCCTCGGTGGCGTCCCTGTTCAGTGCGCAGCCGGTGCTCGAGCTCACCTCCCCGGAGGGCGAGATCATCGGTCTGCCGGAGGGCCTGCCGACCTGGGCGAGCCGCCTCCACGAGGCCGGCTTCGAAGGCGGCGCGGTGGTCGCCAACTACACCGTCCACGTCGTCAACGGCTTCGGCTCCGGCTTCTCGAGCTTCCTGGTCCCCGACGGCGACGGCGACCGGGCGGCGCCGGACGGATCCTGGGTGGTCGACGGGGCGCGGCGCTTCCTGGCGGCCCATCGCGGCGAGGACGCGTTCGTCTACCTGCACCTCATGGACCCCCACGAGCCCTACCGGCGGCACCAAGGGACCGGTCCCGAGCCGCCGCCGCTCAAGCCCCTGGCCACCCGCAGCCGGGAGGCGACGGCCGAGGAGGCCGAGCTCCTTCGCGAGCTTTACGCCGGCGAGGTCCGCCACGTGGACGCCGTGCTCGCGCCCTTCCTCGGCGAGCTGCCGGCGACGGCGGTGGTTGCCCTGGTCGCCGACCACGGCGAGACCCTCGGCGAGCACGGCGCCTGGGCCCACGGCCTCACCCTCTACCAGGGGGCGATCCACGTGCCCCTGATGCTCCGGGGCCCCGGCGTGCCGGCCGGCGACGTCGACGACCCGGTTCAGCTCCTGGACCTGGGCCCGACCCTGCTCGCCCTCGCCGGCGCGGCCCCCGATCCCGGGTGGGCGGGGCGTTCGCTCCTCGACGGCGGCTCCCAGACGCCGCTGGTCAGCGTCACCTTCGCGGCCGGCCCCATGCGCTGGGCCTGGCGGCAGGACCGCCACAAGGTGGTGATCCGGACCCGGGAGCAGCCCGGCCTCGGCGCCGACAGCCGGGCCCGCCTTTCCGAGGCGCGGCCGCTGGCGCCGGGAGGCTTCCACGTCGACCTCGGCGAGGACCCCGGTGAGGACCGGCCCGGACCGATTCCCCGGGCCCTGACGGCCGACGTTGGAGCCGCCTTCGCCGGCAGCGCGGGGCGCCTGGTGCCGGGCCTCCAGGTCCTCGCGTGGGACGGGGACGGGCCGGCGATCCTGGAGCTCGGCTTCGACGGCGACGCCGACGTGGTCCAGGCGTGGAGCACCGGGGCGGTCGAGGTCGCGAGCGGGAGCGGCCGCCTGTTCCTGCGCTGCGCGAGCGCATCGCCGCTGTGCGCCGTCGCGGTGACGTCCGGCTCGGTGCCGGGGTCGGTGACCCCCCTGGCCGGCGACCTGCCGTGGCCCGAGCTGGCCGTGGGCGAAGCGGTGGACCCGCGCGCCCTCGCGCCGCCGGTCGAGCTCGGCCCGGGCGCGTTCCTGTGGTGGAACGCCGAGCGGCCGCTGGTCGTGGGCGGCCACGAGGAGACCCTCGAGCGGCTCCGGGCCCTCGGCTACATCGACTGATCGGGCACCGGAGGCGCCGCCGTCTGGTACCCTCTCCGGCATGAGCGACGACAATCGACCCGGGCTCTCGGTCGTAGTGCCGGTCTTCAACGAGATCGGCTGTGCCGACCCGCTCGTCAAGCGGGTCCGGGGCGCCCTCGACGCGAGCGCCTTCGACTGGGAGCTGCTGCTGGTGGACGACGGCTCGACGGACGGCTCGGGCGAGCGCCTGGACGAGCTCGCGGCCGCGGACGGGCGGATCCGGGTGCTCCACTTCGAGCGCAACTGCGGCCAGTCCGCGGCCCTCGACGCCGGCTTCCGCCACGCCCGGGGCGGTCTGGTCGGCATCCTCGACGCCGACCTCCAGACCTTCCCCGAGGACCTGCCGGCCCTGGTCGAGGTCCTCGAGCGCGAGGGGGTCGACGCGGTGGTGGGAATCCGCGCCGAGCGCCACGACACCGGCTGGAAGAGGTTCAGCTCCCGCTTCGCCAACGGGGTCCGCAACTGGTTGACGCGAGAGGACATCGTCGACACCGGATGCCCCCTCAAGGTGCTCCGGGCCGAGGCCGTGCGGTCGCTGAAGATGTTCAACGGCATGCACCGCTTCCTGCCGACCCTGCTGCGCATGGAGAGCTTCTCGGTGATCCAGGTCCCGGTGCGGCACGCGCCGAGGCTGACCGGGCGCAGCAAGTACGGGACCCTCGACCGCGCCTTGAGCGGCCTGCGCGACGCCCTCGCGGTGCGCTGGATGCAGGACCGCGCCATGCGCTGGAAGCTGCGGTGACCCGACCGCCCCTCGTCCTCGCACGGCTCCTGGCTGCAGTGCTGGCCGCGCTCCCGATCCTCGCCCTCGCCGCGTCGCCGACGCCCGAGCCCGAACGGAGGGTCGAGCTCCGCATCAAGCCCCTGCCGGCCGGGGTCAAGAGGCTCTACGTGGAGGCCATCGGGGATGGCACCCACCGGGTGGTCGTGCTCGGCGCGGACGGCCGCGAGGAGCTCCTGAGCCCGGCCGAGTTCGTGGCCCGCGTCGACCGAAGCACCCGCCGCCGGGGCTTCCTGTTCACCCTGCTCAACATCACCAGCCCGGTGGGTATCGCCTGGGTCGCCCTGGGTCTGCTCGGTCAGGTGATCTTCGCCGGCAGGATGATCGTGCAGTGGCTGGTGTCCGAGCGTCAGCACCGCTCGGTGGTGCCGGTGGCCTTCTGGTGGATGAGCCTGGCCGGCGCCTCGATGATGCTGGTCTACTTCGTGTGGCGGCGGGACATCGTCGGCGTCCTCGGCCAGGCCACCGGCTGGGTGATCTACGTCCGCAACCTGTGGCTCATCCGGCGCGAGCTGCGGCCGGCCTGAGAGCTGCGAACGGCGTCGCCCGAGGTACCATGAGCCGATGTCGAGCGAGGTCTCCCGGGGGCCTTCGGGTGTGGTCGACGACGCGGTCCGGCTGACCGCGGTGCACGAGGCCGGCCACGCCGTGATGGCCGAGCTCTGCGGCCAGCAGGTCACCGAGGTCGAGATCGAGGGCGACGATCGGCACACCGGCAGCGTCCGGTCCCTGCGCTTCGTCGAGGAGCACCCCGAGGAGGTCGACCCCCACCTGCCCACCGCGCCCCTGGAGCGCCGGCTGCTGTGCACCGTCGCCGGCATGGTGGCGGAGGCCATGGCGAGCGGCCGCGACGGCTGGGACGAGGGCTCCGAGGACCTGGACGCGGCGGTGCGCCTGGCGATCCAGGTGGTCGGCGACTGCGAGCGGGTGATCCCGTTCCTGGAAACGGCCCGGGCCCACGCCGAGGACCTGCTGCGGCGCCACTGGACTGCCGTGGAGATCCTGACCGACGCTCTGGTGGCTCGGGGCCGGCTGTCCGGCGACGAGGTCCGCCGCCTCACCGCCGGGGCGCTGCCCGACTGATCCTCACAGCCAGTCGGCGAGGGCGGCGACCAGCGACGCCACTCCCGCGTCCCAGAGCGCCTCGGGGGTGAGCAGGCCGAGCACAAGGGTCGGGCTGCGGGGCAGGTCGTAGAGGTAACCCGGTTGGACCGCCACCCCCCGCGCGACGAGCAGGCGCAGGGCGAGCTCCTCCTCGTCCACCACCGCCGGCAGCCGCAGGGAGGCGCTCCAGCCGCCGCCCACCGACGGCACCGAGGCCGCCGGCAGCGCGGCGGCGGCGGTCCTCAGGGCGGCCAGGTTGCGGCGGCAGCGGCCGGCGATGGCCGCGCCCACCGGCGCCGCGGCGGCCAGCAGCTCGGGGGCCGCCAGGGCGACGGGGGTGCTCACCGAGAGGTAGGCGTCGGCGATCCAGTCGAGGCGGTCGAGGGCCTCCTGCACCGTCGCCTCCGGCCCGCTCGCGACCACCCAGGCGAGCTTGAGCTGGGGCAGGCCGAGGCACTTGGACAGGCCGCCGAGGGTGAAGGTCAGGCACTGATCGGTGGCGGCGAAGCTGGCGTCGGCGCCGGGCCCGCCGTCCAGGGGGAAGGGCAGGAAGACCTCGTCGGCCACCAGGGCGAGCCCGCGGTCGCGGCAGGCCGACGCCAGGGCGGCGGCATCCTCCGGGTGGACGAAGGAGCCGGTGGGGTTGTTGGGGTGGACCACGATCACGGCCCGGGTCGACGGCGGTGCGGCGTCGAGCGCGTCGAGGCGCGGCCGCCAGTCGTCGTCCTCCTCGAGGGGCATGGGGTGCAGCTCGACGGCGTCGAGGCCGGCGAGCTGCTCGAAGAGGGGGTACGACGGGGTCGGGGCGACGACCGTGTCGCCCGGGTCGCACAGCAGCTTGAGCAGCAGCGAGTAGGCCTCGGAGGTCGACGCGGTGAGCACCACCGACTCCGGATCGACCTCGACGCCCCAGCGCCGGTACCAGCCGGCCACCGCCCGCCGCGCCGGCAGCGGGCCGCGGGGGTCGGGGCGGTAGACGAGCCCGCGCGGGTCGGCGAGGGCGTCGAGGAGCCGGTCGGGGTAGGGGAGGTCGGACACCGTCGGGTTGGTCACCGTGAGGTCGGTCACCGTATCGCCGAGCCGGGTGCGGGCGGCGGTCAGCCGGTTGCGCCGGCGGCTCCGGGGGACGCGGCGGGAGAATCGGGTCATCGGCGAATTGTACGCCGTGACCGACCCGGTCGGCCGCCCGGCCCCCATCGGCGGGCCCGCGACGGCTACAATCGCGGGGTGAGCGAGCTCAGCGCCCGCCAGCGGCGTGCCCTCGAGGCCACGGGCTGCGACCTCCGGGTCGACGCCCTGACCCGGACCCTGTACGCCACCGACGCCTCCATCTACCGGGTCGAGCCGGCGGCGGTGGCGATGCCCCGCGGCGCCGCCGAGACCGCCCGGCTGCTGGCGGCGGCCGCCGATGAGGGCCTCGAGATCACCCCCCGGGGCGCCGGCACCGGCCTGACCGGCGGCGCCCTCGGCCCCGGGCTGGTGGTCGACCTGGCCCGGCACAACCGGGAGCTGGCCGAGCTCGAGGTGGAGCGGGGCACGGTCCGGGTCGGGCCCGGGGTGGTCCTCGACCGCCTCAACGCCTTCCTCGAGCCCCACGGCCTGTGGTTCGGGCCCGACGTCGCCACCTCCTCGCGCGCCACCATCGGCGGCATGATCGGCAACGACTCCTCGGGCGCCCACGCCCCGGTCTACGGCACCACCGCCGACCACGTGGTGGCGCTCCAGATCGCCCTCGCCGACGGCCGGACCGCCTGGGTCGGCCGCGACCGGGACGGGCTCGAAGGGCTCGGCGACGAGGTCGACCGGCTGGTTGCCGAGCACGCCGGCGCCATTCGCGACCGGATGCCGCCCGAGATCGTCAAGCGCTGGCCCGGCTACGGCTTCGACCGCGCCCTCGGCTCGCCGGGCGACCTGAGCCGGCTGGTGGCCGGCTCCGAGGGCACCCTGGCGGCGGTCACCGGGGCGGTGCTGGCGGTGGTGCCGCGGCCCCGCCACCGCGGCCTCGGGGTGCTCTTCTTCGCGTCGGTGGGGCAGGCCATGGAGGCCGCCGTCGAGATCGGCCGCCTGGCGCCCGCGGCGGTCGAGCACATCGACCGGATCCTGCTCGACCAGACCGCCGGCCAGCGCACCTTCGCCGCCGCCCGCGAGCTCCTCGACCTGGACCGGAGGCCGTGCCGGGCCATGCTGCTGGTGGAGTTCTTCGGCGACGCCGGGGACCGCCTCGCCGAGCTCGGGGCCCTGGGTCTCGGCGAGCGCAGCCTGATCCTGTCCGACCGGCCGCGCCAGGAGCTGGTGTGGGCCCTGCGGCGGGCCGGCCTGTCCCTGCTCACCGGTCGTGCCGGCCCGGCCAAGGCCACCACCTGCATCGAGGACGTGTGCGTGCGGCCCGAGCAGCTGCCGGCCTGGGTGGAGGCCCTCGAGGCCCTCCTCGAGCCCCTCGGGCTGGAGGCCTCCTACTACGGCCACGCCGCCTCGGGGGAGCTCCACGTCCGGCCGGTCCTCGACCTCCACGAGGCCGGCGGGGTGGCGGCCCTGCGGCAGATCTCCGACGAGGTCGCCGCCCTGTGCCGGCGCTTCCGGGGCTCCCTGGCCGCCGAGCACGGCGTCGGGATGGCGCGAACCGAGTACCTCGCCGACCACCTCGGCCCCGAGCTCACCGACGCCGGACGCCGGCTCAAGGCCCTGTTCGACCCCCGCGGCGCCATGAACCCGGGCAAGATCGTCGACGACGGGCGCTACCGCATCGACGGCCAGCTGCGGCTCGGGGTCGGCTCGAGCCTGTCGGCGCCGGTGGTCGGCGAGCTCGGCTTCGTCGACCGCGACGGCTCCTTCGTCGCCAACCTGGAGCAGTGCAACGGCTGCGGCGGCTGCCGCAAGGCGGCGCCGACCATGTGCCCGACCTTCGTCGCCACCGGCGACGAGGCCCTGTCCACCCGCGGCCGGGCGAACACCATCCGCGCCGCCCTCGAGGGCCGCTTCGGCGACGACCCCTTCACCGCACCGGAGCTCGAGGAGGTGCTGGCGAGCTGCCTGTCCTGCAAGGCCTGCAAGACCGAGTGCCCCTCCAACGTCGACCTGGCGGCCCTCAAGGCCGAGGTCGTGGCCAGCCGGCACGAGCGGCACGGCGTGCCGCTGCTCGACCGGCTGGTGGCGTCGGCGGACCTGCTGGGCCGGCTCGGCACCGCGGCGCCGGGGCTCGCCAACCGGCTGCTCGGCTGGCCGGCCCTGCGGCGCCGGCTCGAGCGCGCCCTCGGGATCGCCGCCGACGCGCCGTTACCGGCCTTCGAGGCCGAGCGCTTCGACCGCTGGTTCCGGCGCCGCCCGGCGCCGCCGCCGGCCCCGGGTGGGCGGGTGCTGCTGTGGGACGACACCTGGACCCGGTACCACGAGGCCCGGGTCGGCCGGGCGGCGGTGGCGGTGCTCGAGGCGGCCGGTCTCGAGGTCGCCCTGGTGGAGGGCCGGAAGTGCTGCGGCCGGCCCGCCGCGAGCCGCGGCCTGCTCGGCGAGGTCCGGCGCCTCGGCGAGCACAACCTGAAGCTCCTCGGTGGCTCCACCGAGCCCATCGTCTTCGTCGAGCCGTCCTGCTACTCGATCTTCGTCGACGAGTACCGCCAGCTCGGTCTGGCCGGCGCCGAGGCGGTGGCGGCCCGCTGCGTGCTGGTCGAGGACCTGCTGCTGGATCTCCTCGACGACGGCGGCGCCGGCCTGCCGTGGTCCGGCCGGCTGCTGACGGTCGCGGTCCACGGCCACTGCCACACCAAGGCCCTGGCGGACCCGCGGCGCGCCGTCGCGCTCCTCGGCCGGATCCCCGGCGCCACGGTGCTCCCCCTCGACACCGGCTGCTGCGGCATGGCCGGCGCCTTCGGCATGCTCGTCGACAACAGGGAGCTGTCCCGGGCGGTGGCCGCGCCCCTGCTGGAGGCGGTCGCGGCCCTGCCCGAGGGCGCCGAGGTCGCGGCGGCGGGAACCAGCTGCCGCCACCAGGTCGAGTCCCTGGCCGGGGTCGCTGCCCGCCACCCCGTGGAGATCGTCGCCGCCGCGCTGCGCCGCTGTTGAGAACCGTTCCGCCCCGACTGCCGTTACATGGGGTGACGGCCGGCCGCGAGGGCCGGTCGGGCAGGCCGGGAGGTCGCATCCGGTCTACAATCGACGCGACCACCCGAGGGAGGACCGATGAGGATCGCCTACATCGAGCCGCTGTCGCGAGCCTGGGCCCGCGCCCGGGTGATCCTGTGGCAGCCGTTCGACCTGGCCAAGTGGCTGCTGCTGGCCTTCGCCGCCTGGCTCGCCGGCCTGGCCACCGACACCGGCGGCGTTGTCGCCTGGCGGGCGGACTCGGGCGGAGGCCCGGGCGGGTGGCGCCATCTCGACCACGTCTGGGAGCGGCTCGTGGACAACGCCGTCTGGCTGCCCCTGGTGGCGCTCGCCGTCATGGTGGGGATCGGGGTCGCCGTGCTCGTGCTCTGGGTGTCGTCGCGGGCCAAGTTCATCTTCCTCGACAACCTGATCCGCAATCGGGGCGACATCGTCGAGCCGTGGCAGCGCCACGAGTCGTTGGGCAACTCGTTGTTCCTGTTTCGGCTGTGCTTCAGCCTCGCCTGCGCGGCGGCGGCGCTGCTCCTGGTCTTCGCCTTCCTCGCGCCGGCCGCCGGGTTCTCGGTCAACGACGCCCTCGCCGGGCTGTCGGTGGCGGCGGGCTTCTTCGCGGTGGTCGCGCTCATCGTCTTCGGCGCTGCGGCCGGGCTGGTCGCCCTGCTCACCGAGGCCTTCGTGATCCCCATCATGTACCGCTACGAGATGAGGGTCCTGGACGCGTGGCGGGCCCTGCTGCCCTGGCTCAGGGCCGAGCCCGTGGCCTTCGTGCTCTACGCCCTGTTCGTGCTCCTGCTGTCGGTGATGTTCGCGTTCTTTTACGGCATCTTCTGCGCCGTGACCTGCTGCGTGGCCGCGCTGCCCTACGTCGGGACCGTGCTCCTGCTGCCGATCTGGGTCACCTACCGCCTGTTCTCGGTGGAGTTCCTCGCCCAGCTCCACCCGGACTTCGACCTCTTCCGAACGATCGCCTCCGGCGATCCTTCGAAATTATGAATTATGAATTATGAATTATGAATTTCATCGCAAATACGTACAGCCTGCAGTTCCCTTACGATGTCATTCATAATTAAGAATTAAGAATTAAGAATTGAGTTGTCAGGGTCTGCGCGCTTGCCAGCCGTAGGTCCGGTACTGCCACTCGACTCGGTCGGGGCGCAGGGTGACGATGCCGAAGCCCTCGGGGGTGCCGTGCCACGAGCCCCGCCACCACTTTCCCGAGACCGCGCCGCCGGTGATGAAGGTCGTGCTGCGCCAGCGCAGCATCTCGTCCACGTGGAGGTGGCCCTGGAGCACGAGCAGCAGGTTGTGGTCGGCGAAGAGATTCAGGACCTCGCGGTTGTTGACCACGACCCGGTTGGCCGGGGCGGCCCCGGTGGCGCCCTGGGTGGCCTGGTAGAAGCCCGTGAGCAGGGGCAGGTGGGTCGCCACCACGAGGGGAGTGTCGCCGTCGGTGCGGCCGAGCTCGGTCCGCAGCCAGTCGAGCTGCTCGGCCGAGATCCGGCCGTGGTACTTGAGGTCGTCGCCGCTGACCTCGACCGAATCGAGGAGGAAGAACCGGTAACCCGCGGCGTCCACCGACCGCCAGGTGCGCCCGACGCCGAGCTTGGTGCAGAACTGCCTTCGAGGGTCCGGGCTCGGCTCGCTGCCGTCCTCGGGCCGGGCCGCCACCAGGTCGTGGTTGCCGATCACCGGCTCCACCGGCGCCTCGATGGTGCGGTGCATCTCCAGGTAGGCCCGCCAGCGGGGCTCGACGGTCGCCGCGGCGGACTGGAAGCCGTCGGTGATCAGGTCGCCGCCGGCGACCACCAGGTCGGCCCGCTCGCGGTTGACGGCCGCCGCCGCCTCGGCCATGGCCCGGGGGGTCTGCCACTCGGTGCGGGCGTGGACGTCGGTGTAGAAGACCAGGCGGAGGCTTTCGCCGGCGGCGCCGCGGGCAGCCCAGGCGGCTCGATGCGGCAGCCCGCACACCGCGGCCGTGCCGGCGAGGCCGGCCAGGCGGAGGAAGCGGCGGCGGGTCGCGTCGCTCACGGTCGGCTCCGATGGTAGCGGCCCAGGCTCAGGGCCGCCACCGCCAGCAGGGCGAGGGCGGCGACCAGGAGGGCCCGCAGCCGGCCCTCGGAGGCGACCGTGATGAGGTGCGAGCCGGCGGCGCTGACCAGCCGCCGCCCGGGCTCGCGCGCCGCCTCGACCCGGGCCCGCTGCTCGGGGCCCCAGGGGTAGGAGCTGGCCGCGAGGGTGCGGCCGAAGTGGCGCTCCAGGAGCGCGTTCTCGAACCAGGCCACGGTCGCCGCCCGGCGCGCGGCGGCGCCGGCGAAGCCCGCCTGGCGGGCCTCGGCCAGGTTGTGATCGCGGCTGAACAGGTGGACGCGGGCCTCGTAGGTGAAGGGGTCCTCGGCCGCCGGCCAGGTGTCCAGGAAGCGGCCGTACGAGTGACGGGTGTCGTCGAGGACGGCGGCGACCTCGGCCGCCCGGGCCCGGTCCTCCGCTTCGAGCTCGGCCAGGCTGAGGCGGGAGTTGAAAACGCCGAGCCCGGGGACCTCGTGCCGGTGGCCGTACTCGGCCATGGGGTTGACGGAGCTGGTGAGGTGCGGCAGGCCTAGGGCGGGGGCCCACACCGCAACCCGGGCGGGGGTGTTGGCGAGGCACAGGCCGAGCAGCAGCAGCTGCGCCATGGTCAGGCGCAGCACAAGCCGGAGCGAGCCAACGGACGGCGGCACGCCGGACGGCGGCAGCGCGCGCCACAGGGCGAGCTGGACCAGGGCGCCGGTGCCGGCGTTGATCACCACGTCGCGCCAGTCCCAGAAGCGGCTCGGCGTCAGCCACTGGATGACCTCGTCCGCGGTGCCGACCAGGGCTCCGGCGATGGCGCCGGCCAGGAAGACCGTGGCATCGGGTACGATCGGCCGAAGGGCGCGGAAGAGGAGCACCGCGAGGACGCCGTACTGGAGGAAGTGCACCGCCTCCTCGGGACGGTGCCTGAGGTGGTAGGTCCACGCCAGCAGGATCGCGGTGACGCCGGCGATCCACAGCAGCCCGCCCGGGCGCAGGGCCGGGGCCCGGCGCGTGAGGGCAACGGCCAGCGCCGCTGCCGCCACCAGGGCGGCCGCCACGGCCCAGGCGATGAGAGCTTCGTCCCAGCGCCCGACGAACCACTCGCGCAGCGCCCGCACGAAGGGGATCGCGGTGTAGATGACCGCGATCCAGACGAAAACGGCGAGCCAGCGTCGGGTGGCGGTGGCCATGCGGCATTCTACGTGCTCCCTCATCCCCGGGAATCGGCACGGTTCGGCCGCCGAACCGTGCCGAATCCCGGAGAATCAGGTACAACGTTGAGGTGACTCGCGAACTCATCCTGGCGATCGACAACGGCACCCAGAGCGTGCGCGCCCTGGTCTTCGACCCGCGCGGCCGCCTGGTGGCGCGGCAGCAGGTGGAGATCGAGCCCTACGTCTCGGACCGGCCCGGCTGGGCCGAGCAGGATCCCGAGCTCTATTGGCGGTCCCTGTGCGACGCCTGCCGCGGGCTCTGGGGCCAGGGCGTCGAGCCGCGATCCCTGGCCGGCGCGGCCCTCACCACCATGCGCGACACCGTGGTCTGCGTCGACCGGGACGGTGTCCCGGTGCGGCCGGCCATCGTCTGGCTCGACCAGCGCCGCACCGAGGGGGTGGCGCCGGTGGGCGGGATGTGGGGCCTGAGCTTCCGGGCCCTGGGTCTCGCCGAGACCGTGGCCGCCTTCCAGACCGACGCCGAGTCGGTGTGGCTCGCCCGCCACGAGCCCGAGGTCTGGGCGCGGACCCACAAGTTCCTCTTCCTGTCCGGCTTCCTGACCCACCGGCTGGTGGGCCGCTTCGCCGACTCCCTGGCCTGCCAGGTGGGCTACGTACCCTTCGACTACAAGAAGCACCGCTGGGCGGCTCGCCGGGACTGGAAGTGGCAGGCGGTGGGCCTCGACCGGGGGCGGCTGCCCGAGCTGGTGCCGCCGGCCGGGGTCCTGGGCGAGGTCACCGCCGCGGCGGCGGCGGCGACCGGCCTGCCCGCCGGGCTGCCGCTGCTGGCGGCAGCGGCGGACAAGGCCTGCGAGGTCCTCGGCTCGGGCTGCCTCGAGCCCCACATCGGCTGCCTGAGCTACGGCACCACGGCCACCATCAACACCACCCACCGGCGCTACGTGGAACCCCTGCGCTTCCTGCCGCCCTACCCGGCCGCGGTCCCCGGACACTACGCCCTCGAGGTCCAGATCTACCGCGGCTACTGGATGGTGTCGTGGTTCAAGCGCGAGTTCGGCCACCGCGAGCGACGCCTCGCCGCAGCCCGCGGCATCCAGCCCGAGGAGCTCTTCGACGAGCTGGTCGACGCGGTGCCGCCGGGCTCCATGGGCCTGGTGCTCCAGCCCTACTGGTCGCCGGGAATCCGGCTGCCGGGCCCCGAGGCGAAGGGCGCCGTGATCGGCTTCGGGGACGTCCACACCCGGGCCCACCTCTACCGGGCCATCCTGGAGGGTCTGGCCTACGGGCTACGGGAGGGCGGCGAGCGCAGCCAGAAGCGCAGCGGGGTGGCCCTGACCGAGGTCCGGGTGGCGGGCGGCGGCTCGCGCTCCAACGCGGCCATGCAGCTCACCGCGGACATCTTCGGCCTGCCGGCGTCGCGGCCCCACGTCTTCGACGCCTCCGGGCTCGGCGCCGCCATCGACGCCGCGGTCGGCCTCGGCCTCCACCCGGACTTCGCCACGGCGGTGGCCGAGATGACCCGGGTGCGCGACACCTTCGACCCCGACCCGAGCGCGCGAGCCCTGTACGACCGGCTCTACCGGGAGGTCTACCAGAAGATGTACGCACGGCTGCGGCCGCTGTACGAGCGGATCCGGGACATCACCGGCTACCCCCCGAAGGCGAGGTAACAGGCCGCGTCCGCGTCCGATTCGATCCCGATCCCGAATACAGCAACCAGCGTCAGCAAGCAGCGAACAGCGATCAGCGTCGGCGACCGGCGATCAGGGACAGTGATCAGCGATCAGCAACCGGCGATCAGGGACAGCGATCAGCGATCAGCAACCGGCGACAGCGACCGGCGGCAGCGAACAACGTTTCCGGGAAGCGCGGGCATGGCGCCTCCCCGGGGACGTGCAGGTTCGGCATTGTGCCGGCGGCCCCCTCCGGGTCGGAGCGCGCTCCGCACAATGCCGCACCTGGCCTGCGCTGAGCGAAGCTCGGGGAAGGGGGAAAAGATGACATGGGATGAGTCGTCGTTTCGGAGGCCGTCCGAACAGATTTTGACCCACGCATCGGACCCTTCTGCCTCATGCTCCTTCGACGAAGGGTCGCAGGCTTCCAAGGGCGATCAGGTTCGACCGACCTTGGTCGTTGCGAGCCTCGATGCCGACGAGCTCGTCCAGATCGTAGTCGGCGAGATCCAAGTCAAGCCTCCAGCGCACGTCGCCATCTTGCTCGAGTCCACCCACGATCGCCCGCGGACGTCGCTCGCCGGCATCGAGCTCGATCGCGGAAATGCGTCCACCCGGTCGCCAGTCACGAGCCCAGCCTTCGACATGGAAGATCCCCTCGCGAGTGTCGAAGTGGGTCACATCGCCCACCGGGTAGCCGGCGAAGCCACCGAGATCGAGCTTCTCGCCGCTCTGCAATACCCAGAGATCCTGATGCCCGCACAGGCCCCGCGGCAGGAGCTCCACCCGGTCTGAGGCGAACCCTGCCGCGTATGCGGCCGCTCGGACGTACTCCTCGCTGACCCACGTGGTTCCGTAGTCCTCGCCAACCAAGACCTCGCTTTCGCTGGTGGGCTCGAACTGTACTCCCGACACCGGGTCGACATCGGGTCGCGGACGCAACGGGTTGGTGCTGAAAACGAGGGTTCCATCGTGCCCGAGGAACTCGGCGAGCCGCGCCACCCAGCCTTCGAAACGCGACGGGGGCACGTGCGAGAAGAACGATACGGCGGAGATCATGTCGAAACGGCGACCGAAACGGAGTCCACCAGGATCACCTGCAGAGGCCACGCCGACGACACCGAAGCTCTTCGACTGGAAGGCCACGCCCTCGGCCTGAATATCGCATACGGTGATGTCTTGGGCTGGCCAGGATTCGACCAGATACCGCGTCGCGCGCCCGTAGCCACTTGCGAAGTCGAGGAGAACGCGGACCCCACGGCGTCCACCCGGACGCCGATCCGCGATCTGTACGACGGCATCGGCGATCTGACGTCCCTTCTCGAAGTAGAGCCGCCGCCCTGCCTCCTCGTTGCCGCGCAGGGATGACACGGAGTAGCGGTACATCTCGTCACGTGGATCGACAAGCGTGCTCACCATCGGCTGAGTCTAGCTCGCTCTCGATCTGGCGAGGCGGGCAACGGCCGGGTCTACCCGACAATTCACGGGGAGAACATTCCGGAACGGCTGCTCCGGCTGCCAGGGAGGCCGCCGCCGACCCCCGCGGCGGCCTCGTCGTCTACCGCGCCGCCCTCACTCGGGCTCGGGCGGCTTGCGCAGGGCCTTCTTCTCGGACCGGCGTCGCTTGGCCTGCAGTCGTCGTCTCTTGGCGGCGCGAGGCGTCCTGGTCGGCTTGCGCTCGGGCCGCTCGGCGAGGGCGTCGTCCACGAGCTCGATGAAGCGGGCGATGGCGGCGTGGCGGTTCGCCTCGCGGGTGCGGTGGCGCTGGGAGGTCACCCGCAGGACCCCGTCCTTCGTGATTCGGGATGCCAGGTGCTCGACGATCTTCGCCTTCCGCTCGTCGTCGAGCGCGCTCGAGGCCTGGACGTCGAAGCGCAGGGTGACCTTGGTCTCGACCTTGTTGACGTTCTGCCCGCCCGGGCCCGAGCTGCGCGCGAACTCGAACTCCAGCTCGGCCTCGGGGATGGCGACCTCGTCGTTGATCTCGAGCATGGTCCGAGCTTAGCCCACCCGATGCGGTTCCTATCCTCATTTCTTCGCTCTGATTCTCGATTCTCGGGGATGCCACGCGGATCATGGAGCCGCTGCATGGAATCGAGAATCAGAGCGAAGAAATGAGGATTGCCGCCGCGGTTCGGGCTTGCGAGCTACAGCAGACTTTCAATCTCCTCCGCGATCTTGTCCTCGTCACCGGGCTCGAAGCCCAGGTGCGAGAACATGACCCGGCCTTCGCGGTCGACGAGGAACGAGGTCGGGTAGGCCTGGACCCTGAACACCGAGCCCGCGACCTCGGCGTCGCCCTCGCCGTCCTCGAGGGCGGGGTAGGTGAGGCCGTGCTTGTCGATGAACGCGGTGGCGAGCTCGGTCTGGCGTTTGCCGTCGACGACGACGACGGTGAAGCCCTGATCGGCGTAGGTCTCATAGAGGGGCTGCAGGCGTGGCAACTCCACGCGGCAGCCGCTTCACGTGGGGAACCAGAATGCGAGCAGGGCCACCTTCCCGTCCGTCAGGGCCGAGAAGCTGTGGGCCTCGCCCTCGTAGTCGGTGAGGGTGAAGTCGTCCACGGGCTTGGCCAGCTGCTCGCGGACCGACCACAGGTGCTCGTCGATGCCCTGCTCGCTGCCGCGGGCCGTGACGTAGGCCTCACGGTAGGCGGCCATGGCGTCCGAGTCGGAGCCCATCACCGCGCTCGGCGCCAGCAGCTCCATGGCCCGCTCCGGTTCGCCCGCGGCGAGGGCGGCCCGGCCGGCGTAGAGGTCGAGCTTGGTGTCCGAGGCCCCGACGTAGTCGGCGCTGCGCAGGGTCATGGCCTGGTCGAAGGCCGCCTGCGCCTCCTCCTTCCGGTCCAGGTTCCACAGAGCCCATCCCAGGTCGGCCAGCGCCATGACCCGTCGGCGCTCGGCCTTGGCGACGGCCTCCGGTTGGGTGTAGTCCTCGTCCGGGTAGTCGGCCAGGAAGGCCTCGGGGGTGGCCTCGGCGAGCGCCGCCTCGGCGTACTCGGCCCCGGTCTCCCAGCGACCGTGCTCGACCGCGAGGTCGGCGACGTCGATCTTCTCGCCGAAGTCGAGCGGACGGGCGGCGGCCAGCTCGGCGGCAACCGACCCCAGGTCCATCTCCTCGCCGAGCTCCACCGCCAGCGGGAACATGGCGGTCCCGATCTGGAACCGTGCCTCGGGATCGGTGTTGGCGGCCCGGGTCTCGGCGAGCAGGGCGTGGGCCGCGGCCGGCTCGCCGAGCTCGTCGCCGCGGTAGTAGGCCAGGGCGGGGGCGAGCATCCCGGCGTAGGTGGTGTCGGGTTGCTCGCGCAGGAAGGCCTCGATGAGCTCGGCCTTGGCCTCGGTGGCCTCGAGCTCCCCGTAGGCGGCTCGGAAGTCCGCCCATGCCTGCTCCACCGGATCCACCTCCGGCTCCTGCGAGCAGGCACCCATCAGGCCGAGCGCCACGATCAGCGCCGCCACGGTCGACAGTCGTCTCATCGGATCCTCCGTTCCTTGCGCCTCGTCAGAGTCGTTTCCAAGGTTGCACGCACAACAAAGTATACGGAGTCGTTCCCGCCTTGGATACGATCTTCATTCTCGATTTCGGCGGCCGGCTCGCCGCGAGCCGGCCGCCGAAATCGAGTACAGTGTTCGCCATGCGGATCAGCGGCACCTGGTACCGGACCATCTGGGTTGCCGACGACGGCGTGTCGGTGGACGTGATCGACCAGCGCGTCCTGCCCCACTCCTTCGAGATGATGCGCCTGGCCACCGTCGAGCAGGCGGCCTACGCGATCCGGGAGATGGTGGTGCGTGGGGCGCCGCTGATCGGCGCCACCGCCGCCTACGGGGTCTGCCTCGCGCTGAGGAAGGACCCCCTGCACGGCAGCCTCGACCGAGCCCTGGCGGCGCTCGCAGCGACCCGGCCGACGGCGGTCAACCTGCGCTGGGCCCTCCAGGTGATGGACGAGGCGGTGCGCTACCTGGCGCCGGACGAGCGGGTCGCCGCGGCCTACGCCCGCGCAGCCAGGATCTGCGACGAGGACGTGGAGATCAGCCGCAGCATCGGTGAGCACGGCCTGGTCTTGCTCCGCGAGCTGGCGGCGGCCAAGGGCCCGGGCCCCCTCAACATCCTCACCCACTGCAACGCCGGCTGGCTCGCCACGGTCGACTGGGGAACCGCGCTGGCGCCGGTGTACATGGCCCACGACGAGGGGATGCCGGTCCACGTCTGGGTCGACGAGACCCGTCCCCGCAACCAGGGCGCCTCCCTCACCGCCTTCGAGCTCGGCGCCCACGGCGTGCCCCACACGGTCGTCGTCGACAACGCCGGCGGCCACCTCATGCAGCGCGGGCTCGTGGACGTGTGCATCGTCGGCACCGACCGCACCACCGCGGGCGGCGACGTCGCCAACAAGATCGGCACCTACCTCAAGGCCCTGGCGGCCCACGACACCGGGGTGCCCTTCTACGTCGCCCTGCCCCAGACCACCATCGACTGGACCCTCGTCGACGGGCTCGCCGGGATCCCCATCGAGGAGCGGGACCCCGACGAGGTGCGCTTCATCCGCGGGCTGGGGCCCGACGGGCGGGTGGTCGACGTGGAGCTGACCCCGCCCTCGAGCGGGGCCGCCAACTTCGCCTTCGACGTCACCCCGGCGCGGCTGGTCACCGGCCTGATCACCGACCGCGGGGTCTGCGACGCGTCCCTGGAGGGGCTGCTCGGGCTCTTCCCCGAGTGGGAGGACGAGGTCGGAGGAGGGGAGGAGCCATGAACCGATGCTGCCTCGTGGCCGGGCTGGTCGTCGTCCTCGGTGCGGGAGGGTGCGCAACCACGACGCAGGCGCCGGCCGGGCCGTGGGACGTGGCGCGCGCCGAGGTCCTCACCTGGCGGCCCGACGACCCCAACTTCGCCCAGGACCGCGCCCTCGAGGCCTCGGGTCTCGCCCTGACCGACGACGGCCTGGTCGCGACGGCGGAGAAGTACGCCCGGCTGCTCTTCTTCGATGCCGAGCTCGAGGTCCGGGTGGTCGAGGTCGGAGTGCCCCGGTATGCCGAGCTCGAGGGGGTCGCGTGGCACGAAGGCGCGCTGTACCTCTGCGACGAGGCCCATGCGGCGGTCTACCGCATCGACCTGGGCGCCGCGACCGTGGGAGTTCCGAAGCTCGCCGCCATCGAGCTCCCCCTCGAGGGCATCGAGGTCGTCGGCGGCAAGATCGGCTTCGAGGGCATCGAGGTTTCCAGGGACGGGCGCTCCATTTATCTCCTGCTCGAGCGTTCGGGCGAGCGCCCCGCCGGCTGCGTGTCCCGGCTCTGGTCCCTTCGCATCGAGCCCGACCGCCTGGTCGCGGAGGGTGAGGCGATCGACCTGCCCCTCGAGGACTGCAACTGGCGGCTCACCGGCCTGGCCTGGATGGGGCAGCGCCTGCTCGGGCTCAAGACCCAGTTCCCCGGCGAGCGCTACCACGTGGTGGAGGTCGACCCGGCGACGGGGGCGACGACGCTGCTTCAGGACCTCACCGACCTGCTGCGATCGGTGCGGGCCGACGGCTGGGGCAACAACGTCGAGGGCATCGCCGTCGCCGACGACGGCGCCCTGTGGCTGATCGGCGACAACGCCGTCACCGGCGTCATCGACGACCCCTACCCGCCGCCCACCGACGAGAAGGCGCTGCTGCTCCGGATCCCGCGGGTCGACTGAGCGTCCTACGCCCCCGGGCCGGTCGGCGCGTCCGACGCGCCGCCGCAATTCGTCCGACGAATTGCATTCGCCAGTTTCCTGAGAACGCGACGCATTGTAGTACCTTGTACGAATTTTCACATCGCGCTATCATCGGCGTGCGCCCGGTTGCCCCCGCGCGGGTTCGGTCCTGCCCGGGGCGCCCGGTCGGACCCGAGAAGAGGGGGCCCATGGCC
>DATHSO010000037.1:0-4189 GCA_035464095.1 Candidatus Methylomirabilota bacterium | reverse complement strand
CCCGGTCTGGCTCGGGCGCGAGGACGCCCGAGCCGGGGGAGGGTGTAAAACCCTCCCCTACGAGTGGTCCCCGGTTCGCCTCGTGGTTTCCGGTTCGCGTCGTGGTTGCCGGTTCGCCTCATGGTTCCCGGATCGCCCCGTGGTTTTCGGTTCGCCCCGTGGTTTCCGGACTCGTCCCGTAGGGGCGGGTCTTACACCCGCCCTCACGGGCTCTGCGGCACCCGGCAGCGCCAAACCCCGGTCCGGACGCTGATTGCTGCCACTGGTCGCTGCCGCTGGCCACTGGTTGCTGCCGCTGGTCGCTGGTTGCTGTCACTGGTCGCTGAAGCTGCCATCGGGCACGGGCACGGGCACGGGCACGGAAACGCAGACCGACGAGGGGGACTGGGGCGAGCCCCGACTTGCGCGGGCGGCGCGGTCCGCGCTACCGTCACGACCATGAAAACGAAGCTCACTCTCGTCGCCGTGGTCGCGCTCTGTCTCCCCGCCCTCGCCCTGGCCCAGCCGATCGACCCGCCGCCGGACGTGGCCGCACCGCCCGAGGACGCCGTCGTCACCGACTCGGGCCTCGCATCGAAGGTCCTCGCCGAAGGCACCGGCGGCGAGCACCCGGACGCCTGGGACTCGGTCACCGTGCACTACACCGGCTGGACAACCGACGGCAAGATGTTCGACTCGTCGGCGAGCCGGGACCGGCCCGCCACCTTCCCCCTCAACCGGGTGATCCCGGGCTGGACCGAGGGTTTGCAGCTCAGGGTGGTGGGCGAGAAGCGCCGCTTCTGGATCCCCGAGAAGCTCGCCTACGCCGGCCGGCCGGGCGCGCCCCAGGGCATGCTGGTCTTCGACGTCGAGCTGATCGAGATCACCCAGGCTCCCGACCCGCCGCCGACCCCGGCCGACGTCGCCACGCCGCCCAAGGACGCCAAGGTCACCGACTCCGGCCTCGCCTCCAAGGTCCTCGCCGAGGGCACCGGCAGCGCCCACCCGGACCCCTGGGACCAGGTCACGGTCCACTACACCGGCTGGACCACCGACGGCGAGATGTTCGACTCGTCGATCACCCGCGGCGAGCCGGCGACCTTCCCGCTGGACCGGGTGATCCCGGGCTGGACCGAGGGCCTGCAGCTCATGGTGACCGGCGAGAAGCGCCGCCTCTGGATCCCCGAGAACCTCGCCTACGAGGGCCAGGAGGGCGCCCCCCAGGGCATGCTCGTCTTCGACGTCGAGCTGATCGAGATCACCGACCAGGTGGAGCCGCCCAGGGCCCCCGCCGACGTCGCGGCGCCGCCCGCCGACGCCACGGTGGCCGACTCGGGTCTCGCGACCAAGGTCCTCGAGCCGGGCACCGGAACCGAGCACCCCAACGCCACCAGCCGGGTCACGGTCCACTACACCGGCTGGACCACCGACGGCAGGATGTTCGACTCGTCGGTGACCCGCGGCCAGCCGGCCACCTTCGCCCTCAACCAGGTCATCCCGGGCTGGACCGAGGGGCTGCAGCTCATGGTGACCGGCGAGAAGCGCCGCCTGTGGATCCCCGAGGAGCTCGCCTACAAGGGCCAGCAGGGCCGGCCCCAGGGCATGCTCGTCTTCGACGTCGAGCTCATCGACATCCAATAGGCTGCGCTGCCGCTGTCGGCGGCAGCTCGCTGCAATTCGTCGGACGAATTGCGGTGGCGCTCGCTTCGCTCGCGCCAAGCCGGGCGGGAAGGGCCGTGTTCCCCGCACCCGCTCCAGCGGTCGAGGCGACCGCTGTCGCGACCCCCCCCGGCGTGGATCGCTGGTCGCTGCCGCTGCCGCTGGCGTCGGGCACGGACGCGGACGCGGACGCGGACACCATCAGTCGGCATCGTTCGGGCGAGGCCGGCGAGCCGCCGGCCCCACAATCACGGCCCGTCGACTACCCCCTCCTCCTGAACGACTCGGGGGTGATCATGCCGTCGGGCCGCGCCGCGGGGTCAGCGGCGGCGACCAGGGACAGCGGCAGCAAGCAGCGAACAGTGGCAGCGATCAGGGACGGTGATCGGGGGTCAGCGGCAGCGTCCGAAACCAGGTTCGGCGCTACCGATCGCCGCAGCGCCCGTGAGGGCGGGTGTAAAACCCGCCCCTACGAGACGAAACCGGCAGCAACGAGGCGAGCCGGAAACCACGAACCGAACCGGAAACCACGAGACTAACCGGGAACCACGAGGCGCACCGGAAACCACAACGCGCACCGGAAACCGCTCGTAGGGGAGGGTTTTACACCCTCCCCCCGGCTCAGACGCCATGGCGTCCGAGCCGGGCCCGGACCCGGACCCGGACCCGGACCCGGGACCGGACCCGGTGCCGGTCGCTGCCGCCGGTTGCTGCCGCTGATCCCTGGTTGCTGGTCGCTGATCGCTGATGGCTGGTGGCTGATCCCTGCTTGCTGATCGCTGGTTGCTGTTCGCTGTTCGCTGACATCGGGCACGGGCACGGACGCGGACGCGGACGCGGGAGGAGCGCGACCGGCTTGCGGTCCAGCCGTCGGCTCCGGTAGCGTGATGGCGGGGGATCCCTGCAAGTGACCGACACCCACACCGCCGCCGGCCCGGACACCGCGCCCCCCGCGGTGTCCCTGGTGCTGCCGGTCTTCAACGGCGAGGCCTTCCTCGCCGCGAGCCTGGACCGGGTCGCGGCCTTCTTCGACGCGGGCGGGCTCGACGCCGAGCTGGTGGTCGTGGACGACGGCTCCGGCGACCGGACCCCAGAGATCCTCGGGGAGCGCCGCGACTCGCGCCTCGTCCCCCTGCGCCTCGACCGCAACCGGGGCAAGTTCGCCGCCCTGAGGACCGGCATGACCGCGGCCCGCGGCGCCTGCCGGGTCTTCACCGACGCCGACCTGCCCTACGACCTCGAGGCGATCCCCTACCTGGCCGACCTGGTGGGCCGGCAGGGCTTCCACATCGCGGTCGGCGACCGGACCCTGACCGAGTCCGACCTGCGGGTGCAGCGGCCGAGCGTGCGCCGGCTCAGCACCCGGGCCTTCTCGTTCGCGGTCCGGATGCTGGTCACCGGCGAGCTGTTCGACACCCAGGTCGGGCTCAAGGCCTTCCGGGGCGACGTCGCCGACGCCCTGTTCCCGCTGCTGGTGGACGACGGCTTCGCCGGCGACGTCGAGCTGCTCTACGTGGCCCTCAAGTACAACCTGGCGATCCGGCGGGTGCCGGTGCGGCTGCTCGGGAACGGCCCGTCCACGGTCAGCCTGCTCGGCCACGCCCCGGCCATGCTCGGCCGCATCGCGGGGCTGCGCCGGGGCTGGAGCTCGGGCCGCTACGAGTCGGCCGCCCTGCGCGCCATCGCCCGCCAGCGCTACTGGCCGGAGGCGGCCGGTGGCTGAGCGCGGCCCCGGGGGCGGCGGCGAGCTCGGCCGGGCGGACCTGGTGCGCGCTCTGCGCTGGCCGCTCGTCATCCTCGTCCTCGCCGGCCTCGTCGCCGTCGCGGTCCGCGAGCTGCGCCAGAGCGCCCGCGAGGGAGGCCGTGCCGCAGTCGATGCCGTGCGGGCGGCCGGCGAGGGCGCCGCCGAGGTCGCGGCCCGCTTCGCCACCGGCACCATCACCACCAGCTTCACCTCCGCGCTCCCCCGGCTGGTCCCGGACGGCGGCGCCAAGCTCGAGCTCGCCGCCTTCGAAGCGGTGGAGACCCTCTCCCGCACCGACGACCGGCGGGTCTTCTTCGACCTGGTGCCCCTCGGCGCCACGGTGACCGAGATCCGGGTTCCGGTGACCTACCGCTACCACCTCCGCCTCGACGAGCCGTGGCGGCTGGCGGTGACCGGCCAGACCTGCGTCGTCCACGCCCCGCCCATCCGCGCCACCCTGCCGCCCGCCATCCACACCGACCGCATGGAGAAGCGCTCCGAGTCGGGCTGGCTGCGCTTCGACGAGGACGAGCAGATGGCGGCTCTCGAGCGCAGCCTGACGCCGACCCTGTCCGACTGGGCGCGGGAGCCCGACCGCGTCGACCTGGTGCGCGAGCTGTGCCGGCGCCGGGTCGCCGACTTCGTCCGCTCCTGGCTGCTGCTCGAGGACCAGTGGGGCCCGGGCCGCTTCACCGAGGTCGTCGTCCATTTCGCCGACGAAGTACCGCCGCCCCCCGCCGCCCTGCCCCCGGAGGTCGTCGAGGGGCCGAGGGACTGAGGGCCAGCAGCGACCAGCGGCAGCGGCAG
>DATHSO010000036.1:0-31210 GCA_035464095.1 Candidatus Methylomirabilota bacterium | reverse complement strand
CCAACGGCCGAAGCCACGATCGCTGCTCCTCGCCGAGTGCAGGGCGTCCGGAGTTCAAATCTCCGCGTCCCGACCATTTTCGCCGCCGCGAGGCGGCGTTTCCCGTTTCCGCGTCCGCGTCCGCGTCCGCGTCCGTGCCCGTGCCCGATGAACCCGCCACCGCTTGCCCTCGTCGGACGAGGGCTCCCGAGCGGAAGCCGCCGGCGCCGTGGACGCGAGCGTCCCCGCCGCCGACGTCTTCCGCTCGAGCCGGCTTGCGCCGGCCGCGGTGGCTGCGACCGTGACCCCCCTCCGGACCCCCTGCACTTGGGGGGTGCGGTCATCTCTACGCGCACCCCGATGCCCCCACTCATGGTTCCGAAGCCGTCAGCGTTGGTTAGGTCGCCCAGGCCATGGGCTGGTGTTCTGGCGCATGGACTGGTTGTTGAGGCGATGGACTGGTCATGGATAAAGAGGGTCCCGGGCACGCTACACCGTCTTAACGGCTCGCATGCCCTCAACTACGGCTCTCGTCGTCGTCAGCGAGTGGTCGAGCGCCTCAGCAGAGTGACCGCTTGCCATGGGCATCGTTGGAGCGGCTGAGGCGGTATGGCGCGCCGGGCACCTTTCGGGCACCTTTTCGTGCGTTTCACAGATCGTCAGAGTGGCTAAGGCGGTATGGCGTGCCGGGCACCTTTCGGCACCTCTCAGGGCACCATTCAGGAGCCGCGTCTGGGCAGCTGGGTTGCGGTCAGGCCAAAGTGGCAGCGTTGGCATGGCACCATCCGATGGTACTCCTGCTCGTGGCTGCAGGAGCTCCGATCAGGGTGAGGACTCCGACCAGGCGGAGGTGTTGCCCGACTCGAAACCGTCCTCGAACAGGAGATCGTCGGTTCCGGTCATCGAGAGGCTCCAGTAAAGGCCGCCCGAGATCGCCTGGTAGTCGTTCCCCGTCGGCGGCATCGCCTGTCCCCAGTGGGGGTGGCCGGATGCCGTCGTTCCGGCGCCCCAACCGACGACCGAGCCGTCGGTCTTGCGGGCGAGCCCGTGTTGGTACCCGGCCGAGATCTCGACGTAGTCGGTGCCGGCGGGGACCTCATCCACTCCGTAGTCCCAGGTGTCGGTTCCCCAGAACACGATGGATCCATCGGCGGCCAACGCCAGGCAGTAGTCATGGCCAGCCGAGACCTGGGTGAAGACGCCGGATGTGGGCTGACCGATGGTTCCGTTGACGTTTCCCCAGCTGACCACCGAGCCGTTGGAGCGGAGCGCCACGGCGTGTCGGTCACCCGCGACGACCTGCAGGAAGTCGGTGCCCGCTGGCACATTCGTGACCTGACCATAGGTGTCGTTGCCCCAGGCGACGATGGAACCGTCCGTCGCCAAGGCGACGGAGAAGAACTCGCCGGCGTCCACCGCGGTGTAGGTGCCGGCCGGTACGCCGTAGTCGTCGCCCCACGCGACGATGGTGCCGGCCTCCTCGATCGCCAGGCTGAGGTCGCCGCCCGCGCCGACAGCGATGCACGTTCCGAGGGTCGGCGGCACAACGTTCTGTCCATAGAAATCCTGCCCCCACGCGACGACGGTGCCATCGGCTCTCAGCGCCACGCCGTGCTCGTCGCCGGCCGCCATGGCGGTGAAATCGCTGCCGGCAGGAATGGCGGTGACCTGGTTCGCGTAGTCACCACCCCAGCCCCTGAGCTCGAAGCCGAGGGCCTGGTTTCCGGTGAGGCACATCAGGAAGAGGACGCACACGGCCACGATCCACTGCTCGTTCGACTTCATACGGGCCCCCTGATACGTGTTCAGTAAATCAGACATGCAATTGAGAAACAGTTTTTAATCTCTGCACTATTTTTGGTACGCTCGTGGACTGAAACGTACCTCAGAATCCTCCACGTGTCCATCGCCCGATCGAAGTGGTCTCGAAAGGTATTTCGAGAGGAACCGAGAGATACCGGGCACGCCAGCCCGCCGTCACTCCTGGGACCGCTCTTGATGGTGCGCGTTTCGATGGTCTCCGTGATGTGCGGGCCGCTGACGCGGGCGGCCGTCAGCCTTCGATCGCGCGCTGGATGAGCAGCTCCTCGAGGTCGCGACGGCTGTCCAGGATGGCGAGGATCACGACCTCTCGATCGATGATGCGGAACACCAGTCGGTAGGGTCGCGTGACGATCTCGCGGTACTCGAAGAGACCGAGGTCGAGAAGTTCAGGAGCCTGACGACCCCTCCCGACGGCCGAAGCCACGGATCGCTGCTTCTCGCCGAGGGCAGGGGGTCCGGAGTTGCTCGCGGCCTGCGGGCGCGGCGAGGTCAGTCGAACTTGCCCTTCGGGAAGTTGTATTTCTCGATGAGGGCCATCTTTTCGTGGTCGGGGAGTGACGTCACGTAGCCCCTCCAGCCGGGGCAGAAGTTGGCGTGCCAGCGCCACACCCGCCCGAGCAGCGAGCGGGGGTTGGCGTCGTACTTGGCACGGAAGGCGCAGGTCGCGCAGTTGGATTCGCTCATCGTTCCTCCTCGCCCGGTCGTCCAGTGGTCAAACGGCTGGATCTGCCGCTTCGACCCGATCGATCAGACTCGTCCATCGAGGACCGCCCCCGGCGGCCGGGGGCGGTGGAAGCCGAGGCGGCGGGCGAGGGCCCGCCGCCCGGGTTGACGGTCGCGCCTACTCGACGCTGAAGCTCTGCAGCTCGACCGGGATGACCACGTCCATGGTCACCGGCACCGGGACCACGGGCTCGTCGGGGTCGTTGCTGAACAGGCAGATCGTCGCCTGATAGGTGCCGAGGGCGATGCCGGTGGAGTCGAAGCCGACGGTCACCACCTGGTTGCCGGACGGGGCGATGGTGCCGGCCGTGGGGTTGGCGCTCAGCCACGGCACGTCGGCCGGGCTGTCGCAGCTGGTCATCGGGGCGACGAACTCGATGTACTGCGCCCCGGTGCCGGTGTACTTGGTCGAGACGAGGTTGCCGAGGCGGTCGATCTCGTGCACGCCGCTGCCGTTGCTGGTCAGGATGTTGCCGTTGGGCAGCTCGTACACCCCCCGGTTGCCGGTGACGACGCTGTAGACGCCGACCAGGGCGCCCGCCGGCGTGAACTCCATCACGCCGGAGTTGGGGGCGCTGAAGTTGGCCACCAGGACGTTGCCGTTGCCGGCGATGTTGACCTGCTCGCCGAAGGAGACGGCCGGCGCGAACACCCCCAGCGGGGCGCCGGTGGAGTCAAAGCGCAGCACGTTGTCGGTGGTGATGGAGGGCACGAGCCAGTCGCTCCCGAGGGGGAAGACGTCGAAGGGCCCGTCGAGCCCGCCGGCGGCGTTGGCGACGAAGTTACCCAGGTAGACGCCGCTGGTGTCGAACTCGGCGACCGAGTCCGCGTTGGCACCGCTCTGGACGGTGACTAGGAGGTTGCCGTTGGACCGCAGGTCGATGCCCACGATGTTGTCGAGGATGGCGGTGTTGGCACCGCCCGCCGGCGCGAAGACGCCCAGGTAGTTTCCGTCCAGGTCGTACTCCTGAACCACGTCGTCGATCTGGTCGGCGACCAGGATGCTGTCGCCGGCCGCACTCAGGATGGCGCTCTTGGGGGTCGACAGGTTGGTGGGGTCGGCCGGGATGAAGTCCGCGTCCACCAGGTTGCCGGTGACCGGGTCGAAGGCCATCACCCGGTCGGCGGTGGAGTCGGGGACCAGGAGCAGCCCGCTGAGCTGCAGCAGTCGGCGGGCGAGGGCGGCGGCGGCGGGGTCGCGGACCGTCGCGGCCGGCGTCGTGTCGTCGAGCCCGGTCAGCTCGGCCTCCAGGTCGACCGCCGGGTTGAGGGTTTCCACCGGCGGCACGGCCACCGGCGGCGCCGTCATCGCAGGCTCCTCGAGGATGTTCCAGACCAGGTCCGAGCCGCCGACGTTGCCGAGGGTCAGGGGCAGGGTCGCTATCTGGTTCGACATCTGCGTGCTGATCAGACTCATCGGGCTGACGTCGACGTCGGGCGGGTCGGCCACCGTGACCGTGGCTTCGGCGGTCGCCTGGACCGACGGGCCGCCGACGTTGTACGCAGTCCAGGTGCCGGTGTTGGTGGTGGTGGAGTTGGCCACGTGGGGGATGCTCAGCCCGGCGGCGACGGTGTTGACGCTGCTGCCGGGGGTGAGGGCGTAGTTGAGCCCGGAGAAGATGGTCCCAAGCACGTCGTCGGAAAGGTCGTGCAGGTTCAAGGTCACGTCGCCGGTGTTGGTCACCGCGAAGCAGTAGTAGACGGTCGTGCCCGGGGCGACCGTGATGGCGGTCGTCGCTGCGCACGCCGCCGGGTCGGTGCCCACCGTCTTGACCAGGCTGATGGACGGGACCGCGAGCGTCTCCACGGTGAGGGTCACCGGCACGATCACCAGCTCGGTCTCGTTGCCCGGGCCGGCGTCGGGGTCGTTGCTCTCGACGCACAGGTTCGCGGTGTAGACGCCGTCGGCGAGCCCGGTGGAGTTGTAGGTCACGTCCACCGTGGTCGAGGCGCCGGCTGCGGTCGTGCCGGCATTCGGGACCTCAGCGAGCCACGGCACGTCGGACGGGTTGGTGCAGATGGGCTGTACACCGTCCGCCAGCCAGAGAATGGCGTTGTGGACCACGTCCGGCATCTGTCCGGTCCAGTTGTAGTAGTAGCCGACGTAGCCGGCGATCGATGCCACCGTGCCGTTGTCCTTGGCGGCGACGAACAGCTCGCCGTCCGCCCAGGAGGCCACCGCGGACGAGCCCGCCGTGAGGGTGGTGCCGGTGGCGCGGTAGTAGTCGCAGACGTTGGTCACTCCGGCCATGATCGGGTGGGTCGGGTCGAAGGCGCCCAGGCAGTCGGTGAGGAACGTGTAGGTGGTGGTCGACATGGCCGAGTAGCCGTCGGTGCGGAAGCGGCCCGCGTACCCGGCCGACGGGTCCAGGCCGAACAACAGGTCCACGACCTTGCCCCCCGCGTCCACGTAGTCGGCCAGGACGTTGCCGATGGCGGTCGGGTCGGCGTAGAGGTAGTTGGACCAGGTCAGCACCACGTCGTAGGCCTGGAGCTGGGCGAGGGTCGGGCTGGTGGTGGTGGCGTTGAAGAGGTCCACGGCGCCCAGGTCGCCGTAACCCTGCAGCAACGCCTGGATGGGGCTGCTGATGTTGTTGTCGTCGTCGGCGTTGAGCAGCAGCACGTTCGCCGGCGCCCTGCCGCCTGAACGCCGCAGGAGGGTGTGGACGGACTCCGGCCGGGCCGTGTAGGGGCCGGCCGCGACGACCGTCCCCGCCGGCGCCTGCGCCGGACCGCCCGGGACCGAGACCTCAAACGGCGCGTCCGGCTCCTCGACGATGCTCCAGGTGAGGTCCTGGACGCCGGTGTTGGAGACGGTCAGCGGCTGCCCGGTGGTCGAGCCCGGGGGTTGGGTGGCGCCGAGGCTCAGCGGGTCGACGAAGATGTTCGCCGGCTCGACGCACTGGACGTGGCGGCTGGCCAGGCCGGTGTAGCTGAAGCTACCGACCGAACCGCCCACGTTGAAGATCTCGTTGTCGAGGGTGACGGCGCTGGTGCGGTAGATGGCGCCGGAGGCGAGGTTGCCGTCGTCGGCCCAGGCGCCGGCCACGACGTCGAAGTAGGTGGTCTGCGCGGTGAGGGACCCGGCTCTCACGCCGCCGGTCATCCAGATCTGGGTCGACCCTTCGTGCATCTTCTGGGCGTAGCCCATGCCCCAGAGGTCCGCCGGCAGCGGGCCGATGTCGGCGTTCTCGGCGCCCCAGGCGCCGGCCGCGAAGTCGTAGCACTGGGTGCTGGTCATGCCGGCGCCGTTGTTGCCGCCGGCCACGCACAGCAGCTTGCGGGAGGCGGCGTCCCTGAACACCCAGGCCGCGTGGAAGTCGCGCACCGAGGTGAAATCGGGCAGCTGGGCCAGCCAGGCGTTGGTGGCCGGGTCAAAGACGTGCACGGTGGTCAGGGTGCCCGCGCCGGCCACGGTCGCCCCGCCGGTCAGGTAGCAATAGCCGGTCTCGGCGTCGTGGGCCCAGGCGGGCGCCCAGATGCCGGTCGGGGTGGGCGGCGTGCCGCCGGGCGTCTCCTGCAGCCAGACGCCGGTAGCCATGTCGTACGACCACAGGCCGGTGAAGCCGGCGGTCGACGCGTCGCCGTACATGTAGAGCTTGCTGCCGGCCTGGCAGCCGGAGCGGACGTAGTTGCCGGCGAACGCGGTCGGCGGGGTGCCGACCACGGTCCACGCGTCGGTGAGCGGGTCGTAGGATCGCACGTTGAGGTTGGCGCCGTAGCCGGTGATCGACCACACCTTGCCGTCCCAGGCGGCGCTGACGTTGTCCATTCGGCCGTTGTCGGGCTCGCTGGCGATCGCGCCCCAGTAGGCGGTCGAGCCCGTCGTGACGAGGGTCGTCGTGTCGGTGCCGCCGTGGGTCTGGCCGAGGGCGGTGACCACGGCGGTGTCGCTGCCGGGGGCCGACGGGAGCTGCACGCTCACCGTCACCGAGCCGGACGCGCCCGCTGCCAGCGTGAGCTGGTCCGGGGTCGGGGTCGTTGGCCAGGCGTTGCCGGCGACGGTGACGTCGAAGGTGTCGGGGTCCGGGGTCATGTTGGTCAGGGTGAGCGGGTAGGTGACCGAGCCGCCGGGGCACGTCGTGCTTGCGCCGTCCGGCGTCAGGCTCGTGAACGAGCAGGGGTACCAGCCCTCGGCGAGGGCGGTGTCGTCGAGGTAGAAGTTGTTGCCGTAGGCGCTGATGCCCAGGAAGCCGATGTAGACGCCGTTGACGTTGTAACCAGCCGGCAGCGCCACCGTGTGCTCGCCCCAGCCGGGGCTGGTATAGGCGGCGTCGTAGCGCAGCACGGGGGCGCCGACATCGACCCAGGTGGTCCCGTCGAGGGAGACCTGGACCTGGATCCGGTCGGCGTTGCCCGAGTAGCCGGTGTCGTGGGACATCCAGAACACCACCGCCGGCGCGGCGTAGCCGCTGAGGTCGAGGGCGTTGGTCCACAGCCGAGTGGCTCCGCCGCTCTGGTCGAACGAGTTGAACTTGGCCATCGCGCTACCGCCGTGCGGGGCGATGGTCGGGTAGGTGCCGGTGGTCACCCGGGTCCACTCCCCGGTGGTGAGAACGACGTCGGTCACGGTCCAGCCGGCTGGCGGCACGCTGACCTCGAAGCCGTCCAGTGGCGTTGGGGTCAACGAGACGAGCTGCGTCGAGGCCGACCTCGTGACCGGCCCGCCGACGAGCCCCGGGTCGTCCAGGGTCGCCTCGTTGACGAGGTCCCCGCACGGCGCGCCGTCGGTGTCCACCGAGAAGCTGATCGTGACGGTCTCACCGACCGCCACCGTGCCGGACCAGGTGACGTTGCTGCCGTCGAAGCCGCAGGTGCCGGCCGAGCAGGTGACGTCGCTGTTGTAGGTGGTGCCGGCCGGGATCGGGTCGACCATGGTCGCCGCGGAGGCGGTGGCGGTGCCGGAGTTGACGATGCTGACGGTGTAGGCGACCGGGTCGCCCATCAGCGCCTGCGCCGGGGCGGTCTTGGTGGAGGTGCCGAAGAACGGGGAGGGCGCCAGCGGGGTCCAGGCCCAGGTCAGGCCGGACGGGGGGACGTTGGCGGTGGTCAGTGCCATGGAGGCCGCGTTGGTGGCGCCGGCCGTGGACGCGGTCCAGGCGCCGGTGCTGGTGCGGTTGTTGAAGTCGGTGTTGGCGGCGCCGCGGAGCCCAACCTGGCAGGTGCGGTTGGTGGCGTTCTGAGTGAACGGGCCGTACACCACCTCGACCAGGTTGGTGGTTTCGTGAAGCCTGATCTGGTAGTTGCGGCTGTCGCCAGTGGCGGCGTAGTGGCGGAAGTTCTTCCACTGGATCACGAAGACCTGGTTGGGAGTGGTGCCCAGGGTCTCGTAGCGGATCTCGCTGTTGGTGGTGTTGGTCTGCTGGTCCTCGCCGATGGCGACGATCACGTTGTTGGTCGTGCCGGTGCTGATGGGGGTGTAGCTCGAGGAAATGGCCGCCCCCATGGCGATGAAGCCGTTGCACTGAATGCTGACCGCCGTGTAGGCCGTCCCGTCATAGGTGAACGTGAACGGCAGGGCGATGTTGGCGTAGCTGGTGTCGTCGCAGGAGGTGGTCACCACCGTCCCGCCGGTGATCTCGGTGTACGTGCCGGTGGTCTGGCTCCAGCCGTAGCCGGTGGCCACGGCCTCGCTGCCGGCGACGAAGTCCAGGGGAAGCCCCGGAGCGTCGTCGGGCGGCTCCTTGCCGTCCGGCAGCCCGTCGCCGGGCTTGTCCCACTGCGGCGCCGCACCCACCTGCGCCGCGAGCTCCTGCGCCGCTGCGCCGATCGGCAGCAGCGCGAGCACCAGACCGAGCATCAAGACGACGTGGAGACCCTTTCTGCGTGACATGACGAGATACCTCCTGTCCTTCCCGAGACGTTTCTGGGCCCATAAACAAAAAGAGAAAGAGAACGAGAAAGAGAGAGACGATCGGTACTGACGCACCGGCGGGATCGGCTCATGCGGGCTTCGACCGGCCCGATGACGTGGCGGCGGCCGGGAGGCGTGCCGCGTGATGAACGCAGGAGGAGCGCCCGGGACCTCCGGGCCGCCGCACCCGACCATCCTGCACTTCGGCCTGCCATCCCCAGCTGTCGTCTTCTCTGTGTCCTTGCCGTCTGCTCGAGGAAAACCAGTGTCACATGGGCGCGCTATTCCGAGACTCTAGACCGGGAGCCGGGGACCGTCAAGCGGTTCCGCGGGGGCGCGCCGCGCCATCAGCCCTGCGCTGCTTCAGCCGGGTGTCAGCGTCAGTTGGTGATGGGGGGATTCACACAGGCGGTTGTCAGTGGTCGGGAGGACCCAGACGTGGTATTGAAAGGTGTCTACCCGACACCCTTCGGTTCGAGCTCCCACTCGGGCAGCGCCACCAGGATCGGGTAGTAGAAGACCGCCATGTCCTGCTTGTCGACGACGTGGGGTTCCGAGAGCTTCCCGTCGTCGCCGAGAATGACGCTGAGCGTCAGTCTGGCTCGACCAGCGGGACGGGGACGGACTCCTGGTCGGAGCTCTGGCTGCCGGGGCGCGGGGATTCTCCGCGTGGATCGACATCGACGACCGGATGGTGGGGGTGTTCGCCACCGACCGCACCACCTCGGGCAACGTCAGGGTGCTGGTCGACCTCCTCCACGCCGCCGCCGAGATCGCGGTCCGCAACCCGCAGCCCTGTGAGCCGCGACATTCTGGAAGGCGGGTGCGTCCGTAGGCCACCCTGAGAAGAAAACGGCAAAGGTAGAGGGTACGCCGTACCGCCTCGACGGCTCACCTTCCCTCACCCACGACTCCCGTCTTCGTCAGCGGGTGGTCGAGCGCCTCAGCAAGATCCGCCACCCGCCGCCACGGCACCTCAGCGGTAGAGCAGCCCCCCGACGGTGCCCGACCAGCCGGCGGTTGTGCCGGACTCGAAGCCGTCGGCGAGGATCTCCTCGCCGGCGAGCAGCTCGGGTCGGGCGAGGAGGATGCCCGTCGTACCGTCGGAGAAATCGGCGAGGAACACCACCTCGCCACGGTCGTTGAGGGCCGAGGAGCTGCCGATGTGCAGCGAGGTCGGGAACTCACCGTCGGGAATGTCGAGGTTGCTCACGGTCTTCACCAGGCCGCTGGGCGCCAGCTCGAGAGCCTGGCCGACCCGGGCGAGCACCCTGAGCTGGCCCGTGGTGTCGCGCAGCCACCAGGTGAGGAAGGGGCCTCCGGCGCCCGTCACCTGACTGATGAACAGCACCTGGCGGTGGCGGTTGAGTACCGGCCCCCAGAGAAGGTCTCCGACGGTCTCGCCGGGGGACAAGGCCGGTGGGGTGTCGTTCTCGCGGGCGATCACGTGCAGTGTCCCGTCGAACTCACAGTAGAGCCCGTCGGGGCCGAGGGATAGCTGGGCGAAGAAGCAGATGCCGTCGCCGCCGATGGAGGGTCGACCGGCGGCCGCGAATGTGCCGTAGTCGGGCGCTGCCTGGCCGGGGACCGCGACGGCGCGGAGGGTCGTTCCGGCGCCCGTGACCCAGACCCCGGTGGAGCTGACCGACAGGTAACCCTGCAGCGCCACGGTGCCGGTCCGGTTGACCGCCCACGAGGCGACGTCGAGCAGCGTGCCACCGCCCGGCATGGCGGTCCCGGTGGAGGCGACGAGTTGCGGCGCCCCTCCGCTCAGGGCGCGGTACAGACCGGCGGCGCCTCCAGGGGTGTAGCCCCGATAGACCAGGTGCCCGGAGGGGCTGAGCATGAGGCCGGAGAAGCCCTGGAAGGCGGCGCCGAGACCGGGTGCAGGATCGCCGGCCTTGACGTGCAGGGCGGTCGCCGAGGCCGGGCCGGACCAGATTCCCGAGGTGGTGGTGCCGGCCCGAAGCGGCCCGGAAAAGGCGACCGTGCCGCTCGGCAGCACCCGGTGGTCGCCGAAGGCCTGGTCGAACACCGCGTCGGTTCCCGGGGCCGGATCGCCTTCGCGGGCCACCAACACCGAGCTGGCAGTGGTGCCCGCAAACACGGTGCGAATCGTGTCGTCGGCCGTGGTGACTCCGGAACCGGACAGCCATGTGGTGCCGAAGACCCGGACAGGCGCCGAGGGCCCGCCGTTGACCGCCCCGGTCGCGTCCGGGCAGGAGGCCGTCACACCGGGACCTGCCGGGGGATAGGCGTCGCCCTCCTGGCAGAGCAGCTGGGGCAGGGGTTGGCCACCGCTCCACAAGGTGAGGTCGTTGCCCGAGCCGATCCCGGATCCTGCGAGGAAGGCCCGGAATACAACCTGCCCCGTCGACACCACCGACGGGCGGAGGAGGGTCGCGAAGGTGGTCTGCGGCAGCGCGTCGCCGCCCTCCCAGACCACCTCGTACACGGGGCCCGAAGCGAAGGCCGGGCATGCCGCGGCAGCCACCGCTGCGAGGAAGGCTGTGGCTCGGCTCATGGTAGGCTCCTCTCGTCTTTCCGCGAGAGTATATGAACCCAGGGGGTCGGGCAATGGCGCCCGCAGCCACGCCGATCGGCCGCTCACGGGCTCGAGGCGGTGGCGGAGGAACGGCGTGCGGGGGGCGAGGGGGTGCGTGCCGAGAAGGTGCCACGAGACGGTGCCAGAGAAGGTGCACGCCATAAGCTCCGGGTCAGGGCGGGCACCGGGTCTGAGGCCGCGGGTTCGTGGTTCTCCCGCTGACCGGGGATCCCCGGATCTGCTCGAGAGTGGGCCCCGGTCGTCAGCCCTCGTGGTGCCGGCGCCCCGCCGTGCCCGGCCGGCGTCCGCGGGACCGTGGTAGGCTCCCGCCAGAGACAATCGACGGGTGGAGGGCCGCATGCGACAGATGCTTCGTGTCCTGGCCGGTTCGCTTTCGCTGGCGGTGGCCGCGTTGAGCTACGGGTCGCAGGTGCCGTTCGGCGCCGGGGTCCCGATCGCGGCCGCGGACGGCGCCTCCGCCGTGGCGGTGGCCGACCTCGACCGCGACGGTTCGATGGACGTGGTGGCCGCCCTCATCGACGGCGACGCGGTCGAGATCCGCTTCGGCGGCGACCCGCCGACCTCCCTCACCCTGGCCAGCGGCTTCGACCGCGCCTGCGACGTCCTGGCGGCGGACGTCGACGGCGACGGCTGGCTCGACGTGGTCGGCGCCAAGCGGGGCACGGGCGACGACGCCGTGCGGTGGTGGAAAAACCCGGGTGCCGGCGGCGGGGCGTGGGTCGAGCACCTGGTGTCGGGCTCGTGGTTCGACGAGGCGCGGGCCATCGACGCCGGCGACCTGGACGGCGACGGCCGCCTCGACCTGGTGGTCGCCGGCGTCGACGCCGGGGTCGGCTACGTCTCGTGGTTTCAAAACGTCGACGGCGACGGCACGACCTGGGTCATGCGCGACCAGATCGCCGGCTTCACCGGCGCCCACGACGCCCACGTCGCCGACGTCAACGGCGACGGGCTGCTCGACGTGGTGGCCGCCGCCTACGATGCCGGCGCGGTGATCTGGTTGGTCAACGACGGCGAGATCACCGGTCCCGGGTACTGGGACCATCACATTGTCCAGACCTCCTTCGACGGCGCGATCTGCGTCGCAAGCGGCGACCTCGACGGCGACGGCGACCTCGACCTGGTCGCCGGTGCCTATCTCTCGGGCCAGGTCCACTGGTTCGCCAACGACGGCGGCGACGGCTCCTCCTGGGTGGGGCAGCAGATCACGTCGTCCCTCGCCGGGGTGTACTCGGTGCAGGCGGTGGACCTGGACGGTGACGGCGATCTGGACGTGCTCGCGGCCGGCCGGGTCGCCGACCAGGTGGCGTGGTTCGAGAGCTTCGGGAGCTTCTGGGCTCAACGCACCGTCGCCACCGGCTTCGCCGGCGCCCGCTCGGCGCTGGCGGTCGACTTCGACGGCGACGGGGACCTCGACGTCGTCGCCGCTGCCGAGTTTTCGGACCAGGTCGCCTGGTGGCCCAACCTGACCGTCCACCGCACGGCGCACTTTCCGGCGGACGAGGTGGTCGACGAAGCCACCACCTGGGTCCAGACCGTGGCGGTCGCCGACATGGACGGCGACGGAACCCCCGACATCGTCGTCGGCACGCGCGACGACACCGGGCTGCCCGACCTGGTCGTCTGGCGCCAGCTCCCCGGCGGCTGGTCGCCGGTGGTGGTCGACACCGGCTTCGCCGGCGCGGTCGCCGTGCGCCTGGCCGACCTCAACCGCGACGGCGCCCCGGACATCGTGAGCTACGAGCTCTACGGCGACGAGGTGGCGTGGTACGAAAATGTCGGACCGGCCACCTACGTCAAGCACACCATCGAAACCTCGTTCGAAGGGCGAGACCTCGACGTCGCCGACCTCGACTGCGACGGCGACCTCGACGTGGTCGCCGTGCGGGTCAACTCCACCGGTATCACGTGGTGGGAGAACACCCTCGGGGACGGCTCGGCGTGGGTCGAGCACTCGATTCCCACCACCAGGACCTTCAGCACGGTCCGGGCCGGGGACGTCGACCAGGACGGCGACCGCGACCTGATGGCGGCGAGCTTCGGCACCCCCGGGTCGCTGTGGGTTCTGTACAGCGACCTGTGCGACGGTGGCGGCTGGACCGAGACCCAGATCGGCGACATGTACGCGAACGACATCGTGCTCGGGGACTTCGACGGCGACGGCCTGGCCGACCTCGCCACGGTGTCTTTTCCCGACGACACCATCACGGTCTGGCTCAACACCGGGGCCGGCGGTTTCACGCGCCACGACGTCACGACCACCTTCGACGGGGCGGAGACCCTCCTGGCTGCCGACCTCGACCTCGACGGCGACCTTGACCTGGCCTCGGTCTCGTCCTACTCGGGCGAGCTGACGTGGTGGGGCAACGACGGCAGCGGCACATCGTGGACCGAGACGGCGGTGGCCGAGGGCTTGAGCATCCCGACCGCAGCGGCGCTGGGCGACCTCGACCGCGACGGTGACCTGGACCTGGTCACGGTGGAGTGGGGCACGGGCCGGATCTCGGTGTACTCCAACCAGGGCGGACAGTACCGGGTCGTAGCCTCGGACCAGGCCCCGGCCTACCTCGCTGACGGCTCGTCCGCCGCTCTCGTCCGCTTCTCGGTGGCCAGCATGGGGTGGTCGTTCGACCCGGACAGCGAGCTGCGCCAGATCGCCCTCAACCTCGTCGACGGCGCCGGGCAGCCGTTCACCGAGGCCCAGGCAACGGCGATCTTCACGTCGGTCCAGGTGTGGCACGACGCCAACGGCAGCGGCTACTTCGAGAGCTGGGAGGACCAGCTGATCCTCGACGGCCCGCCGCCGATGCCGGCGCCGGGCCACCTGCTCGTCGAGCTGCCCCCCGGTGGTGACAACCCGCCGATCTCCGCGGCGAGCGGGCCCCAGACCTTCTTCGTGGTCTTCGCAACCACCGCCGACGCGAGCGCCCACACGCCCGACAGCTTCCGGGTCCGGCACCACCCCGGCGCCTCCCAGATGACCAGCTACGTCGACTTCCCGACCATCCGGCTGCGGGGCGAGTGGTGGGAGGCGGTCGCCACCCGGCTGGTCACCCTGGGCGATGACCCGAGCATGCTCTTCGTCGACGACTTCGAGACGGGGAACGTCACGGCGTGGTCGATGGCGACGCCCTGACTGCGCCGCTCGCGGCGGGCGGAGCCCGGAGACCGGTGGGCGCCGCGACGGACGCTGCGTGCATGCGCCCCCACGTGGGTGTGCGCCCCTCGCACCCGTCGAGCCGGCGAAGCACCCGCCTCAGCGTTGCTCGGGACGTCGGGCGCACTCGTTGAGTTCGGGTTCGAGTGCCAAGTTCAAATATTCGCACATTCGGCAGACGGACCGATTGAGAATATACGAATGTATGAACCCGACACCCTAACCAACCCTGTTCGAGGTTCTGCCGCAACGCGGGGAGCTGTCGACTTGCTGCTGATTCGGGAGCGCATTCATAGATGAGAGGGATTCGCAAAGAGTCCGCTTGGAAAGGCGCCAAACACGCCGTGCCGTCGCAGCTCATCGGAGAGCGATGGGTGATGGAAAACGGCGGCCCGGCATGGCAAGGTGGGCACGAGCGGTCATGGGGGAGTCGCGAAGGATGATCCACGAGCACCACTTCGGGCAGGGCGAGCCGCGGGCGGGCGAGGCCCGCACCCGGATCGTGGTGATCCTGACCGCGGTGACCATGGTGGTCGAGATCGCGGCGGGGATCGTCTACGGGTCGATGGCGCTGCTCGCCGACGGCCTGCACATGGCGTCCCACGCGTCGGCGCTCGGGCTCGCGCTGGCGGCCTACGTCTATGCCCGCCGCCACGCCCACGACCGGCGCTTCAGCTTCGGCACCGGCAAGGTCAACGCCCTGGCCGGCTTCGCCAGCGCCGTGGTGCTCGCGCTCTTCGCCCTGATGATGGCGGGCGAAAGCGTGCGCCGCTTTGTCGAGCCGGTGCCGATCGCCTTCAACGAGGCGATCGTGGTCGCCGTCCTCGGCCTGGTGGTCAACGGCCTGTCGGTGGTGATCCTGAAGGAACGCCACGAACACGGCCACCACCACGGCCACGAGCACCACGACCACCACGGCGAGCACCACCACCACGACCACAACCTGCGCGCCGCCCACCTGCACGTGCTCGCCGATGCGTTGACCTCCCTGCTGGCCATCGTCGCGCTGCTCGCCGCCAAGCACTTCGGGGCGGTCTGGATGGACCCGGCGATGGGCGTGGTCGGGGGCGCACTGGTGGCCGTGTGGTCCTGGGGCCTGCTCAGGCAGACCGGCGCCGTGCTCCTCGACCGCCAGGCGCCCGACGCCGTGCTCGAGGAGATCACGAGGGCGGTCGAGGCGGACGGCAGGTTCAGGGTCGCGGACCTCCACGCCTGGAGCATCGGCCCCGGCTACCGGGCGGTGATCCTCTCGGTCGAGGCCTCCGGGCCGTGCCGCCCCTCGGACGTCGCGGCGCTGATTCCGGACGACCTCGGGATCGCCCACCTGACGGTGGAGCTCCGCCCCGCCGGCGACGGCAGCTCGACGGCCGAACCGGCCTGAGCGTCCAGCAACGATGTGATGTTGTGGTACCTGGCATGAGGCCGAGGCTCGAGTCTCCTGCGAGTCTCGGACTCTCGGGTCCGTTCACCGTGCCCCGGTTCCGCCGGCCGGCGACCCGTCCGCCTCGGCTCCGGATCGACGTCCCCTGCAGCTCCGTGGAAACGTGGCAGGTCGTACCCGGTGGGGGGGCGCCGTCGGGTCGCTCGGGCGAGGTAGAATGGCCGAACGGACAAGCATCCGATGGACGATCTGGTTGGGCGGTCGATCGGTCACTACACGGTCGTGGCCAAGATCGGTGCAGGTGGAATGGGGGAGGTCTACCGCGCCCGCGATGAGCGGCTCGGCCGCGACGTGGCCGTCAAGCTCCTCCCCGGGGAGGTGCCAGGCGATCCCGAGCGGCTGGTGCGTTTCGAGCGCGAGGCGCGGGCCGCCGCCGCCCTGGACCACCCCAACATCCTGGCGGTGCACGAGCTCGGGATGCAGGACGGTCGGCCGTTCATCGTCACCGAGCTGCTCGAGGGGCAGTCCCTCAGGCAGACGATCTCGGACCGGGGCCTGACCACCCGCAAGGCGGTCGAGGTCGGGATCCAGATCGCGGACGGCCTGGCCGCGGCCCACGACCACGGTTTCGTCCACCGCGACCTCAAGCCGGAGAACCTGTTCGTCACCGGCGACGGCCGGGTCAAGATCCTGGATTTCGGTCTCGCCGCCCTCACGGCGGCCGGCGAGACCGCGGCGCAGGCAGCGGAGGCGCCCACCGAGGCGCTCGTGACCGCCCCCGGCGCCGTGCTCGGCACGGTCGGGTACATGTCGCCCGAGCAGGTGCGGGGCCAGCCGGTGGACCACCGCTCCGACATCTTCTCGCTCGGGGTCGTCCTGTACGAGATGCTGACCGGTCTGAGCCCTTTCCGGCGCGTCACCCCCGCCGACAGCCTGTCCGCCATCCTCAGTGAGGACCCGCCCCCGGTGTCCGAGGCCACGAGAAGGGCGCTGCCGCTGTTCGACGGCATCGTGCGTCGGTGCCTGGAGAAGCGGCCCGGGGACCGCTTCCAGTCGGCCCGAGATGTGGGCTTCGCCCTGGAGGCGGCCATCGAAGCGCCCCCTGCGCGGCGTGCCCGCCTCGGCCCGGCGACCTACAAGCCGATGGCCTTCATTCCGGTGATTCTGGCAGCAGCCCTGGCCCTGGCGCTGCTTCACACCGGCTACCGGGCGCTCCTGCACCGTCAGGAGTCGTCGGGGGCAGGGGCCGCGGCACCGCGGATCGTGGTGCTGCCCTTCGCCAACCTGGGCCCGGCCGAGGATGCCTACATCGCGGACGGCATGACCGATGAAATCACCTCGCGGCTGGCGAAGGTGAGCGGGCTGCGGGTGATCTCGAGGACCAGCGCCTACCACTACGCGGGCACGGACAAGGCCCTCGCCGAGGTCGGCCGCGAGCTGGGCGTCCAGTACGTTCTCGAGGGCTCGGTGCGGTGGGCGTCCGGGTCGAGCGGGACACCGAGCCGGATCCGGATCACGCCGCAGCTGATCCGGGTCGACGACGACAGCCACCTCTGGACCGAGAGCTACGACCGAACCATCGACGACGTCTTCGAGCTCCAGTCCGAGATCGCCCGGGCCGTGGTCGAGAGGCTGGGCGTCTCCCTGCTCGAGCCGGAGAGATCCATCATCGCGACCGCCCACACCGACGACCCGGAGGCCTACCAGGCCTACCTGCGGGGCCGGTTCTACGAGCAGCGGCCCCACTTCACCTACGAGGACTGGGACCGGGCCATGGCGGCCTACCAGCGGGCCGTGGAGCTCGATCCCGCGTTCGCACTCGCCTGGGGCAAGCTGGCCATGGGGCACGCGGCGGTGCACTTCTACCGCCACGACCTTTCCCCGGAGCGCCTGATTACGGCGGCGGCCGCTGCCGAGCGAGCGCTCGACCTGGCGCCCGACTCGCCCGAGGTCCGCCTCGACATCGGCTACTTCGAGCTCTACGCGCACCGTGACGTCGAGCGTGCGTCGGCCGAGTTCGAGCGGGCCGAGGCGGGTCTGCCGACCCCGGAGATCCTTGCGGCCCGGGGGGCTGCCGACCTGGTCCTCGGCCGCATCGAGGACTTCGTCGACGCCTACCGGCGGGCCTTCGAGCTCAGCCCCCGCGACGCCGACCTGCCGACCGAAATGGCGCTCGGGCTGTGGGTCCTGCGCCGCTACCCGGAGGCCCTCGAGGCCGCGGACCAGGCCATCGCGCTGGCACCGGACGCGGCCTGGCCGTACCTGACCAAGACCTTCATCCACTGGAGCTGGACCGGCGACCTGCGCCGGTCGCGCGAAGCGCTCGAGGCGCTCCCGACCGCCCTCGGCGGCTGGGAGCGGTGGGCGTGGTACTGGCAGGAGATGTACGAGGGCCGCTACCGGGCGGCGCTCGACCGGCTCGCGGCCGACTCCGAGCAGTGGATCGACATCAAGATGTTCGCGCGACCGTACCCGCTGCTGGCGGCCTACGCCCATCAGCTCCTGGAGGAGCCCGCTCTGGCCCGGCGGTCCTTCGAGACGGCCCGGGAGATGCTCGAGGCCAGGCTCGAGCAGGTGCCGGACGACCCCCGGCTGCACAGCTCCCTGGGGATCGTCCTCGCCGAGCTCGGGCTGCGCGAGCGGGCGGTCGCCGAGGGCGTCCGGGCCACCGAGCTGCTCCCGAGATCCGAGGACGGCTTCTACTACCTGTCCTACGCGGTGGACCTGGCCCACGTCTACGCCCTCGTCGGCGACCGCGACCACGCGCTCGAGCAGCTCGAGTTCCTGCTCGAGAACCCATCGTGGCTCTCGGCGTCGTGGCTCGAGATGGACCCGCGGTGGTGGAGCCTGCGCGGCGACCCGAGGTTCCAGCAGCTGCTCGAGACACACAGGACGCCCCAGCCGTGAGGTCGTCCCTGGGTTCCGAGGCCACTGACGAATGGCAACGTACCGGACTGGAAACGGATGGGCACGCCACATTGTGAGATCGTGATACCTGGTACGCGCGCGGTTCGCGGTCAACGGGGAAGCGTCAGCGCGTTGGGCCCGCGGACCGTTCAGAGCAGCTTCGCGATCCCGAGCAGGTACCTGCCGGCGACGAACAGGATCACCGCTGCCAGCATCCACTTGATGGCGCGGGCGGGCAGGCGCTTCTGCAGGCGGGCGCCGCAGTACATTCCGGCGGCACCGCCGATGCCGAAGAGGAGGCCGAGGGCCCAGTCGGGCGCGATCGCCAGGTCGGGGCGCAGGGGCGCGATCGCCTGGTAGAAGGCGACCCCGGCGACCGAGGTGACGAAGGTCCCCATGAGAGCCGCCCCGGCCACCGTGTACACCGGCAGCCCGAGGACGGCGACGAAGAAGGGCGCCACGATCGCGCCGCCGCCGATGCCGTAGATCCCGCCCACGATGCCGACGGCGAGGCTGAGCAGGAACACCGACGCGGTCGGGAAGGCGAAAACCTCGCCGTGGAACTCGTACTCGACCCGGCGCAGGGTGAATGCGGTCACCCGGGTCGCGCGGTCGCTCCGGCCGTCGGTCCCGGAGCTGCGCACCAGCTCGCGGAAGCGCGCCTCGGCGGCGGCGGCGCCGCCGGCCTGTTGGCGGCCGAGCAGGTCGCGCACGAGGCGGGCGCCGATCCACGCCAGCACCGCGCCGGCGAAGACCTTGAAGGCCGTCGGGTCGGGCAGCAGCCACACCCGCACCACCGCTCCCAGCAGGACCCCGGGGAGCGTGCCGACCACCACGACCCAGGTCAGCGGCCACACCATGCGGCCCTCGCGCACGTAGCGGAGCACCCCCGACGGGATCGCGACCACGTTGAAGAGCTGGTTGGTGGCGCTCACCGCCGGGCTCGTGAAGCCGAGCACGCTCATCTGGAAGGGCAGCAGCAGGAAGGCGCCCGACACGCCGCCGGTGGAGGTGACCAGCGACACCGCGAAGGCGACCAGGGGCGGCACCCACCACGCGACCTCGACGCCTGACACTGCGAAGCTCACCTGAACCCAACCTCCAGCCGCCTGCCGGGGACGGTACGGCTCCCGTACCCTCGCCGACCGATGATAGTCGAGCCCTCCACGGCGGTGCGCGCACCTTCCCGAGCGACATTGGCTACAATCGCACGGTCCGGGGGAGGCGCCGATGACTCTGAGAGGGACGACGTGGGTGATTCTGGCCGCTCTCGCGGTGCTCGTGCCGAGGGTCGGCCTCGCGCACGGCGCCGACGTGGCGGCGAGGGTGACCCGCCAGGTGGCGGTCGAGCTGGCGGTCGTGGTGGAGGCGACCTACCACTCGGGCCGGCCCATGGCCGGTGCGCAGGTGACGGTGCTGGCGCCGGGTGCGCCGGACGAGCCGTGGTTGGTGGGCCAGTGCGATGCCGAGGGGCGCTTCGAGTTCGCCCCGCCGGTGGACCGCCCCGGGACCTGGGAGGTCCTGGTGGCCCACCAGGGGCACGGCGGCAGGGTGTCGGTGGAGATCGCCGGGGAAGGGGAGGATGCCGGCTCGGCGGTGGTGACCGCCGAGGCGTCGTCGACCGCCCACCTGTCGGTGCTGCAGCGGGTGGTCATGGGGGCGTGCGTGGTCTGGGGGCTGATCGGGACCGCCCTGTTCTTCAGCCGGCGCCGGGGCTGATGCACATTCCCGACGGGATCCTGCCCGGGGGCGTCTGTGCGGCCGGCTACCTCGCGGCCGGCGCGGCGACGGCGCTGTCCCTCGCCGTGGTGCGCCGGCAGGCCGATCCGCACCAGGTGGTGCCGAAGGCCTCGACCCTCACCGCGGTGTTCTTCGTGGCGTCGTGGATCCACGTGCCGATCCCGCCGGCCAGCGTGCACCTGGTGCTCAACGGCCTGCTCGGCGTCGTCCTCGGACCCTTCGCCTTCCTCGCGATCCTCGTCGGCCTGTTCTTCCAGGCGGTGCTGTTCCAGCACGGGGGCCTGACCACGCTCGGGGTCAACGCCACCATCATGGGCGTTCCGGCGCTGGTGGTCGGGGCGCTGTTCGGGCTCGGCGCCAGGCTCTGGGTCCGCAGCAGCCGGTGGGCTGCGGTCTTCGGTTTTGTCGGCGGGTCGCTGGCGACCGTGCTGTCGGCGCTGGGCTTCGCCGTCGTGCTGGTGACCACGGTGCCGGCCGCGCTCGACCCGTCGCTGCGCTCCACCGGGGTGACCGCGCTGACCATCGCCCACCTGCCGCTGGCGGCCGTGGAGGGGGTGTTCACGGCGATGGTGGTGCTGTTCCTCCGCAAGGTTCAGCCGGACCTGCTCCACGGGTGGCGCCGGTGATCGACCTCGACCGCCACAGCGGCCTGGACTCCCCGGTCCACCGGCTCGAGCCCCGGAGCCGGCTGCTGGGCTTCGCCGCCCTCATTGCGAGCTTCGCGGTGGTCCGCAACCCGGTGCTCCTGGCGCCCATGCTCGGCCTCGCGGCCGCCGCCGTGGTCGCGTCCCGGCTGCCGTGGGAGTTCGTCGCACGGCGGTTGCGGGCGCCGATGGTGCTGGTGCTCGTGCTGGGGGTGGTGCTGGTGCTGGCGTCCGGCGGCGAGGTCCTGGCCCGGCTGGGCCCGCTGGCGATCCACGCCGACGGCCTGGCACAGGTGGGCGTGATCGCCGCCAAGCTGGCGGCCATCGGCGCGGTGGCGCTGGTGCTGTTCGGGACCGCGCCGCTGCCGACCACCGTGGTGGCGATGCGCCGGCTCGGGCTGCCGTCGCTGATCGCCGACATGATCGTGTTCTCGTTCCGCGCCTTCCACCAGATCGGGGTCGACCTGAAGACCATGCGCACGGCCGCGGGAATGCGCGGGGTGCGCTGGCAGCACCGGCGTTCCGGGGCGCCGTCGCGGCTCGGGACGCTGGCGCGGATGGTGGGCAGCCTGTTCGTCATCTCCCACGCCCGGGCCGAGCAGGCGCACCGTGCGATGCTGCTGCGCGGCTACTCCGGCAGCGCCCCGCTGGGCCCGGCCCGGCCGGTGGACCCGGCGAGCGCCGCCTTCGTGGTGCTGTCGGTGGCGATCGCGGTCGGGCTGGTTGTGGCCGAGTGGCAGCTGGGGGTGGCAGGGTGACGCACGCGACCGATTCCGGATCCGGGGCGCGGACGCACCTCGAGGTGCGCGACCTGGAAGTGTCGTACTCCGAGCGCGTCCAGGTGCTCCGGGGCGTGAGCTTCGACGTCGCCGAGGGCGAGCGGGTGGGGGTCGTGGGACCCAACGGCGCCGGCAAGACGACCCTGTTCCTGGCGCTGAGCGGGGTGGTGACGCCGGCGGCCGGCACCATCCGCATCGACGGCGAAGCGGTCCGCCCGGGCAGGTTCCGGCAGGACGTCGGCCTCGTCTTCCAGAACCCCGACCACCAGCTGTTCTGCCCCACCGTCGAGGAGGACGTGGCCTTCGGCCCACGGAACCTCTCCCTGGCCCCGGACATGGTCAGCGCCCGGGTCGCCGCGGCGCTGGCCGAAACCGGCGTCACCGAGCTCTCGGACCGGGCCCCGCACCACCTCTCGGGCGGCGAGAAGCGGATGTGCTCCATCGCCACGGTGCTGGCCCTCGAGCCGCGGCTGATGATCTACGACGAGCCGTCGGCGAGCCTCGACATCCGCTCCCGCCGACGTCTGATCCAGTTCCTGCTCGCGTCGCCGGCGACCGCGCTGGTCGCGTCCCACGACCTCGAGCTGGTGCTCGAGGTCTGCCCCCGCACCATCGTCGTCGACGACGGCCGGATCGTGGCGGACGGACCGTCGCGGGAGATCATGGACGACGTCGCCCTGATGGAGCGCCACGGCCTCGAGCGGCCCCACTCCCTGGTGCCGCACGTGGTGCCGCACCACCACCACCACCACTAGCCTAGCGCCGGAGGTGCGCGGCGGACCTCAGTCGTCGACCAGGAAGAACTGGACCGTGGTGACGACCCGGATCCTCTTGTGCTCGGGCGAGAAGCGGTCGCGGTCGTCGATGGAGAAGTAGCCCTGCTGGGCGTTGCGGATGCCGCCGACCCGGGCGCCCGAGTCCTCGGCGAACTGCTCGGCGGCGCGCCGGGCGTCGCGGGTCGCCTCGCGGATCATCTCGGGCTTGACCTCGTCGAGGCCGGTGAAGAAGTACTCGGTGGTGGCCTCGTAGGAGCGCACCAGCGCCACGCCCTGGCCGACCAGCTCGCCGCTTCGCACCATGGCCGCCCGGACCGCGTCGATCCGGGTCGAGCGGACGGTCACGGTCGACTCGGCGACGTAGCGCTCGAGCCGGCCGGTCTGGTCCATGACCCCCTGGGCCTGGCGGTCCGTGACCCGGGCCTGGGAGTCGCCGATCTCGTCGGCGGTGAAGTCGTCGGTGAGGAAGGCCCGGATCTTGGTGGCGCTCTCCTCGGTGCGGCGCTGCAGGGTCGCCAGGTCGTCGGCGGTCACGGCGTAGGTGATGGGCCAGACCACGAGGTTGGCCGGGACCTCGCGCTCGGCGAGCCCGCGCACGGTGACGTAGCGGTCGCTGGACCGGGCCTCGAGCAGCCCGTGGCCCACGAAGTAGCCGCCGACCGCGATCCCGATCGCCACCAGCAGTCCGGCCGCTACGAGATTGCCGTCGCCTCTGTCTGCCATCGTGCACCTCCGCCACTACGAGGAGTCGATCCACGCTCATTGTCGCAGATTGTCGATCCCGTGGCACGGGACGAGCACCCGAACATGGCGCGATCGTCCATCGATCCGGCGCTCCGCCGCCGGCGGTGACGGCTTCGGCCGGCATCGGGCCGAAGCCCACCGACGGGGGAGCTGCGCACCGTCAAGGGACAGAAACCACGGTCACGGCTGGGAGCTCGACCAGCGGTCGAGGCCGGCGGACTCGAAGCCGTCGGCGAAGACCGCACCGCAGGATCGAGCCTGGGCGGTGAGCCAGGGCGTGAAGGCCACCGAGCCGCCGCCGGTGACCGCGATCGGGTCGCCAGAGCCGGGCCCGATGCCGGCCGGGCCGCTGGCGTCGCCCCACCAGTTGCCGGCCAGGTCGACGGCGACGGCGCTGCCGTCGTGGACGACCGCCGCCGCATTGGCCTCGAAGCAGTTCAGGCCCGACGGCTCGAGGCCCGAGCTGCCGCCGATGGCCAGGGCGGCCACGGAGTGGTTGGCGAACCAGTTTCGCTCGATCACTGTCCCGGCGCCGGGGTCGGTCAGGGCGATGCCGATCTCGCCGGGCGCGGCCTGCCCGTAGGCGTCGACGCCGAACCAGTTGCCGACCACGCGGTTGCCGGTTCCGCCCGTGAAGACCGGGAAGTTGATCCCGGAGGACGAGAAGCCGCTGACGCCTGCGAAGACGTTGCGCTCGACGTGATCCGAGACGCCGTCCAGGTTGCTGCCGACGAGGTTCGAGCTCGAGGACTGGCGGATGAGGACGCCCTCCCGCACGCCGAGCACGGTGGTGCCGTCGGCGGCGAGGCCGAACCAGTTGCCGGCGACGGTGTTGGAGGAGTTGGCGTTGATGTAGATCCCGGTGAAGTTGCCCCCGAACAGGTTGCGCTCGGCGACGTCCTCGACGCCGTCGCCGTCGGTGCCCACCACGACACCGCCGGCGCCGAAGTCGAAGCCGACGTGGGTGATCTGGGGGTTGCCCGAGGCCAGGGCGGTGCCCTCGGCGTTGATCCCGAAGTGGTTGCACGCGATGTGGTGGGCGGCGAAGGAGTCCACGACAACGCCGGAGCCGCCCACGAAGGCGATGCCGCGGATCACGGTCGGGTCCGGGCTGGCGACGTGGAAGACCGTCACGCTGGAGTCCGCGTCGATCTGGACGCGGAGCCTCGACGGTGCGCTGGCGGTTGCGCAGACGTTGTTCGGAGCGGTGCCCGATGCCGGCTGGGTGGTGCCGTCGATGACGACGCCGTCGGTGATCAGGGGCAGGGACGACGCGAGGGAGATGGTGCACACGCCCTCGGGCGAGCACTCGGCGGGCGGGATCGAGAAGGCGATGGTGTCCACCGAGAAGCCGTTGACGTTGGATTGGTCGATGGCCTCGCGCAGGCTTCCCGGCCCGGCGTCCGCGGTGGTCGTGACGAAGAAGGTGGTCGGCCCGCCAGCCTCGGCGACGGCGGCCGCGATGACGATCGCGGCTCCGCACAGGAACCGTTGCAGCCTCTGGGATCGGGGGTGATGGCGCATGCTCTTTCCTCCTGTGGTCCTGGCGCCGTCCGGCGCTGGGGATTTCGAGCCTGGTTCACTCGTCTACGTTCCGCTCCGGGGCGAGAGGCGCCGCGCGTCGCTTCCCGTTCATGCCCTGCGAGAACCTCACCGTGCTTGCACCTGCCATCTCTCGAAGTGGAGCTCGACCAAGAATGCGAATCATTCTCAGAGCAGAACGAGGGTAGACGGCCGACTGATTCCCGACTCGATCCGTGCTATCCGAGGGTGGTGGCCTCGAGCCCGGGTCCGCCGTCGAGCTTGGCATCCGCAGCGACCGCTCGGCCTTTTGGGACGGCCTGGCGAGCTCGCGAGCCCGCCTCCGGAGCTCGGCTTCCCGGGGGACGCGGGGGGTTGGTCCTGCCGGCCGCCGGCCCGACCACGAAAAACGGGCCCCGAGGGGCCCGATGGTTCCACTCTTGAAAGGCCGAGGTCAGTCGACGGTCAGGCTCTGCAGCTCGACCGGGATCAGGCCCTGACCCAGGGCGCCGCCGCTGAAGATCTCGCTCGTCGTCCAGGGGTTGGGGATCGGCGTCAAGTAGGTCGCCGTCGCGATGTCGAGGACGTAGATGCTCCCCGGCTCGTCGGTGATCAGGTAGAGCTTGCCGTCGCCCGCGGCGAGGCCGTCGATGTCGGTCTGGCCGGCCGGGTAGGGCGCGATCACGGTGACGGTGCCGTCGGCGTTGATCCTGACCACCGAGTCGTTGGTGCCGTCGTCGGTGCCGTAGAGCAGCCCGTCCGACGGGCTCCAGGCCAGGCCGCCGATGTCGAGGCCCGTGTCGTAGACGATCTCCTGCGTGACCTCGCAGGAGACCGGGCAGCTGGCGGCGACCACGGGCAGGGCGTAGACCGCCTCGGTCGCGATGTTCTTGGTCATGAGCAGCCGCCCAAGGGTCGGCTCGTAGGTGGCCGAGACCATGCTCTGGGTCGCGCCGCCTAGCGTCATGGTGCAGCACAGCTCCGGCGAGCCGTTGGCGGGCCAACGGTAGAGCGAGCTGCCATTGTTGAAGTACACCACGCCGTTACCGGGCGTCGGGTCCGGAATCAGCGCGGCGCCCCACACCTGGTACCCGGTGAACTGGGGGTACGCGGCCCCGTCAGCCGGGTTCACGTTGTAGGTGGAGATCGTCGTGTCGTCGACCCCGATGAAGAGCAGGTCGCCGGGGGCGTCCGGCCCCGCGGTGACGACGACGCCCGTCGCGTTGGGCACTCCGTTGAGCTCGGCCTCACGCGCCTTCTGCTGCTCGAGCTTGGTCTCGGCGCTGTCCTCGAACTCGGCCGCCGCCGGTGCGGCCACGGCCAGAATCACCATTGCAGCAAGGACCCACAGCCACGACTGTTTCATGTTCCCCTCCGCTTTCCGATGTCGACGACCGCGATGGTCGCTTGGAATCTCGGTGGATCCTAGCACAGCAGCCGCGCGCGCGGCGAACGCCCGGGGGCGGGCCCGGGGGAGGCGCCCCGGAGTCGGTCGCGCTCGGTCTACTCGTCGTCGGGCATCACGCCGCAGTAGAAGGGCTCCATGGCGGAGGCGACCAGGAACTCGGCGTCACCAGTGCCGTTGTCCACCTTCGAGACGTAGGCGAAGAAGCCGTTGGGGAAGTCCTGGGTGCATGGGTCCTGGGCTGCGGAGGCGGGGTCGAGCCACAGCTCCACCGTCAGCGGTCCGTCGACCTCGCCGACCCCGAGCTGCTCGAACGACCACTGCTGCATGCTGGCGACCCGAATCGTCTTGGTGTCTTCGGCCAGCGGCAGCCCCGAGCTGTCCTTGATTCGGTAGTGGACCGTCATCGGAGCCGTCGGCGAGGTGCCCGCGATGCCCAGGTTCGACCGGAAGTCGGCGTCGTTGCGAGCTCCCGTGATGAACGAGGACGCCCAACCCACGTTCACGTTGATCACGAGCGAGGGCACGGTCTGCCCGAACGTGCCGAGGTCGCTGCCGACGTTGTAGGTGCGTGTGACGGCGAGGATCACGGCGCCCTCGGGGTTGCCGACCAGGTAGGCCGGGTCGCAGACCAGCGCCAACGCGCCCTTGACGGCGTCGTCGTAGCCGAACATGGACTGCAGGACGTCCTCGGCGATGACCGTCTCACCGGGCGCCAGGGTGACGCGGTCGGGGAACATGGGGTTGAACATGTTGTCCTGCCGTTCCGGAAGGAACTGCATGCCGACGGTGACCGGCTGGTCCATGGGATTGGTCACGACCAGATCGGTGACCCACACGGTGCCGACCAGCCCGGGACCTCGGGCCACGACCGGAAAGACCTGCATGTCGAGCATCTCCTGTGCGATTGCAGGAACGCTCACGAGACAGACCGCGATGACGCTGATGACGAGACGACGCATGATCCTCTCCTTTCGGGACCGAGTCCCTCGGTTCGCCCTGAACGGGTTGCGGTTTCTTGGCAATATGGGTTCCTCCAGTGTGTTTTGCAATCTGTGACAGACACCGCACCTCGTTCAGTCGCTGGACAGCTGTGGAGGGGCAGCTCCCCGCGGATCAGGCGCTCGCGGGGTGGACGCCGAACTTCAGAGGGAAGCGCTCGGCGAGAGCCTCCCTGCTCAAGGGCGAACGCTGTGTCGAACGCGGACCTCGCGGTGAGCCCGAGCTCACGGAGCACCTGGTCTGGCGCGCCCGCGGCGGCGGCGCTAGGCTGAGACGGTCACGATTACGAGGAGGCCACCGTGAAGATCAGGACCTTCGTTGCCGTCGCGATCCTGCTCGTTTGGTTCACCGCCGCGGCCGGCGCCGCCGACACCCGGACCTACCAGTACCCGCTCGAGAGCACCTGGGACGAGGCCGTCAAGGCCGTTCGCGACGCCGACCTGGTGCTGATCGACTCCGACCGCTCGGAGCACCGCTTCACCATGCGCACCAAGGCCTGGCACTCGAGCAAGAAGGGGCGGGTCGTGGAGGTCGAGCTGAGCGGCGACCACCTGACCGCGACGGTCACCGTCCGGGCCGCCGACCCCGACGATGCGGTCAAGCTCGAGAAGACGATCGCCGAGTACCTGGCGGCCCTCGACCAGCGCATGGACAGCCGGCCTACACCGCGCTGACGCGCCGCCTCGGGGCCTGCGGCTTCGCCTCCGCTGCGGCCGACTACGGGAGTGATAGCAAAGAAGAGTGACAAGCGGCAGGGTGCTGGGCTAGGATTGTCGATACAGCCAGAAGACCATCGACCGACAGTCCATCGACGAGGGTGCGGAGTCATGAAGGTCGAGGAGCTGCTCGAGATCGTGGATCGGGTCTACGCCGCGGCCCAGGAGCCGGTGCTGTGGCCGGAGGCGCTTCAGCCCATGGCCGAGATGTTCGGCGTCCGCGGCGTCAACCTCATGTTCAACGACCTCGGCGAGCGGCCGAACGGCGTCATGGTCAACGTCGGCATCGACCCCGACCTGGTGGCGCGGTACAACGCGCACTACGTGACGGTCGACCCGGTCGTCGAGGCGAGCCTGAGAGTCCCGCCGGGAGGCCTTTTCGACTCGGAAGAGCTGTTCGAGCGCTCGTGGTGGCGGCGCACCGAGCTGTACGCGGACCTGATGGACGGGTACGGGCTGGAGCACATCAACGGCGCCACGCTCCTGCAGGAAAAGCGGGGCTACGGCGCCCTGAGCATGCTGCGGGGTCCGGAGGGGCGTCCGCTGGCCGGCGAGGAGCGCGAGGCGTTCCTGCTCCTGGTCCGCCACGTGCGGCGTGCGATCGCGCTGCACCGGCGCCTCGCCGTCGCCGAGCGCCGTTCGGGGATGCTCGCCGAGCTCGTCGACCGGCTCTCGGTGGGCGTGGTGCTGGTCGACGCCCGGGGCGGCGTAGTCCACGCCAACGGGGCCGCCGAACGGATCGCGCGGCTCGGCGACGGCTTCTCCCTCGGAAGGCACGGCGTGGCGGGGGCGAGCGGGTCGAGCAGCGCCGCGCTTCGAGCGCTCATCGGTCGAGCTGTCGAGACAGGGTGCGGAGGCGCCGTGGACGGCGGCGGCGTCGTGCGCCTCGAGCGGCCGTCGAACCGGAGCCCCCTCGAGGTTCTCGTCTCACCCCTCGGCGCCAACCGTCGCGGCGACGGTGAGCCTGTCGCGGTCGTGATCGTCACCGATCCGGAGGACGACCCCCCGTCGCCGACCGACCTGCTGGCCCAGATGTACCGCCTGACCCCCCGGGAGGCCGAGCTCGCGGTGGAGCTGGTGAGCGGCGGCGGTCTGGTAGAAGCGGCCGAGCGCCTCGGCGTGTCGGTCACGACCGCCCGGAGCCACCTCAAGGCGGTCTTCGCCAAGACCGGGACGAGCCGCCAGGGTGAGCTCATCCGCGCCGTGCTCCGGGGCCCCCTCGGCCACCTTTCGTGGGGCGGACGCCCCGCCTGAGGTCGCGACCTTGGCGGCCTAGTGCGCCGGGTTGCCGTTGCTGCCGGCGAGCGCCCCGTAGGGCCCCCGCAGCAGCAGGGTCACCAGCTCGGCCTGGCGGCGGGCGCCGGTCTTGGCGAAGACCGCACGGAGGTGGGTCTTCAGCGTGGTCTGGGACACCTCGAGGCAATCGGCGATCTCGGCCAGCGAGGCGCCTTCGGCGAGCAGGCTCGCGAGCCGTGCCTCGGCGGCGGTCAGGCCGTACAGAGCGCGGAGCAGCTCCCCGGGGTCGCGCGGCCCGCTGTCAGGGTCGAAGATGAAGGCGACCGCGGCCGCACGGTACCCGAGAGCCGACAGCCCGCTGGCGGCGAGTGGTGAGACGAGCACGGTGAGCGGCTGCGCAGGCTCGGCGCGCGCGATCCTCACTGCACCGCCGGGGGACAATCCGATCCCGCGTCCGGTCATCACGGCCTCCCCGAGGAGGCGCCGCAGAGGAGCCGCGGCTGCCGCCGAGACTGCAGTCAGCTCGCCCCCGGCCACTTGGAGGGCGGAGGAAGCGGCGAGGATCGACTCGGCCGCCCGGTTGACGTGGACGACGCGGTCGCGGTCGTCGAGGAGGACGGCGCCGACCGCGAGCTGGTCCAGAGTTGATGCCAGCCCGGCCGCCAGGCCGCGGGCCCGGAGCAGCTCCGACTGGACGCGGCAGGCGGTCGCCACATGCGGCATCAGGAGGTGGTACAGCTCGAGATCGTGGTCGTCGAAGGGACCGGCCGACCTGGGGCGGAGGATCCCGAGCCCGACAATCCGCGGCGGCCGGACCTCCAACGCGCCCCCCAGCAGGTAGAAGATGTCATAGGGGCGGCACATGTCCGCGTAGAGCTCGGTGGCCTCCCAGTGGGAGTCCGGCATCAGCTGGTTCGAGCAGACTACGCCGCCGGTGTCCAGCCGGCGTCCCGCCTGGTGGACCGGGTCGACCCGGACGTAGTACTCGTTGTAAAGGCGGACCAGCTCCGGGTCGAAGCCGTGGTGGGCGACGGCGGCCCCCGGAAAGGCGCGGTCGTCGACGACCACGAGGTTCATGGCGGTGCTGCGGAGGACGCTGCACAGCGCGCCGAGGGCCACCGGCCAGCCGGCTGGCTCGAGTGCGGCTTCGTGAACCGCCCCGACCGCGGCCAGGACCTCTCTCGCCGAGGTCACGCAACAACCCTGCGGAGGACGCTTCCGGTCCCACGTCGGCGTCCCGGATCGAGAATGCGCATCGTTCCGGTTCCAGCTCGTACTCTAGAATGTCGGGCTCCGACAGGATGTCATGTTCGGGCCCGTGATGTCCAGGTCCGCCGCCGGGATTTCCGGGCGGGTCGAGCAGTGGACGCGAGGTGTCTCAACCGGTGGGGCAGGGCCCGCGCCCGGCGTCTGCTTCGGCCCGCACCGTCTCGGCCGCGCGGTCGGCGAGCCAGCGCTCGGCGGGCGACAGCTCGCGCGACTCCCGGTCGAGGCCCGCGGCGACGAGCATGTCCTCCCAGGACGGTCGGTCCTTCGGGCCGGTTGGTTCCGCCGGGCGGGGAACGACGGCCGCCTCGAGCGGTTCGGGGCTGGTGCGACGACTCGGTGCGGACTCCGTGGCGAGCTTCCTGTGCTCCCGTCGGCTCGGCTGGTTGTGCAGCTGCATCCCCCGACCTTTCCCGCGCTCGCGAACCCCGAAACCGCCCGGTGGATCGAATCCCACCAACCGGCGGCGCATCGGTGTCCACCATGCCCCCTGCGGAGCTGCGATCGCGCCTGTTTTCTTCTCTTGGCACCTAAGGTAGCTCATGGCCGGCGACACCGCCTCCTCCGAACGGAGGAGATCGATGTGGGGAAGGCTCCCATGCCGGGGAAATCCAGTGCCCGAGAGGTTCGTGACCGGCCCGCTGCGGTACAGTGGCGGGCTTGATCGAACGCATCGTGCTGCTGCAGCTGACCGAGGAGTCGTGATCAGAACTTGAGGGTCATGAGTGTCGTGCCCTGCTTGAAGGTGGTGTCCATGACGCCGGCCGGGCCCCGCATCTTGTACTGCTCGGGGATGGCGTCCCAGCCCTCGTAGATGTTGCCCTGGATCACGACCCGGTGCTTGTCGGTCGGGGTCTCCTCGGGCAGCTCGCCGAACACGTCGTAGACCCGGCCCGGCGGTGTGTCGCCGACGTGCTCGCCGAAAGGCACGAGCTCGTACAGGCCGTCGCCGTCGACGTCGACCCGGATCCAGCCGACCTGGAGGATCTC
>DATHSO010000035.1:0-81838 GCA_035464095.1 Candidatus Methylomirabilota bacterium | reverse complement strand
CGGGTACGGGCACGGGGAGGGAACCGGGGCGGAGGCGGTACAATCCCCCCCTCGGAGGCGGCCCATGACGGCGACCCTGCGCTTGTACAACACCCTGACCCGACGGCTCGAGGACTTCGAGCCCCTCGAGGCCGGGCACGTGCGCATCTACACCTGCGGCCCGACCATTTACGACTACCCCCACATCGGTAACTACCGGACCTTCCTGTTCGAGGACGTCCTGCGCCGGACCTTCGAGCTCTTCGGTTTCCGGGTCACCCAGGTGCAGAACCTCACCGACGTGGACGACCGGACCATCCAGCGGGCCAACGAGAGCGGCGTCTCCCTGCGCGAGTTCACGGACCGCTTCGCCGCGGCCTTCTTCGAGGACCTGGAGACCCTCGGGGTGGAGCCTGCCGAGCACTACCCCCGGGCCACCGACTACGTGCCGGAGATGGTCGAGATCATCCAGCGCCTGGGCGAGGCCGGCCACACCTACCGCTCGGACGGCTCGGTCTACTACCGGATCAGCACCTTCCCCGGCTACGGCAAGCTGTCCGGCGTGCGGCCGGAGGCCAACCTGGCCGGCGCCCGGGTCGACGTCGACGACTACGACAAGGAGGACGCGCGGGACTTCGTGCTCTGGAAGGCGCCCAAGGAGCACGAGCCGGTCTGGGAGACCGAGCTCGGCCCGGGCCGGCCCGGCTGGCACATCGAGTGCTCCGCCATGGCGATGGCCCTGCTCGGCGAGACCATCGACATCCACTGCGGCGGGGTCGACAACATCTTCCCGCACCACGAGAACGAGATCGCCCAGTCGGAGGGCGCCACCGGGCACACCTTCGCCCGCTTCTGGCTGCACGCCGAGCACCTGGTGGTGGAGGGCGAGAAGATGGCCAAGCGCCTCGGGAACTTCTTCACCCTGCGCGACCTCGTGGAGCGCGGCTTCGACCCCATGGCCGTGCGCTACCTGCTGATCTCGGTCCCCTACCGGCAGCGCCTCAACTTCACCTTCGACGGTCTCCACGCCGCGGCCCAGGCTCTCGACCGGATCGCCAACACCCTGAGACGGCTCGCCAGCTCGCCGCCGGCGGCGGCCGACGGCGACCTGTCGCCGGAAGCAGTGGCGACCTTCCAGCGCAACTTCGGGGCCGCTCTGGCCGACGACCTCAACACCGCCAAGGCGCTGGCTGCCCTCCACACCCTGCTGCGCCAGGTCAACACCGCCCTCGACGACGGCGGGATCGGCGCCGGGCCCCGGCAGGCTCTGGATCGGGCCTTCGCCGACGCCGACTCGGTGCTGGGCATCTTCCCCAAGGCCGAGGCCGAGGCCGACGGCGCTGCCGAGATCGACACTCTGGTGGCCGAGCGCACCGCTGCCCGGCAGGCCCGCGACTTCGCCCGCGCCGACGCCATCCGGGACCAGCTCGCCGCCCGCGGCATCATCCTCGAGGACACCCCACATGGAACGGTCTGGCATCGTGAGTGAGTCTGCGATTTCCGAAATCTACGCCGGCTGCCGCGGCAGCCGGCGTAGATTTCGGAACCGGAAGCTCATTCAAGCAGGTTTTCTCGTATATAGGTGAACTTGCCCTTGTTCACCAGGCCGAAGCCCTCCTCGAACTCGTTGATGAGCCGGGACACGGTCTCGCGACTGGTGCCGATGGAGTGGGCGATGTCCGAGTGGGTGGGCCGGCGCACCACCACCCAGCCGTTGCCGAGGCGCTGGCCGTGGTCGCGGGCCAGGTCGAGCAGGTAGCGGGCGAGACGGCCGGCCACGTCCATGTAGGCCAGGGATTCCATCTTGGCGTTGGCGCGGCGCAGGCGGCGGGAGAGGATCGCCAGCAGCTGGTGCGAGATCCGCGGGTTGGAGTCGATCAGGCGCTGGAAGTCGGCGCGGTTGATGGCGAGCAGCTCGACCGCGCTCAGGGTCACCACCGACGCCGACCGGGTTGCCGACTCGAGCAGGGCCATCTCGCCGAAGACCTGGCCGGCGCCGAGGACGGTGAGAATGAACTCCTTGCCGTCGGAGGAGGTGATGACCACCTTGACCCGGCCGCTGGCGACCACGTAGACCGCGTCCGCCGGGTCGCCGGCGTGGAAGATGGTGACGTCCTTGCCGATCTTCTTGACCTGGGCGAGGCCCGCGAGGTCGTCGAGCTCGTTGTCCGCGAGCTCCGAGAAGAGCTCGACCCCGGTCAGAAGCTCTCGGATCCGTTCGCTCATCGTCCTGCTCCCGGCGCTTTGTCGAGCACCGCGTTCACGACGGCCTCGCCAGTCACTGGCGACCCAAGGGAGGTGCAGGAGGAGCCTACCACGTCCTCCTCCTCGCACCACCGGGCCGGTGACTCGCCGAGGAGCACGGCGGCGCGGTCCAGGGCCCGGCGCACGGCGGCCGGGGAAGCCGGCGCCTCGGGGTGGAAGCGGTGGTCGAGGAGGTCGGCATCCATGATCCCGAGGCGGACGGCGGTGACGATCTCGCGTTGCCCCGGGTGGTCGACGATGTCCGACATGACCGGGATCGAGCCCCCCGGGAGAGTCTCCAGCCGGGGCTGGAGCGACACCAGGATCACCGCCAGCTCGCCGCGGCTGAGCCGCTCGGAGGCCATCGCCTTGTCGACGTGGGCGGGCAGCACCGAGAGCCGCCAGCGGATCTGGGCGCGGTCGAGGGCCGCCCCCCGCTCCGGATGGTCGGCGGGGAGCATGGCGTAGCTCTCCATGGCGGCCTGCCAGTCGCCGCGGAGCTCCGCGATGCGCCCGCGGATCAGCGGTGACCCGGGGCTGTCGGGGGCGTCCGCGAGGGCGGCCTCGGCGTCGTCCAGGCGGCCGGCCGCGAGCAGAATCTCGGCCTCGAGGACCGCGGCGCCGGGCGCATCGGGTGCGAGCTCCAGGGCCATCCTGGTTTCGGTGAGGGCGGACTCGAGGGAGCCGTCCCGGAGCAGCCCGCGGGCCCGCTCCAGGCGCTCGGTCACCCACCGGCCCTCGAGCTCCTCGGCCCGCCCGGTCCAGCGGGGGTCGGACCAGAGCTCGGCGCCGCGGCGGGCCGCGAACAGGGCCATGATCTCGTCCCCGACCCGCTCGGCCGCGACCGAGAGGGTGATCCAGGCGCCGGCGTAGTCGGGGTTACGGTCGCACAGTGCGACCAGGTCCGGCTTGACGTCGGCCTCGCCCGCGGCCAGTCGGATCTGAGCCGCCAGCAGCTGCCCGGGCACCGTGTCCCGGGCGCGGCCGGCCCGCTTCGCGGCGGCCTCGAGGTCGCCGTCGGCGAGCTCGCGCCAGCTGCGTTGGAGGCTCCTGGTCTGAGATCGCGTCAGGCTCGGCGCGCCCGGCCCTTCGAGGGGCGAAGGAAGCTCGCGGGTGGTGACGGCCTGGGTCGGCAGTGCGGTGAGCCAGGCCGCGATGGCGACGGCCAGGACGAGCGACAGCCGACCGGAGACGGTGCGTTGCAGAGCGGCGCGTCCGGCGAGGAGCTCGGCGAGGCGGACCCGCGAGCTCGTGTGCCGGCAGCCGGCCTCGTCACTCCCGCGGCATCTCATCCTGGCCTGGACCGCTGCCGTACCCGGACGCCGGCGAGATGCTCGCCACGGCGTGCTTGTACACCAGCTGCTCGACGCCGTGGTTCTCCAGAATCACGGCGTACCGGTCGAAGCGGCGGATGATCCCGGTGAGCCGCTTGCCGCTGACCAGGTAGACGTGGACCGTTCGCGAGTCCTTGCGGAGCTGATAGAAGAATGGATCCTGGATGTTGATGGTATTGCTCGCAGGCTTGCTCATGACTGCCCTTTCCCCCGGAGCTTGGCGGACCAGAGGTGGGACACTGCCTCGGCGCCGCCCGCCTCGGGCGGCGGTACCCAGTGCAGGTCGCCCTCCGTCAGACCCCGCAACCACGTCAGTTGGCGCTTCGCGAGCCGCCGGCTCGCGATCTTCGTGTTGTCGATGGCGGTGGCGAGATCGCAGGCGCCATCGAGATGATCGACGACCTGGCGATAGCCGATGGCCTTGAGTGCGTGCGCGTCGCGAGGCACACCCGAGGCGAGAATCCGCCGGACCTCCTCCCTCAATCCAGACGCAAACATGACGTCTACGCGAGCCTCGATTCTAGCATAGAGCTCGGCCCTCGGCCGCGCCGGCGCGGCCAGCACGGGGCGGTGATCGGAGGACCTGGCGTGGCGCCGCCAGTGCTCGGAGATGGGCGTGCCGGTGAGCTCGAGGACCTCGAGGGCGCGGAGCACCCGCTGCCGGTCGTGGCGGCCGATCCGGGTGGTGGCGACGGGGTCGGCGGCTTCGAGGCGCGCGAAGGCGGCAGCCGGGTCGCTGGCCCACTCGGCGGCCAGGCGCCGGCTCACCGCGGGATCCCTGGGGGGGCTGGGGAAGAGACCGAGCAGCAGCGCTCGGACCCAGAAGTGGGTGCCGCCGACCACGACGGGGACGAGGCCCCGGCCGCGGATGTCGGCGATCGCCGCCGCCGCCTCGGCCGCGAACCGGCCGGCCGAGAACCGCTCCCACGGGTCGGCCACGTCCACCAGATGGTGGCGCACCCTCCGGCGCGCCTCGGCGTCGGGCTTGTCGGTGCCGATGTCGAGGCCGCGGTAGACCGCGAAGGCGTCGGCGGACACGATCTCGCCCCCGAGGGCCTCGGCCACCTCGATGCCGAGACTGCTCTTGCCCGAGCCGGTGGGTCCGACGATCAGCAGCAGCGGCTCGGGTGCGTCGGTCGAGTCGCGATCGGTCACATGGACAGGATACGCGAGTCGGAGGCGGGCAGGGTGATCGGGGAGGAGTGAGGAGTTCAGAGTTCAGAGTTCAGAGTTAGGAGGTAGGAGTTAGGAGTGAGGGGTGAGTTGTGGGGGTCGAGGGGTCAAGGCGCGGGTGGAAGCTCCGGGAAGGGGAGCCAGCGGCCGTGCTGGAGGCGTGCGCCGCAGCGGCCGTCGCGGACCGGCATGCGGTAGGGGATGCCGCGCTCGTCGAGGCGGGCGAGCACCGAGGGGTGAGGGTGGTTGTGGAGGTTGTCGGGGCCGGCGGGGATGAGCGCGACCTCGGACGCTGCCGCGTCCAGGAGGGGCGGCGAGGCCGAGAGCCGGCTGCCGTGGTGGGGAACGATCAGCACCGATGCAGCGAGGTTCGTGGACCCCGCGAGGCGGGCCTCGGTGGCGCGTCCGATGTCGCCGGTGAGCAGGACGGCGTCCGGCCCGAGACCGACCCGCACCACGAGAGAGCGCTCGTTGTCGTCGGCCGGCGCTGCCGCTGCGGGCGGCCAGAGGACCTCGAGGACCGTGTCGCCGACCGTCAAGCGAGAGCCGCGGACGACCGGGCTGACGGTGATTCCACGCCGACGGGCGACCCTGAGCAGTGGCACGGCCTCGGGGCTGGCCACGAGCCAGGCGGGCAGCACGAGCCGGTCGGTGTCGACGGTGGCTAGGACGAGGCCGAGCCCCTCGACGTGGTCGCTGTCGCCGTGGGAGGCGAGGACCGCATCCAGGTCTCGGACCCGGGCGGCGGCCAGGCTCGACGCGGCATCGCGCCGGCGCGCGCCCCCGTCCATGAGGAGCTGGGTGGCGCCGTGGCCGATCCGTACCGACAGGCCGTCGGGCACGGGCAGGAGCTCGACGACGGTGCCGCCGGCGGGGGGTGCGAGGCGCCACCAAACTGCCGAGGCGGCGAGGATCAGCAGGTAGGCCGCGACCGCGGCTCGGGCAGGCCGACCCGGCAGGAGGGCGGCGATACCGGCGACGGCGACCGCCACCAGGAGCGCCGGCGGCACATCGGGGGGGACCAGCTCCCCGGCGCGGCCGGGGGTCCCCAGGAGCCAGAGCCCGCGCTCGCCGAGCCCGACCAGGGTCAGCAGACCGCCGGCGAGGGCCGGGGCCAGCGGCGCTGTCGCGGTGGCGGCCACCGCCGCGAGCACCACCGGGGTCAGCAGCCAGGGCACGGCGATGTTGGCCAGGGCGGCCCCCGGCACGGTGCTGGAGAAGTGGACCGCCACCAGGGGGGCCGCGGCGAGCTGGGCGACCACCGGCACCGCCAACGCTGCCGCGAGCCAGCGTGGGCCGGGCAGGAAGGAGGCCAGGGGCGGGGCCCAGCGGACCAGGGCAGCGGTCAGCAGCACCGTGAGCTGGAACGAGACGTCGCCGACGAGCCCGGGATCGGCGAGCAGCAGGGCGAAGGCGGTCAGGAGGACGGCCGCCATCGGCACCAGGGCGCGGCCGAGCAGGCGGGCGCCGAGGTAGACGACACCCATGAGGGCGGCCCGCACCGCGGACGGGGCGGCGCCCGCCAGGAGAGCGTAGGTGGGCAGCAGGATCAGCAGGACCAGCCGGGTGGCGGTCGGGGAGGCGCCGAAGGCGGCGAGGGCCAGCCAGGCCGCCCCCGCCACCAGGCCGACGTGGAGCCCGCTCACCGCCAGGACGTGGGCGAGGCCGGAGCGGCGCCAGCCCTCGCGGCGCTCGGCCGGAATCAGGTCGCGCCGGCCGAGGGCGAGGGCGGCGGCGAGCTCGGCGGCCCGGATCCTCCCGACGTCGTGACCGGCCGCTTCGAGGAGCCCCCGGGCCAACCGGTCCCGCCACTCGGCAAGGAGTGCCGGGGCCGCGCCGGGGGCGGGCTCGACGAGTCGGGGCGACGAGGCCACGAGCAGGGGGGTGGCCGGTTCACCGCGGACGCCGGCCAGGACGTCCACGACGGTGCCCGGCGGCGGCAGAGCCAGGGCATCCACCGGGCCCCGGATCTCCAGACGAGACCTTCCGGGGAGCGGAACCGACGCTCCGGAACGGGTTGCCGAGAGCACGCGCACTCCGGCGCGCCAGCCCCAGCGCCCCTGGACCCAGCCGTCGGCGACGGCGACGCGGGCCCGCACGGCCGCCGGTCCCTCACCGTCGATCAGGCCGGCGACCTCGAGCCTGTCGGCGCGCGCCTGGAGGCCGTGGCTACCGACCAGGGCGACGCCCGCCACCAGCCACAGGACGGTGGCCGCCCGCCGGCCCCACCACAGCGCCCACCCGAGGCAGCCGGCGCCGACCGAGCCGAGGGCGACCCGGAGCCACGGCGGCCCCGGATCGGGCACCCACCACGCGGCGGTTGCGGCGGCGGCGGCGGCGAGGGTCAGGGTCCACAGGGGGCGGAGAGCGGCGGCCGTTCCGGCGTCGCCGGTCACCGGGCCGCCAGCACCGCGAGCACCTCCACGTGGTGGGTGGATGGGAAGAGGTCCACCAGCTCCAGGTGCTCGAGGGAGTAGCCGCGCTCGAGCAGGAAGGCGGCGTCCCGGCTCCAGGTGGCCGGGTCGCAGCCGAGCATGACCAGCCGCCGGGGGCGCCAGGCCGCGAGGCGGTCCCGCAGGAAGGGGGACATGCCGGTGCGGGGAGGGTCGGTGGCGACCACGGCCGGGGGGGGAAGGTTTGCTTCGTCCGCCACGAAGTCCTCGGCGGTGGCGGTGACCACCCGGGCGCCGGGCAGGTTGCGGCGGGCGGCGTCGGCAGAGGTGGGCTGCGGCTCGACCAGGCTCAGCTCGTCGCGGCCGGCGTGGCGGCCGGCGGCGGCGATCAGACCGACCCCGGCGTGGAGGTCGTAGAGCGGCTCGCCGCCGGGGCCGATCAGCGACGCCAGGCGGTCGAAGAGCCACGGCACCAGGTGCCGGTTGCCCTGGAAGAACGAGCCGATGGGGACCTCGAGCCGGATCGGCAGGTCGATGTGGACGTGGTCCCGGCCCCAGCCGGCCAGGACCGTGCCGGACGCGTCCAGGCAGTGCCAGCCGTCGAGGCCGAGCGTGGCGCTCGGCGGGGGCAGCCAGGTTGCCTCAGGCGGCTTCGTGCCGCCCGGCGGCGGCCGCAGGCCGGCCACCACCGCGTCGTGGCCCTCCAACCACTCCACGTCCATCGGCACCGGGCAGCTGCCGGCGAGGGCGCTGGTGAGGGCCTCCAACCGGAGGGCGAGGGTTGGTGTGATGACGCGACAGCCCGAGATCGGCGCCACCTCACGGCTCCGGTGGGCGAAGAAGCCGAGCCGGCCGGCGGCGGGGTCCCAGTGGAGTCGGCTGCGCAGACGGTAGGCCGGGGGAGACCCGGTGACGGGAGCTCCGCGGAGGCGCTCGGCGAGCCGGCTTCCCCTGGCCGCGGCCTCGGCCGCCACCTCGGCCTTGAGCGCGGCGCCGGCCTCGGGGTCGACGTGCGGCCAGTCGCAGCCGCCGCAGGCGGGGGCGTGGGGGCAGGGATCGGCGAGCCGGGCGGGGTGGGGGTCGGCGAGGACAGCCTCCGCCACCGCCTCGACGATCCGGGCTCGGCGCCGGGTCGGCCGGGCACGGAGGAGCTCACCCGGCAGCCCGCCCCGCACCATCCAGGTCTCACCGTCGGCGTGGCCGAGGGCGACGCCGCCGCCCACCAGCTTGAGCGCGCGCACGACCCGGGGCTCGAGGGGACTGCCGGAACCGGGTCCGGGCCTCGACGGTCGCCGGTCTCCGGTCACGATCCGACCTCGAGCCGCGGCAGCTCGAGCAGCCGGCGAAGCTCCCGGTCCCGCAGTGCGCGGCGGCTTCGCCGACGGGCCTCGTCCGTGCCGGTGGTGGCCGCGGCCTCTTCGGAGGTCCGGCCGTCGATGGCGTCGCGGTCGCCGGCGGGCAGTGCCGCCCAGCAGGCCTCGAGGAGCTCGGTCTCGAGGGCGAAGAGGTGCTCGTCGAGGAGCTCCGGGGGGAGCTCCTCGACGGCGGTCGCCACCTGCCGGCCGGTCCTGCGAACGGCCTCGGCCACCGCCGGACGCGCGTCACCCTGGGCGGCGGCCACCGCCTCGAGCGCGGCGACGAGGGTCCGGGCCCGCGCCGGGTCGGTCGGCGGTGCCGGTGGACGGTCGCCGTCGCCGGCGCCGGTGTGCATCTCCGCGAGCCGCCTGGCCTGGCGCCGGACTGAGTGGCGACAGTAGCTTAGGCTCGCCACCGGGTCGTCGTCACCCCGTTCCCTGGCCTTGGCGAAGACCTCGGTGAGGCCGGTGACCACGGCCGCCATGGGGACGCCGTCGCGCCACCACTGGCGGAGCAGCTGGAAGTCCCTCGGCGAGAGGATGTGGGGCGCCCCGCGGAGTGAGGCGAACAGGTCCTCGACCCGGCGGTAGTACTCGAGCTCTGGGTCGGGCCGGTCCATGGCGTCAGTGTACCCGGGTTACAATCCGAACCGGCATGATCGACTCTCGAGGCTGGCGCCGGCCGGGTCCGTGGGCCGTGGCCGTGCTGCTCGTCGCGCTGGCGCCGCCGGCCGCCGCCGGTCCCTGGAGCCGGCTGCCGGAAGCCGTGAACAGGCTGGAGGTCCGCCCCGACGACCGGGAGGCGGAGCAGGTCATCCGGTCCGCCGAGGACTCGCTGGCAGCCCAGGCGCGGGCCGGGCGTCTGACCGTCGTCCGCTCCCTCTTCGACACCTACGCCACCCTGGTCTCGAACCTCGACGACGGGCGCTCCCGCCTCGCCGCCCTCGAGGACCGGATCGCCCGGATCCTCCTGGTTCACGGCGACGATCGGCGCCAGACCGACCTGGGCGCGGCGGTGCGATCGTGGTCGCTCGCCGCCGAGCTCGACCCGGGGTCGCTGGCGGTCGCTCGGCTGCGCTCGGTCTTCGAGCCGCCGGAGGATGCCGAGCCGGGCCAGATCTGGCGCTCGCCGGTGGACGGGGCGGCCCTGGTCTTCCATCCGGCCATGGCGGTCCGGGTCGGCTGCAGCGCGAGGGACGGCGCCTGTCTCGAGGACGAGGTCTACTTCCGGTGGGTCGAGGTGCCGGCTCTCTGGGTCGAGGCGAGGGAGGTCAACAACGCGCGCTACCGGCGGTGCGTGGAGGCGGGCTTCTGCGACCGGCCGGCCGATCCCAAGGCCTTCGACGATCCCCGCCTGGCCGATCACCCGGTGGTGGGGGTGAGCTGGCGGCAGGCGCGGGCCTTCGCACGCTGGGCCGGCCGCAGGCTGCCGTCGGAGGCGGAGTGGGAGCGGGCGGCGAGGGGCGAGGTCACCGATGCCCGCTTCCCCTGGGGCAACGGCCGCAAGCCGGACCTGGCCAACGTCTGGACCGGGCCCAGAGACTCGACCCTGGGCGGGACCCGTCCGGGCGGCAGCTTCCCGGCCACCGGCTTCGGCCTCTTCGACGTCGCCGGCAACGTCTGGGAGTGGTGTCAGGACCGGTACCGGGCGCGATTCTCGGAGGACATCGAAGGGGGCGGCGCGGCCCGCGGGGGATGGGGCAGGGTGGTGCGGGGCGGCTCCTGGCGCCGGGACCTCGACATGGCGAGGGTGTCGGCCCGGCTCTGGTACGACCCCGATCACGCCGCTGACGACCTGGGTTTCCGCTGTGTCCTCGGACACGCCGGGGGCGTGCCCGTGGACGAGCTGGTCCAGGAGGCGGCGCGCGCCTTCCCCGCGCCGGTGGCCGCTTCCGCCTTCGACCAGGCCGACCTGGAGGAGGAGGACCGACGCTACCTGGAACGGCGCGCCATCACCCTGCTCGTGGTCGAGGGCAGGATGGAGGAAGCGCTCGCGCCCGCCGCATCTCGCCTCCGGCACGACGCGCGGGACCCGGTCGCCGCGGACCTCTTCGAGCGCTTCGAGACGGCGCTCCTGGCGGCAGCCGGCGAGGGCGCCGCCGGGGAGGTCGCGGGCGGACTCGAGGCCTACCGGGAGGCCTCGCTTGGGAGCCCGCGCCTCGCCGGCCGCTTCGCCGACTTCCAGGCCCGGGTAGTCGAGCGGCTGCGCCGGGCGGTGGCGCAGCTCGAGCAGCGTGGGGAGAGCGAGGCCGCCCTCGCCGCAGCCGAGCTGGTCCTCGAGGTGGTTCCGGACGATGCCATCGCGGCGGCCGCGGCCGCACGGCTCGCCCGCAGGAGCGGGGCGGCGAAGGTCTGGCCGACCGACGGCAAGGGGATGGTCTGGGTGGCGGGGACGAGCTTCCGCATGGGGGCCAGTGCCGGCGATGGTGCCGCCAACGCGGACGAGATGCCGCCGCGCGAGGTCCGCGTGGATGGGTTCTGGATCGACCGCACCGAGGTCACCAACGACGAGTACCGCAGCTGCGTCGCGGCCGGGGCGTGCACGCCGCCGGCCCGCCGGGAGGCCTATGACGACCCGAATCGGGGCGCCCACCCGGTGGTCTGGGTCGACTGGTACCAGGCGCGGTCGTACGCCGACTGGGCCGGCAAGCGGCTGCCCAGCGAGGCCGAGTGGGAGCTGGCGGCGCGCGCCGGGTCCGAGCTCGCCTTCCCCTGGGGGACGTCGTGGCGCGACGGGGCCGGGAATGCGGTCGGGGTCGGGGACGGCGATCCCTGGAACGGCACTGCCCCCGTGGCGAGCTTCGAGGCGAACCGCTGGGGCCTGTACGACGTCATCGGCAATGTCGCGGAGTGGGTTGACGACGTCTACAACGCGACCTTCTTCCGTGCGCCCCTCACCGGCGACCCCTGGTACCAGGAGACCGGCCCCGCGGGCGAGCGGCGGCGGGTGGTGCGGGGTGGGGGCTACGACGAGCCGACCGGGTGGCAGCGGGTGTCGCGCCGCCTCGGCCGCGTCCCGGACAGGCCGGATCGGGCCATCGGGTTCCGGTGCGCCGCGGACGAGCAGTAAGCCAGCGGCTCTCAGCAAGCGGCTCCGCTGATAGCTGATCGCTGACAGCAGGGTGGGAGGCTGGGCGGCTACAGCTCCCGGAGGGCGGCGGCGACGGGCATGCGGGCGGCGCGCAGTGCCGGCAGCAGGCCTCCGACCAGGCCCATGAAACCGGCGAAGGCCAGGCCCCACACCATGAGCGCCGGCGTCACCTGGAAGGCGAAGGCGAGGTGGGAAAAGGTCTGCCAGTTCATGGTGCCCGCGGTGAAGCCGTTGAGCGGGAGCACCGCCAGGCAGCCGATGGCGCCGCCGACCAGCGCGATGAGCACCGACTCGAGCACGAACGAGGCCACCACCGAGCCGCCGCCGAAGCCGAGGGCGCGCAGGGTCGCGATCTCGCGGGCGCGGGCGGCGACCGCCGAGTACATGGTGTTGAGGGCGCCGAAGACGGCGCCGACCGCCATCACCAGGGCCACCAGGAAGCCGAGGGCCCGGATCAGCGTGCTGACCATCTCCGACTGCTTGGCGTAGTAGGCCTGCTCGCCGGTGACGTCCACGGTCAGTCGGGGGTCGGCGGTGAGCCGGTCCTCGAGGGCCCCGAGCTCGGCGCGGGAGGTCAGGCGGGCGGTGACGGACTGGAAGATGCCCTCCGGCCGGCTGAAGGTCTGGTTGAGGAGGGTCGCGTCGCACCAGACCTCGGAGTCGAAGGCGGTGCCGCCGGTGGAGAATACGCCCACCACGCGCCAGTCCAGGCCGCCGATCTCGACGGTGGAGCCGAGGGTGAAGCCCTGATAGGTGGTGACGGCGTTGCGCCCGACCACGAGCTCGGCGAGGCCGGGACGGAAGAAGCGGCCCTCGACGAGCTCCACCTTGGGCCGCACCTGGAGGACGGTGTCCGAGACTCCGCGGATCTGGACGTTCGCGTCGGTGCCCGTGGTGGCGAGGGGGAAGGCGCCGATGACCACCACCTCCGGGCTGAGCAGAGGCCTGCCGTCCTCGCCCCGGGCCACCTCGGGCGCGTCGGCGATGACCCGGACCTGCTCGAGGTTGACCGCGGAGGTCATCTCGGTGTCGGCGCCGGCGCGGAGCACGATGACGTTGTCCGGCGAGCCCGAGGCGATGAGAGTCGCCTGGAAGCCCCTGGCCATGGCGAGCATGGCCAGGAAGACGCCGACGGTGCCGGCGATGCCGAGGACGGAAACCACGGTGGTGGTCCAGCGGGCGGCCACCGAGCGGACGTTGTAGGAGACCGGGATCGCCATCTCACACCCTCCTGAGCGCGTCGACGATCTCGAGCCGCATGGCGGTTGCCGCCGGGATGGCGCCGGCGAGCAGGCCGACCACCAGCGACAGGGCCAGCCCCGCGGCCATCGCGTCGCCCCCGAGGTGGAAGGTCGGTAGCATGCCCCCGGTGGGGTCGCCGCCCAGGGTGAAGAGCTTGGCGAGGACGACTCCGATGCCGCCGCCGACCACGGCGATGAGCACCGACTCGGCGAGGACGAGGCCGAGGACGGTGGTGTCGCCGAAGCCGATGGTCTTGAGGACGCCCAGCTCCGGGACCCGCTCCCGGACCGCGGTCGCCATGGCGCTGCCGGTGACCAGGAGCAGGGTGAACATGACCACCGCGCCGATGGACAGCACGATCAGCCGGATGTTGCCGATCTGCTTGGCGAAGCCCGCCGCGAAGGCCCGCTCGGTCTCGGTCGTGGTCTCCCAGGCGGAGTTGGAGAAGCGCTCGTCGATGGCGGCGGCGACCTCGACTGCGTGCTCCGGATCGTCCACCTTGACGGTGTACCAGCCCACCAGGCCCTTGCCCCAGCGGCGGCGCTCTTCGAGGTAGGCGTCGTGAAACCACAGCTGGGTCTCGTCGGCCTCGGCCTCGCGACCCTCGTAGATCGCCCGGATGTTGAGCTCCCAGGTGCCCGGGAAGATGGTTCCTTGCAGGGGGATGCGGTCGCCCAGCTGCCAGCCGAAGCGGTCGGCGGTGGCGCGGCCGACCACCGCCCCCTCGCGGTCGGCCAGGAAGGCCTGCCACTGCTCGTCGGGGATCTCGTACTCGGGGAAGACTTCGCGGTAGGTGTCGGTGTCGATGACGAACTGGGGAAAGAAGTTGCGCTGGTCCTGGTAGACGGCGCCGAACCAGCTGGAGAAGGTGGCCTGCTCGACGTGGGGGATCTGGAGAAGCTGCTGCTGGTAGGCCAAGGGCAGGGGCTGGATGAGGGAGATCCGGTTGCGGATCACCAGGCGGTCGGCGCCGGCCACGTCGACGCCGGCGTTGAGGCCGCTCTCGATGGCCACCAGCAGCCCGAAGAGGAAGAGCGACACCGCGATCGAGCCGATGGTCAGGAGGGTGCGGGTCTTCTTGCGCTTGAGGTTGCGCAGCACGAAGGGCAGGAACCTCATGACGCGACCTCGGCCCGGCCGGCCTCGACCAGCGCGCCCTTGTCGAGGTGGAGCTCGACGCTGGCCCGCTCGGCCGCCCGCGGGTCGTGGGTCACCATGAGGATGGTCTTGCCGTAGTCCTTCGACAGCGAGGTCAGGAGGTTCAGGATCTCGTCGGCCGACGTCCGGTCGAGGTCGCCGGTGGGCTCGTCGGCGAGCAGGAAGGTCGGGTCGGTGACGATGGCGCGGGCGATGGCAACCCGCTGCTCCTGGCCGCCGGACAGCTGGCGGGGGTAGTGCTTCATGCGGTCGGCGAGGCCGACCAGCTCGAGGGCGGTGGCGACCTGCCGGCGCCGGCGGTCGCGGCTCAGCGAGGTGAGCAGCAGCGGCAGCTCCACGTTCTGCTCGGCGGTCAGCACCGGGATCAGGTTGTACATCTGGAAGATGAAGCCGACGTGCCGGGCCCGCCACCGGGCGAGTCTGCGGCCGGACATGTGGGTGATCTCGTCGCCGTCGACGGTGACCGAGCCCGAGGTCGGCACGTCGAGGCCGCCGAGCAGGTTGAGCAGAGTGGTCTTGCCCGAGCCCGAGGGTCCCATGAAGGCCACGAACTCGCCGGGGTCCACGTCCAGGTCGAGACCCTGCAGGACGTCGATGGTCTCGGCCCCCCGCCGGTACTTCTTGTTGAGCTTGCGGACCCGGATCAGGGCGGTGTCGCTGTCGCTGCCGTCAACTCGAACCATGTCGTCCTCCACAACGGGTCGCCGGCGGCGGCGGTCAGGTCTCGGTGGTCACGGGGGTGCCGTCTGAGAGCTCGGGCGGCGGGTCGAGGACCACGGTGGCGCCGGCAGAAAGGCCGCCCAGGACCTCCACGTCGGCGCCGAGCTGGCGGCCGAGGGTCACGGCGCGGCGCTCGGCGACGCCGTCGCGCAGCTGGAAGACCACCGCCTGGCCGCCGTCGTCGCGAACCGCCCGGCGCGGCACCAGGCACTGGGCGCCGGGGGCCTCCTCGGCCTGCCGATCCGGCTCCTGGAAGGCGACCTTGACGCCCATGTCGGGCAGGATACGGGGGTCGAGCTCGTCGAAGGTCAGGCGGACCTTGACCGTGGCCTTCTGGCGGTCGGCGGTGGGGATCACCGTGCGCACGGTGGCGGGGATCTGCCAGCCGGGGTAGGCGTCGAGCGTGGCGACCGCGGGCTGGCCCGGGACGACCTTGGCGATGGAGCTCTCGTTGACGTCGACCTCGATCTCCAGGGAGTCCATGTCGACGATGGTGGAGATGCCGGTCCGGGTGAAGCCGCCGCCGGCGGACACCGGCGACACCATCTCGCCCGGTTGGGCGTCCTTGGACACGGCGATGCCGGCGAAGGGGGCTCGGATCGTGTAGTTCTCCAGGTCCTGGAGCGCGACGGCGAGCTCGGCCTCGGCCGCGACCAGACCCTGACGGGCGACGGCGAGCTGGGCCTTCAGGGCGTCCACCGCGGCGGTGGCGGTGTCGAGGTCCTGCTCGGACGCGACCCCCTCGGTGTGGAGCTCGCGGGTGCGGCGCAGGCGGCGCTCGGCGTCGGCGAGGTTGACCTCGATCTCGTCGAGGGCGGCGCGGGCGACGTCGCGGCTGGCCCGGATCGCGTCGGCCCGGCGGCGGGCGTCGGCGTCGTCGAGCCGGGCCAGGATCTGCCCCGCCGCCACCGCCATGCCCTCGTCCACCAGGACCTCGGTGACCCGGCCGGTGATCTTGGCGGCGACGGTGGCGCGCCGCCGGGGCTCGACGTAGCCCGAGGCGTTGAGGACCGTGGCCGCGGCGCCGGCCTCGGCCGGCCGGGCGGTGGCGGTGGCGACCTCGACCGGCCGCGGTCCGCGAAGGGCGAGGGCGACCACCGCCACGACGATCAAGGCGGCCGCCGCGAGGGCGGCCGGCAGCCAGCGACGCCGGACGACACTGTGCCGGACGGTGTCGTCGATGGCGAGATCGGCCAGGGTGGGGCGGCGCTGCGGGTCCTCGGACACTCCTCTTGCCTCCTGCAGCGGAGAAACGTCGAAGGATGCTCCGCTTCTTCCGGGATCGACCGGGGAGTGTAGCACCGACCCTCGGGGCCCAAAAGGGGTCCGCCACCGCGTGAACGGTGGCGGACGATCGGCGCGTGGATGGAGGGATGCGCGCCGTGGGCTCAGTGGTTGTGCGCCGTCTCCGAGGGTCTGTTCTCGACCTGGAGATCAGCATGGCCTTCAGCGGGCGGCGGCGCCAGGGCACCGCCCCCGAGCTGGGGGTGGGGCGTTTCCCGATCCCAGAGGGGTGCCGAAGGTGCGAAGGCGGGATGCGGCGCTACAGACCGACCGAGAACCGCACCGTCGTGGAGGCGCACTCCTCGACCATGACCGCGGTGATCTCGTACCAGCCGGGGTAGTCCACGCGGAGCTCGGTGTCCACGACGCCGCCGGCCGCGCCGAGCTCGATCTGCCGGAGACCGTTCGGGAACCAGCCGTTGCTGGCGGTCAGCTCGAAGACCGCGCCGTCCTGGGGCCGGGCGCCGCTCGAGAGGTCGACGGCCTGCACCAGGACCGAGACGAAGACGGGAAACTCGTCGATGACGTCCGGGGTGTCCGCGACGCTGAGCGCCAGCTGCCAGCTGCCATCGCCGACCGGGTAGTCGATGCCGTCGTCGCTGCAGCCCACGAGGAGCCCGACGACGAGGGCGAGGCACAGTGGAACGACCGCTGATCGCATGGTCCTGACCTCCCGTCCCGCGATCGTCATTGTACAGCCGCCGAAGCCGCCCGGAGCAAGGCGGGTCACCTCAAGGACGGTCGGGGCACAGCTGAGGATCGTCAGGTCGCGATGCCGTTGCCCGGCGGCTTGCTCGCAGCTGGAATCCCGGCCGGGTTTCACCGGTTGCGCGAGTCCGGAGGGGCGATGTCGGAACCGGGAGATCATCTGGTGCGCGGGCTCGGGCTCGATGGCCGCGTCCGGGCCGTGGCCACGGACACGACGGCGGTGGCCCGGGAGCTGCGGCGCATCCACCAGCCGACCCGCACCGTGACCACGGCGCTGGGCCGGCTCGCCACCGGTGCCCTGCTGCTCGCCGGGAGCCTCGAGAAGGTCACCCGCCGGGAGCCCGTGTTGACCCTGGAGATGGACGGTGGCGGTCCGGCCGGCCGAATCTTCGCGACCGCATCACCCGCCGGGTGGGTCCGGGCGTTCGTCGCGAACCCGAAGGCGACGGTCGCCCCGACGGGGGACGGCCGCCTCGACGTCGGCGGCGTGATCGGCCGCGACGGCCACCTGTCGGTGACCCGCGACCTCGGCACCGGTCGCCCGTACCGGGGCGTCGTACCCCTGTTCACCGGCGAGGTCGCCAAGGACCTGGCCTGGTACCTGACCGAGTCCGAACAGTCGCCCGCCGCGGTCGTTCTGAGCGTGTCGGTGGAGCGCAACGGCGAGGTCTCGGCCGCCTCCGGTCTGCTGCTCCAGCTGCTGCCTGGGGTCAGCGAGGACGAAGCCCGAGACCTTACCGAACGGGTTGAAAGACTGGGCTCACTCGCCGAAACCGGAGGCGGCCCCTCCCAGTGGCTCGGCTCGCTGTTCCCGGAGGGCTTCGACAACGTCGAGACGACCCCGGTCGAGTTTCGCTGCGGCTGCTCCAAGGATCGCGTGCTGTCGGCCCTCAAGCTCATCGGCGCCCGCGAGGTCGGCGGCCTGCTGCGCGACGCCGAGCGGGGCACTCCCGCCGTGCTGACCTGCGAGTTCTGCCGCACGCCCTACGAGGTCTCCACCGGCGAGCTTCGGGCGGTGCTCGACGAGATCGTCGCCGCCCGCCTGCGCGCCGCGGTCAACTGACGACGGTCGCGGTTACGGGTCGCCCGCGATCGCCCGCGCGGCGAGCCGGCCGGTGAGCACGCAGCTGCCGAGGAAGGTGCCCTCGAGGGAGCCTTTGCCGTGGATGCCGCCGCCCCCGAACCCGGCGGTCTCGCCCACCGCGTAGAGCCCCGGAATCGGCTCGCCGGCGGTGTCGAGAACCCGGCTGCCGAGGTCGGTCTGGACGCCGCCGAGGCTCTTGCGGCTGAGGATGAACTCGCGGATGGCGATCAGGGGCCGGGCCTTCGGGTCGTCGATCGGCTGAAAGGCGCAGGTCCGGAGGCGGTCCGCCCGGTAGGTCCGGGAGGCGGCGATGCGGCGCAGCTGGTCGTCGTTGAAGTAGCGGGGCCCGCGCGCGATCTGGGCGTCGTAGGCGGCGATGTCGGCGGCCATCCCTTCGCGGTCCAGGACGGCGCCGTGGAGCGACATGGCCGCCATCCTGTCCATGAGCTCGGGCAGGGTGTCGGCCACGACGAAGTCCTCGCACTCGTCGATCAGCCGGTTCACCAGCTCCTTGTTGCCGAACAGGACCTGCCTGACGAGCTCGAGCTTGCGCTTGTGCCGGAAGGCGGTCATGTAGTCGCAGCCCGAGACCGCCAGCTCCTTGATGGCGATCTTCCAGTTGAGCACCTGCCACGAGTACCGGGCCGGGGTGCGGCAGATCTGCTCGACCACCCAGCGGGTGTCGGTGTAGCCCATCAGCGGCACCGGCCCGAAGCGGCGGCCGGCGGCATCGAGCCACAGCGCCGAGCGCGGCGGCACCAGGCTGATGCCTTCCATCGGCGTCTCGCCGTCGTGTTCGTGGACGCCGGCGGCGTAGTGCCACTGCTTGTCGAGGTGGGTCAGCGCCGCGCCGTGGCTCGCCGCCTCGTCGTGGAGGAGGCCGTCGGCGAAGCGGTGGGAGCCGTTGAGCAGGGTCCTGGGCGGCTCCCCCCAGGGCGCGTACCAGTTGGCCCGGACCTTGCTCAGGTCGCCGCCGCAGATGCCGCCGGAGGCGAGCACGACGTGGTCGGCCCGGGCCTCGAACTCGGCGCCGCCGTCCTCGGTGGCCCCGGCGCAACCCACCACCCGGCCGGCCTCGACCAGCAGGCGCTCGACCCGGTGGCCGAAGCGGAGCTCGAGGTGGTCCCGGTGTTGATGGTCGTCGAGCGCCTCCACAACGGCCTCGACGATGGCGCGGCCGGTGCCCCAGGCGATGTGCCAGCGGGGCACCGAGTTGCCGGGGCGGAACAGACCCCGCTCGGCCCAGTTGACCAGCGGCAGGAACTCGACGCCGAGCCCCGTCAGCCAGTCGAAGACGAGCTCGGTGCAGCGCTCGACGTAGGTGCGGGCCCAGCGCCGCGGCCACTCGTCGCCGGCGCCGAAGTCGGCGAAGCTGAGCCAGTCCGACCAGGCGAGGTCGGGGCTGTCGTCGAGGCCGAGCTTGCGCTGGTGAGGGGTGTCGACGAACATCACCCCGCCGAAGGAGCGCTTGGCGAGGCCGCCCAGGCGGTCCGGGGTGTCGCGGTCGAGGACCAGCACCCGGAGACCGCGGTCGAGGAGCTCGTGGGCGGTGGCGAGCCCGGCGAGCCCGCCGCCGGCGATGACCACGTCGGCCTGATAGGTGTTCGGCATCGTTCCTCCGGAGGTTGTCGACCGTCTCCCTACGTTACCCGTGCTCTGGCCTTCGTTGTGCTCAGTCGAGGCTGAGCAGATACTCCGCGACGGCGCGCAGGTCGTTCTCGGGCAGCATGGCGAGGTTCATCTGGACGTCGGCCATGCCGCCGCTGGAGAGCTTGTCGTAGCCCAGGGTCTCGCCGTACTGGAGGGCGAGGGTCAGGTCGTCCACGTCGGTGTACCGCCCGCGGCCGCGGAGGTCGAGCAGGCTGGGGACCTCGCCCTCGTCGCCGCGCGGGTGCGGCCCGCCCGCGAAGGCCCGGCTCGCGTCCGGGATCATGAGGGCGTTGCGGGGGGTGTGGCACTCGCCGCAGTGGCCGGGCCCGTTGCTCAGGTAGGCGCCGCGGTTCCATGACGCGCTGCGCTGTGGGTCTGCGCGGAAGGTCTCGCCCCCGAGGGCGGCGAGCTTCCAGAGGCCGACCGATCTGCGGGCGAGCCATGGCATCGGCAGCTCGGGTACGCGGCCCTCCGAGGCCACAGGCTCCAGGGCGCTCAGGTAGGCCCAGAGGTCGAGCAGGTCCTCGACCGGCATGTTTCGGTAGGACGGGTAGGGGAAGGCGGGGAGGTAGTGGCGTCCGTCCGGGGAAACCCCGCGAGCCATGGCGTCCACGAACTGCTCGGCCGTCCAGTGCCCGAGCCCCGTCGCCGCGTCGGGCGTCAGGTTCCCCGGCCAGAATGTGCCCACCGGCGTGTCGAAGGCGGCACCGCCGGCGGGGAGCCCGGTGACGCCGGCGGTTGCCGAGGTCCTGTGGCAGGAGATGCAGCCGCCGGCGTGGTACATGACCTCGCCGCGAGCCGGGTCGGCTTCGTGCGCCGGCAGCGCCGCACGACCGGGGCGGGCGCCGGTGACGAGGACCAGCGCCCCGGCGACCACCACCACGGCCACCGCCAGCGCTGCGATGACCGCTCTCGTGCGAGGCGACCGGGTCACTGCTTGGGGAGCCGGTACAGGTCGTGGCAGCTCTTGCAAGTGTTGCCGAGCGCGCCGAGGGCGGGCGGGAAGGCCTCGGCCTCGGTGACCGACTGCAGGTCCACTGCCGCCTGATGGGAGCTCGCCATGGTCGCGTCGAACCGCTCGCGATCGCTCCAGATCTCGGGCTTCGCCCAGGTCTCGACGTCGCCGCTGCCGCTGTTCTCGGGGAACAGCTCGGCGGCCCGCTCGAGGTGCCCGGCGATCTTCGCGGCGGCGGCCTGCACGACCCCGGCGTCGAAGGGCTGCTGCTTCTTGGCGATGGCGCCGAGGGTCATCATCCCGTCGCGGACGCCCTCCATGTCCTTCTGGCGTTGCTGGATCGCCTCGGTGGCCGTCATCGCCGCCGCGGTCACGGCGGCCGCGAGCACCAGCGCGGTCATGGCCCATTTCGGTCGTCTCGAGTCGAGCATCGTGAGCCCCCTCTCGTGGTTGGCGGACGTCTTCAGGGTCGTTCCGTCGGCCGGACGATACCGGGCTTCGGGTCGCGATTCAAGCTCGCCCGCGGGCTCTTTCGCGGGACGCTTCGAATACTGCACATATGATCAGACGGTATGTGGATTGTTTCACAAAGTTCGGTACACTGATTCCGGAAGCACCACCGTGCTGGAGGGGAGGAGGCCTCAGCTCATGCCACCGGTCACCGATGAAGCACAAACGGAGACACCCCGGATCACCCTGAGAACCGCGGAGGTGGATGACGTCGAAATCATCCTCGAGTTCATCGAGGGGCGGGCCGAGTACGAGGCGCGCGGCCACCAGGTCGAGGCCGACGTCGAGCAGCTGCGAGCGACCCTGTTCGGCGATTGCCGCTTCGCGGAGGTGGTGATCGCAGAGCTCGACGGCGCGCCCGCGGGCTTCATGCTCTACTACCACAACTACTCGACCTACCTGGGCAAGCCCGGCCTTCACGTCGAGGATCTCTACGTCAAGCCCGAGCACCGGGGCCACGGCATCGCGATGATGCTCTTCAAGCACGTCGCCAGGATCGCCATCGACCGCGGCTGCGGCCGCTTCGAGTTCTGGGTCCTCGACTGGAACGCTCCCGCGGTCAGCTTCTACGAGAAGCTCGGCGCCAAGGCCATGGACGAGTGGATGATGTTCCGGATCAACTGCGAGAGCCTGAAGGAGATCGTCGGCGTCACTTGACCTCCTTGCCTGGATCCGGACGCTGGCATACCGTGGTGGCCGGACAGGGATCGATCGGAGAACGTCATGGCCGACGTCTACAGCCGCCTGGCGCGGGCGCTCGACAAGATGCCGCACGGGTACCCGGCGACCGACGACGGCGTCGAGCTCGAGATCCTCCGCAAGATCTTCAGCCCCGGTGACGCCGCCATGGCGGTGCGCCTGAAGCCGATCCCCGAGACCGCAGCGGTCGTCGCGCGGCGGGTCGGTCTGCCCGCGGAGCAGGTCGAGCGGACCCTCGACGCCATGGCGGAGCGCGGCCAGATCTTCAAGATGCGCCAGCGTGGGGACGTGACCTACGCCATGGCGCCCTTCGTGATCGGGATCTGGGAGCTCCAGCTCAACCACATCGACCGCGAGCTCGCCGAGCTCTTCGAGCGCTACGCCCCGACCCTGCTGAATACGATCGGAGGCTCCGGGCCCGCTCTGGTCCGGGTCGTGCCCGTGAACAAGAGGATCGACGCCCGGGCACAGATCATGGGCTACGACGACCTGAGGCAGCTTCTCGAAAGCTGCAGCTCGTTCCGGGTCGCCGAGTGCCTGTGCCGCAAGGAGATGGAGCTCCTCGGGAAGCCCTGCAGCCACACCAAGGAGACCTGCATGTCCTTCGCCCGCGCCGAGGACGCCTACGAGGGCATGCCGGAGTGGGGCCGCGTGGTGAACCGGGAGGAGGCGCTCGCGCTCCTCGAACGATGCGAGTCCGAGGGCCTCGTCCACAACACCTACAACGTCCAGCGGGAGCCTTTCTTCGTCTGCAACTGCTGCCCGTGCTGCTGCGGCCTGCTGCGGGCCATCAACGAGCACGACGCGCCGTACATGATCGCCCGCTCCAACTACGTCGCCGAGGTCGACGTCGAGGCCTGCATCGTGTGCGACGACTGCGAGGGCGGCGAGCGGTGCCCGGTGGGCGCCCTCGGCGAGACGGAAGAGGACGGGTTCCAGGTCGACGGCACGCGCTGTCTAGGTTGCGGCGTCTGCGCCGTTGCCTGCGAGTTCGACGCGATTCGCCTCGTAGAGCGGCCCGAGGCGGACCGGCTGACGCCTCCGAAGACCATCATCCACTGGAGTCTCGAGCGCACCGACCGCCGAAGGGGCAAGCTCGCCGGTGCCGCCCTGCGCGGCTGGGTCGCCTGGGAGGGCCTCAAGATGGCCGCCCGCCGGCGCGCGCGGCGATCCTGAGCGTCATCGTCCACGCCAGCGGCGAGACCGGCCGTTCGGCGCCGCTTGCCGAGCCCTCGGTACGGGTCCTGGGTAGAATGGGCGCCGTGGAGGCGTGAGCTGATGATCAATGCCATCGTGCTGATGAAGGTCCGCAACGACAGGATCAACGACGTCGCCGAGGAGCTGCTGGAGCTCGAGGGTGTTTCCGAGGTGTACTCGGTGGCCGGCCAGTACGACCTGGTGGCGGTTCTGCGGGCCCCCAGCGACGCCGGGCTCGCCTCGCTGGTGACCGAGAACATGCTCAAGGTCGAGGGCCTGATCTCCTCGGAGACCCTGATCGCCTTCCGCGCCTACTCCAAGCACGACCTGGAGCGGATGTTCTCGATCGGGATGGACTGAGGCGTCAGCGGGCCGGCTCGCCGTCCATGCCCAGGGCCGTGAGCACGGCTCGGTGGACGCTCTCCCAGCTGTCACGGCTCGGGTCGACGAGCTCGAAGTGCCCGGCGCCCTCGACCTCGACCAGCTCGACCGCGCCCCCGGGTCGGCTCGCCGCGTAGCGCTCGGCCTGGGAGCTCGGCACGATCGGGTCGCGGCTGCCGATGACCAGGAGCTCGGGCACGCCCGAGGGCGGCATGGCGATGGGGGAGGTACTGGCCAGCCGCTCGGGGTGGTCGGTCGGCTCGCCGCCCAGCAGGCCGGGGACCGCCGAGCCACAGCCGTCGGACGAGGCGAAGGCGGCGAGGTCGGTGATGCCCGCCAGGGCGACCACGCCGCGAAGGCGCAGGGGATCCGCGCCGCGCAGGGGGTCCGACGGGTCGAGGGCGGGCCGGGCCCCCAGCCACAGAGCGAGGTGGCCGCCGGCCGAGTGGCCCAGGGCCGCCACCCGACGGATGTCCAACGGGTGGTCCACCGCCAGCTCGCGCACGGCGTCGGCGGCGGCCGCCACGTCGGCGAAGGTGCCGGGCCAGCCGCCGTCGGGGTCGCCGAGGCGCCGGTACTCGACGGTCCAGGTGGCGAAACCGGACCGGGTGAGGCGGGCGGCGATGGACGACATGTACCCGAGGTCGTACTCGGCCAGCCAGCAGCCGCCGTGGATGACCATGACCACCGGGAACGGGCCCGACCCGTCGGGCAGGCGCAGCTCGCCGAAGTTGAGCGCGTCCGGTCCGTAGCGGACCCGATGGTCGGGTGCCGGTCTCGGCAGGCCGAGGGCCTCCCGCGTGGTCATGACCGGCGCCGGGTCGGCCGCGAAGCACAGCGCCACCGGGCCGACCAGGATGGCGAGGACGATGCTCCAGTGCATCAGGTCACCCGCGGCCGGACCCGGAGCTCCGGCCGTTCCCACTCGGCGGTCGACATCACCTGTTCGAGATTCTCCACGGCATCCCAAACGTCCACGAACCGTGTGTAGGCGGGAGCGAAGCCGAAGCGCAGGAGGTCCGGAGCGCGGAAGTCGCCGATGACGCCCCGGGCGATCAGCGCCTGCACGATGGCGAAGCCCTCCGGGTGGGCCAGGGACACCTGGGACCCTCGGCGGTCGGGGTCCCGCGGCGAGGCCAGCCGGAAACGGTGGTCCGCCAGCCGGCGCTCGACCAGGGCGATGAAGAGCTCGGTCAGCGCAACGGACTTGCGCCGCAGGGCGGCCACGTCGACGGTCGAGAACAGGTCGAGCGCGTCGTCGAGGGCGATCAGCGACAGGATCGGCGGCGTTCCCGCCAGGAGCCGGGCGCAGCCCGAGGCCGGCTCGTAGCGGGTGGAGAAGGCGAAGGGCTCGCGGTGGCCCATCCACCCGGTCAGGGGCGTCCGCAGCCGCTCGTGGTGCCGCCGGGCCACGTAGGCGAAGGCCGGGGCGCCGGGCCCGCCGTTGAGGTACTTGTAGCCGCAGCCGACCGCGAAGTCCGCCCCGCAGGCGTTCAAGTCCACCGGAACGGCACCGGCCGAGTGGGCGAGATCCCACAGCGTGAGCGCCCCCGCCTCGTGGCTGGCGCGGGTGAGCTGTTGCATGTCGTGCAGCTCGCCGCTGCGGAAGTCGACATGGGTGAGCATGAGCACCGCGACCTCGCGGCCGAGGCTCTCCCGCAGCCGCTCGCGCGCGACCACCTCGAGGCGCGCCCGGTCGCCGAGGAGCTCGGCCAGCCCCTGGGCCATGTAGAGGTCTGTGGGGAAGTTCTCCTCCTCGGAGAGGATGACGGGGCGGTCGGGCCTCATCGCCACAGCGGCGGCGAGGAGCTTGAACAGGTTGATGGAGGTCGAGTCGGCCACCGCGACCTCGTCGTCGCCGGCGCCGATCAGCGGGGCGATGCGGGCCGCCACCCGGGCCGGGAGATCGATCCAGCCGCAGGTGTTCCAGGCCCGGATCAGCTCGCCGCCCCAGTCGGCGCCGACGGCTCGCTGCAGGCTCTCCGCGGTGCTCGCGAGGGGCGGCCCCAGGGAGTTGCCGTCGAGGTAGACCACGCCTTCTGGCAGGGCGAAGCGCTCACGCAGGCCCGCCAGCTCGTCGTCGGCGTCCAGCTCGAGGACCTCGGCACGGGTGGTGGGCACGCTCACCCGCTCATTCTTGCATGACCGCGTGGACTCGGCGGTGTGCCACCGCTAGCGCGTTGGAGCCGTTTCTGCCAATCCCTCCAGGTACCTCTGCGCGGTCGATGCCCACGGGCTGTCCGGCGCGACGTTGACGACGCGCTCGAGGTGCTCCCTGGCGGTGTCCTCTTCGGCACCCATCCGGAGGAGGACCTCGGCGAGATGGACCAGGATCCAGGGATCGTCGGGGGCCGCACGCAACGCTTGCTCGAGCGCCTGACGGGCGAAGTCGAGATTCCCGAGCTGCATGTAGAAAACGCCGATCGTCCCGAGCACCTCGGCGGAGTAGGGGTTCAGGTGCATTGCCATCTGAAGCTCGTCCCGCGCCTCGTCCGCTCGGCCGGCATCGGCCAGAACCCTGCCGAGGCGCAGGTGCGTCTGCCAGCTCCCGGAATCGACCGCGAGCGCCCTCCTCAGCGTCGCCGTCGAGGCGGTGAGGTCGCCGAGCTTGGCCTCGACGAAGCCGAGGAGGTTGAGTGCGTCGATCCGGTTCGGCTCGAGCTCGACTGCTGCCGCGAAGCTGTCCCGGGCCAGATCGAATTGCCCGGCAAGTGCGTGGATTCGACCGATCAGGACGTGCGGCGCCGCGTCCGAGGGGTTGGTCCGAACCACGCGTTCGAGCTCGACCAGAGCTTCCTCGAGTTGGCCGTTTCCGAAGAGGGCGAAGGCGAGCGTGTACTGCAGACGGTGGTTTTCGGGGTCGACGGCGAGACCGCGGCGCGATACCGAGACCGCGAGGTCGTAGCGCCGGTTGCGGATCAGCTCACTGGTGACGTTGATGTAGTGCAGAGCGAGCGCTCCGTCGATGGGGTTGGGCAGGCGCGCGAGCTCATCGAGCGTCGGGAACGCCTGCGCGCGCAGCGCAGGCCCTCCGCCGCTGACGTATCCGAGGGCCTCCAGACGTTGGCGGACGTCGGAGTCGATGCTGATCGCCGCCGAGCGGCCGGGGTCCGGCCAGGTGAGGTCCGATGCCAGCCCGTCGAGCTGCGACGCCAGCCGCGTTGCGACCTCCGGCCGACTGGCGATCAGGTTGTCGAGCTCACCCGGGTCCTTCTCCAGGTCGTAGAGCTCGGGAAGCGGTGCCAGGACGTACTTCCAGGACCCGGTCCGAAGGGCTCGCAGCGGTGCCCAGCCGAAATGATAAAGGCCGAAGTGGGATTCGAGCAGGATAGGCCCGGATTCCAGCGAGTCAGGGTCGCGCAGTGCCCCGGCCAGGCTGCGGCCCTGCACCTCGGCCGGCACCTGGAGACCGAGCAGGTCGAGCAACGTGGGCACGATGTCCACGACGCTGACCTGAGCCGTCACCGTCTGCCCGCGCGCGACCCAGGGCTGTGGTGCCGCAATCAGCAACGGCACCCTCATGGTGGCGTCGTAGAGGTAGGTGCCGTGGGTTGGCTCTCCGTGCTCCTCCAGGGCCTCTGCGTGGTCGCCGACGACGACGATGATCGTCCGGTCGGTCAGACCGCGCCGGTCGAGGTCGGCCACCAGGGTGCCGAAGCACTCGTCCACGAAGGCGATCTCGCCCTGGTAGCGGTTCGCGTACATCGAGTTGTAGGGAGTCGGCGGATCGTAGGGTTGGTGCGGGTCGAAGTAGTGAATCCAGAGGAGGAATGGTTCCTCCAGATGGTCCTCGAACCAACGCGTTGCAGCTCGATTGACCTGATCCGCCCGGCGTTCGACGAAGCCGAAGGAGCTCGCGGTGCGCGCTTCGACCTCCCCGGGCGTCCAGTCCGACTGATAGTTGTCATCGTAGGTCGCGAAACCCTGGTCGAGGTTGAACTGAGAGTCGACAGGGAACGCACCAACGACGGCGCCGGTGGTGTAACCCGCGGCCGCCAGGATCTCGGCGATCGTCGTGATGTCATCGGCGACGTAGAAGCCGTCGTTGTCGTGGACTCCGTGGAAGACCGGATAGGTTCCCGTGAGGATGCTGGTGTGCGCCGGGAGTGTGAGGGGCGCGACCGTGATCGCCTCCTCGAAGCGAACCGCCCGGTCACGTGCGAACGCGTCCAGGTTCGGGGTGTTCGCATCGGGCGACCCGTAGCACCCGATGTAGTCGGCGCGAGTCGTGTCCAGGGTCAGGACGAGGACGTTCGGCCGCTCGGGCTCTTGCTGGCACCCGCACAGGGCCCAAACAGCCGACACCGCGAGAACGGCGACCAACAACCGGCCGGGGTTCTCCCTCACAGATTCTCCTCGAGCACCTCGGCGTGGATCGACTGCAGGATCTTTCGCCGAACATCGGCCATCAGCTGGTCGCGGTGGATCTCCCGGTAGCTGTCGGCAACCTGGAACCACGCGTCCTCGAAGGTCAGAGATTCCGGTTCGACCTCCCCCTCCTTGCGGATGATCACGTAGCCTTCCCTCCGATAGGTCAGGGTGCTCTGGTCGTAGCGCTCGACGAGCAACGGCTCGCTCAGCTCTCCCACCGCGAGGCCGGCGACCGCTTGTTGGGCGGTCGGACCGGCCCAGGTCCCGACGCCGTCCAGCATGATCCAGCCAACGTCGCCACCCGCGGATGCGCTGGGATCGTCGGAGAGCTCCCGCGCGACCTCGGCCATGTCCCGGCGGCCCTCCCGGATCTCCCGCGCGAGCCGCTCGAGTCGCTCGCGGACTCCGTATGGAGACTCCTGTTCGGTGAAGGTGACCTCGACGAGGCGAAGTTGGACCTTCTTGGGGAGCTGGAACCGCATCACATGCTCATCGTAGTGCTGCCTGAGCTTCCCCTCGGCATCGAGGGCCACGACGTGCTCGTGAATGCGACGTTCGAGGGCCTGTCGGCGAAGCACATCGCGCCCGGCCGCCTCGAGTTCCCGGGCGACCTCCGGTCGGCTGGCAAGCCCGTTCTGCTCGGCCTTCCAGAGGAAGAGGCGCGTTCGAGCCTGCTCCTCGAGCCACGCCTCGGCGGGAACGATCCGCAGGTTCACGAAGGGCGTCCGCTGCTGGTACGCTTCCACCGAGGCTCGGGTGATGACATCGTCCCCGAGCGCGAACAGGACGGCGTTCGGATCGAGTGGACCGTCGCCTTCGAGCAGCTCCGGGTGGAAATAGGCATTGCTCTCGGCCAGCAGTTCGGCGAAGGTCTCGCGAACCAGCCGTTCCCTTTCCTCGCGCTGGAGGCGATCCTCCAGCTGTCTCCTGACCTCTTCGAACGGCCGGTGCTCGGCCGGTAGGCGGTTGTCGAGGCGGAAGATGTGGAAGCCGACGGGGGTCTCGTACACCTCGCTGATCTCACCCTCGTCGAGACTCCAGACGAGCTCCTCGGTCCGGGGGTCGAGCGCTCCCCGGGACAGGCGCCCGATCAGGCCGTCGAGAGAAGCCGTTTCGGAGTCCGAGTGCTGGCGAGCGAGGGCTCCGAAGTGTGCTCCGCTTCGAAGTCGCTCAAAAAGAGCCTCCATTTCCGAGCGCTTCGCTTCCCACACCTCCGCAGGTGCATCCCGCGCCACGCGCCGGAAGATGTGACGCAGTCGGATCTGCTCGGGATGGCCGACCTGATCCGGGTTGTCGTCGTAGTACCTTCGCACCTCGGCCTCGTCGACCCGCACGTGTTTGTCGATCGTCTCCGCCTCGAACGCCGCGAGCAGCACCCGACGGCGCGCCTCGTCGATCTGCTGGGAGTCGGGCATCTCCGTTGCCGCGGCCTCCTCGACCGCCGCGTCGAGTGCACGGTCCACCAGGAGGCTCTCCACCATCGACCGTCGCCAGCCGCTCAGGGTATCGTCGGGTCCGGGCCTCTGCCGAGCTTCGGGCTGCTCGAGGATGTAGGTGTCGAGCTCTTGACGCGTCACCTCACCGAGGTCCGAGCGGGCCACCAGTCCCGCGGGGGGCCGGGCGCATCCGACCACGACGATGGCGGACAGGATCGCGGCCCACGATCGTACCGACACGAAAAACGACCATCGCTGGTTCCGAGTCCTCTGCACTCGTGTCCTCCTGCGCTGCTGTGTATCGCGTCGGCGCTGACGGGTGTCGTCGGCTCCGGGCTGTGCAGAATATGCGGGCGCCATGGAAGAAACAAGGCGAACGGCAATGCCGTTCGCCTGCAATCCAGAGCGGAGCGGCCGGCTAGCTGACAGTCAGCGACTGAAGCTCGACCGGAACGCAGTTGCTGTCCTCGACCGTGACGCGGATCATCCAGTTGCCGCCGAAACCGAGGCCAGCCAGGTAGGTCGGGGAGTAGCAAGCGGTTGCCATGTTCTGGCAGAGCCAGATCCGCCCGGCGGATACCCCGTTCGTGTCGCGACCGACGAAGAGGTTCCCATACACTCCCGCGAAGAAGTTTGCGGTCCCGTTGACGACCGCGGCACCGGGCGCGATGGCCCGGGTCTGGAGCGTTTGCGCCCCGGGGCAGGCACCGTTCCCAACCAGCGGGCTCGACAAGGGAATGGCGACCCGACCGGTTCCCGGTGCCGCAGCGGCCTGGTACATGATGAACGAGTTCGCGGTGTTCGAGTTGGCCTTGACGGTCACGCCGACCACGCTCAGTCCGGCCTGCACGCACTGTGTCGGAACGTCGAAGTCCACGAGGGAGGACCAGGTGCCGCCGGTGAGTCCGAGCCCGCCTTCGCAGCTGCCGTCGTCGAACTGGAGAACGGAGACCGCCCGCTCCGGTTCGGAATTGATGGACATGGCGCCGCGGGTCACCGGGGGCAGGACGTCGGGAATCGCGCCGGAGAACGGTTCGGCGGTGATCGATGTTGTGAGAGTCGCGTTGGGACGGGCGGCATAGAGGTAACCGCCAACCGCGACCAGCGTCGCGCCCACCAATAATGTCAACACCACGATCCGCTTAGATTTTCGCATTCCCCTCAGGCCTCCTTTGCTCGACCGAGCCTCGATGAAGCGCGACAAACAACCGATGACGATGATCGACAACCGGGTGCCGACGGAAAAGATCGAAGGCGGAACCTCGATCGGGACCACCAAGGATCCGGAACGCACCGCGCGGTAGCGGGTCCAATTCGCATTTTCGGTCCATCCACCACTGCGGTCAGGATCTTATCATGATACGGGGGGAATATTGCGAACTTGCACTCGTTCATATGATCTATCTTAGAGTCGTTCGTAAAAATGGTCTCCGAATCGCGCCGACGTGAGAAACCCGTGAAGCGAAACCTCGGTCGCGCCGTCAATCCTCGCAGGGTGTGGCCAGAGCCCAGCTCGCGCCTTGTCCCGACTCACGGGGGAGATTCTCCTCGAAGAAGAGCGGCCAGTAAACGAAACCGTGGCGATGAGGGGGTGAGATCACGGGATCGCCAGCGACCAGGCGTTGGTGGTTCCGTCGTCGAAGTCGTCGGTGAAGACCACCCAGGAGGTACCGCAGAGGGCGGCCGCCTGGGTCACCGCCTCGAGGGCGTCGATCTCGCCCCACCCGGTCGCCATGTTCGGAATGTTGCCCGGGCCCTCTCCCCCGCAGCTGGTGGCGTAGGCGATAGGCACCGCCGACGCCTGGAGGAGGTCCTCGGTCGCGGCGTAGTCGCCGATCAGGCAGGGCCCCGCCTGCCAGACGAGCGCGATGAGCCCGGTCACGTGCGGGGCGGACATGGAGGTGCCTTCCCAGCTGGCGTAGACGGAGTCCCCGCTGCTGACGGCCGACCGAATGTTGACGCCCGGGGCCACAACCTGCGGTTTGACGGTGGGGAAGCCGTTGGAGTTCACGGTGTCCGGGTTGTCGGTGGGCCCCCAGTTGGAGTGGGACGCGTAGGCCCCGTTGGACTGGCCGGTCGAACCGACCCCGGTGACGTTTCCGTAGCGGGCCGGGTTGCCGACCGTGTTGCAACCCGGAGGGTAGGGGTACCAGCAGTTGCCGGCGTTGACGTTGGCGAAGACGGGGTAGACACCGGCGGCATGCCAGCTGTCGACGACGCCCTGGTACCAGGGGTTGTACGACTGTGCACAGTCCCCCCACGAGTTGTTGACCACGTGCGGGCGCTTCGAGGGGTCGGGGGAGCCGGGTTCGCCGACCGGGTAGGGCGCCGCGACCCACTGGGCGCAGGTGAGCAGCGCGACGGCCGTGCAGCTGCCGTTCGGGCAGCCCGAGCAAGCGATCCAGGTGGCGCCCGGCGCGATTCCGATCTGGTTGGCGCCGCCGTCGTCGCCCACCATGGTGCCCACGGTGTGGGTGCCGTGGCCGTTGCCGTCCGACGGTGTGGCGGAGCTGCCGTTGCCGCTGAGCCAGTTGAAGTCGTGGTCGAAGACGCCGCCGCCGAGGTTTCCCCGGTACTGGGACACGAGGGCGTTGTGGGTGTAGCGGACGCCGGTGTCGATCCCGGCCACGACCAGCCCGCTGCCGTCGATGCCCAGGCCCCACGCCTGGTCGGCCTTGACGTGGGTGATGTTCGCCTCCACGAAACGCCCCTGCTCCGGAGCCGAGGCTCTCTCCACCGGCTCGATGAGGATGATCTCGGGGTCGGCCCTGAGGATTTCGATCTCGCCAAAGGTGACGAGGTCGTCGACGATGCCGCGGGATGCCGCCGGCACGAAAATGAGGTTGTCGATCCAGAACGACTCGAAGGCGATCCCCCGCGCCTGCAGGTGGGCCCGCACCCGGGCCTGCGACCGCTCGGCCGTGGCCCGCAGCCGGTCGACCACGAATTGGCCCCGAGCGTCCCAGTCCATGGCAAGGGCCGGGGTCAGATCCGGCCGCTCGGCGAAGTCGATGAGCAGGGCGGTCTCGCCGTGTGCCCGCAGGGCGGCCTCGAGCTCGGGCTCAATCTCGACCGGAGGAGATCCCTTTGTTCCGGCGGCCGCGGACGAGGTCGGCGGCAGCAGCGTGACCAGCGCCGAGAGGATGAATGAAGCGAGAACGAAACGAACCTGCAGCTGTCTCATGGCACTCCAACCGGATGCTGTTCGGGCTTGCTTTTCTCGTTCCCCTGGAGCGGGGCGCCTTCCCAGAATACGACAGCCGACCGGAATCAGGAAACGTTCCGAGTGAATGATCGCCTCCGCGGGACCGGGAGAACGGAGGGCCCAGACGCGAAGCGAGCTACCCGGATTCAGCTCACCTGCGACGGCACCTTCCGGACTGACCGCCGGGCCGCTGCGTGCTAAGCTGCCGCGCGGTCTCCTCTTCACCGCGGCGGCGACGCCTGACACTCGCGATCGGGATGGGAAGCCATGACAGCCGATATCGACCTCGAACGACGCATCCTCGCCTTCCTGCGCGAACGACCCGTGGCGAATCTCGCCACCGTCGAAGGGCAGCGGCCCAACGTGAGCACGGTGGAGTTCGTCAACGACGGGCTGACCCTCTTCTTCGTGTCCATCCCGGGCACGCAGAAGGTCGTCAACATCAGGGAGAACCCGGCCGTGGCCCTGACCGTCAACGGGCCGTCGCACAGCCGTCGGGAGGTGATGGGGGTCCAGTACTACGGGCGGGCGAAGCCGGTGGCCGAGCCCGGGTCGGTCGAGCGGGTCAAGACCCTGTTCTTCGACAAGTACCTCTTCAGGGACGCGGCCCACTGGTTCGGGACCCGGGCCCTGTTCTACGAGGTGACCCCGGAGCGGGTCGACCTCGTCGACTACAGCCGGGGCTTCGGGCACAAGGAGATCCTCATCCCCGAGTAGATCTTCGGGAGCGGAGCCGCCGACCGATCAGCACGCCGTAGAACACGAGGTTGATCAGGATCACCGCCACCCCCAGGACGACCTGGAGGGAACGGTCCATGGTCGCCGGGTAGATCAACGGCAGAAGGTAGTGTTCGATGAAGCCGCCTTCCAACCCGGCCGAACCGGACGCGGCCCTGAGCCGATTCTCCAGGGGCGTCAGCGGGCAGACCCCTCCCGTGAGCTCGATGATCGCGCCCCACGCGGCGGCCGGCAGGTGAAGCCAGGCCACCCAGGCGCGGCGCAGCACGAGCCAGCCACCCAGCACCACGAAGAGGATGAAGGCGAGGTGGACGACGAGCACCAGGTCGGCCGCGATTCGGTAGAGCATCGTCTGCGACGCTTGGGACGCGGTCAGTCCCAGAACCGGTTCACCTCGTCGTCGAAGCCGGTCATCTCCCACCGGATCAGGGAGATGGGGATCATGCCGGCGGCCAGGAACCGATCGTGGAAGTCCTTCAGGCTGAACCGGGCGCCGAGCTGCATGGCCCGGTCGGCCATCAGCTGCTCGATCTGGATCTTGCCCATCTGGTAGCTGATCCCGTAGCCCGGCTCGCGCAGGTAGATCTCGGCATCGACGCGGGCGACGCTCGCCTCCATCATCGGCGTTCGGTCGACCATGAAGCGCGCGGCCTCCTCGATGGTGTACTCGTTCGTGTGCAGTCCGACCTCGGCCCGGTTCCGCACCGCCCGGGCGATCTGGAAGATGTAGAACAGCTCTCGGGTCCTCGGCAGCTCGTCGAGCAGGCCGGCCTGCAGGAACATCTCCTCCAGGTAGAGCGCCCAGCCCTCGATGCGGCCGCTGTCGTAGTAGGGTCCGCGGATGGGCCGCTCGTCGCGCTCCTTGACGAGCATGTCGAAGCGGTGGCCGGGGATGACGGCGTGGACGTGGTCGGGGCGGGGGTCCCGGTACTGGATCTCCTCCCAGAAGTTCCTCCGGCCGTCGGGCCGCTCGATCCACGGGACGTTGAAGTCGAGCTCCCCGACGTAGTCGGGAATGGTCAGGATGCCCTCCTCGTGGATGAAGCGGCGAATCTGCTCGTCGGCCTCGCGAATCCGCGCGTGGTAGTCGTCCGCGCTCGCGGCGGGCTCGAGGACCGGGACATCCCGGTTCTTGTTGCGCTCCAGCTCGAGAAAGGCCCGGCTCCGGTGGAGCTCCCGCTCGCCGACGGCGATGATGTCGTCCACGGTGTACGGCATGTACAAAACGTTCTTCAGGTACCAGTCGTAGTGCTCCCGCCCGACGCCGGCCGGGGCGTCCATCTTGCTCGCCTCGAGCCAGTCCCGAAACCCGATCACCGCCTCCAGAGCCGCCTCGGCCGTGGGCACCAGCTCGGGGTGGTGCTGCTGGAGTCGCCCGATCAGGTCGCGGTACCAGCCGATGGTTCCCGCCGGCGGAACCTCGCGGTAGGGGTGCCCGTGGCCCACGCCGTCGGCCTGCTCGAGATCCCGCAACGCCGTCCTGCACAGCTCGCCGGCGCCCTCGGTGAGGTTGGCCTTCGCCCGGTCCAGGAACGCGGGCACCGTCTGCAACCTGGCCTCGAGCTCGGCGAGCTCGTCGCCGCTTGCCGGCAGCTCGGTAAACGCCACCCGCTGCACGGCGCTGACGTAAACGCCGGGGTCCCGCGCCCAGGGCCTCAGCACCCGATGTCGGAAGTCCAGGTCGTTGAGCTGCGCCCGGACCAGGAGGTAGTCGACCTTCTCCGGGACCGTCCATCCGTCCGGATCGATGGCCGCGAGCCGGTCGAAGAAGGCGGAAAGCCCCTTCGCCTGCGCCTCCATCCGCTCCCGGCTGACGTCGGGGAAGCCGTCGATCGTCGCCGGCTCGCGGAAGTCCAGAAACTCCTCGTTGAGAGCGACGAGGGCTCCGTATCCGTCGCCGTCGGCTTGACCTCCCAACGCCAACGCGCACGGGATGATCCACAGGGCTGCCGCCACCGCGATCGCTGCATTCTTCGTCATTGTCTGCCTCCAGTACCAGCTGCCACGAACGAAAGGGTCTCGGCCCGCGCCGCGCGCCCTGTCGAAGGCAACGGGCAAGGTCCCGACCCGCGCCAGGGTACCCCGGCGACCCGTGGATGGGGCAGTGTGCCACGGACGGTGAGTCGAACGCATCGATGTGTCCTCGGACGGTCTGGTTTCGGCAACCCCCCGGCCGCGAAGCGATGTGGCCCGAGGCCTGGTCGGTCGCGGGTCGGACGATCGTTCCGGACCTCGTGGTAGATTGGGTTGAACCGAGAACGGTTGCCACCTCGATGGCGCCCTTCGGGGACGCACGATGCCGCAGGCGACGGAAGATCTCATTCTCTCGATGCTCGTCGAACGTGGGCACCTGAGCCACGAGGAGATCGACATCGTCCGCGCCGAGTTCGACACGCAGCAGACCGCCGCCGGGGCCACCCCCAACGGACGCTGGTCCCTGATCGAGACTCTGATCGCGATGTCCCTGGTGGACCGGGGTGTCGTCGACGAGCTGAAGCGCGCGATCGACTTCCAGTCGCCGCCGGGCTCCGACTGGCGTGCCGGCTTCCCGATCGAGGGGATGGAGCGTTTCGAGATCCTCCGGCTTCAGGGCTCGGGCGGGATGGGCGAGGTCTACAAGGCCAGGGACCGCGAGCTCAACCGCGTGGTCGCGATCAAGGTCCTCCACGGCGGTGACCCCGGCATGCGGCGCCGATTCGCGACCGAAGCCCGGGCCCAGGCGAAGATCTCACACCCGAACGTCTGTGAAATCTACGACGTCGGTGAGGCCAACGGCAGGCAGTTCATCGTCATGCAGTTCATCGACGGCGAGAGCCTCAAGGAGGCGGCCGGCTCGATGCCTCTCGAGCGTCGGGTGCGGCTCGTGCGCGACGTCGCCATGGCCGTCCACTGCGCCCACCGCGAGGGGCTCATCCACCGCGATCTCAAGCCCGGCAACGTCATGGTCGCCACCGGAGACGACGGCCTGCCGACGCCGTACGTCGTCGACTTCGGGATCGCCCGGGACGCGGCCGAGCCCGGGATGACCGTCAGCGGCGACCTCCTCGGTTCTCCGGCGTTCATGGCTCCGGAGCAGGCTCGCGGCGCCCTGTACGTCGATCGTCGAACCGACGTCTACGGCCTCGGCGCGACGCTGTACTCGGTGCTGACGGGCCAGGTGCCGTTCCGGGGCGAGACGGCCTTCGACACCCTGATGAAGGTCCAGCTCGACGAACCGGAGCCGCCGCGGAACCTCGATCCGTCGATCCCCCTGGACCTGGACTCCATCGTCCTCAAGGCGCTCGACAAGGAGCCTCGGCACAGGTACCAGTCGGCGAAGGAGCTCGCCGACGACCTCGACCGCTTCCTCGACGGCCGGCCGGTGATCGCCCGTCCGATCGGACCCGGTCGGCGCCTCGTGAAGTGGGTGGCCCGGCACCGGACCCTCGCCGCGAGCCTCGCGGTGTTGCTGCTCAGCGTCGTGACCGCCGTCGGCTATGGTCTCGCCGCCGCCGCGGAGGCGCGGCAGCGGCAGCGGCTCACCCTGCTCTTCGGAACCGAGGCGCAGCGCCTCGACGCGATGATGCGGGTCGCCCACCTGCTGCCGCTGCACGACACCACGCCGGACCGGGAGCGGATCCGCGGCCGCATGGACTGGATCCGCGAGCAGCAGCGCGACGTCAGGGGCGAGGCCCGCGCTCCGGGTTGGTACGCCCTCGGCCGGGGCCACCTGGTTCTCGGCGAGCTGGCCCCTGCGAGAGAGCTCCTGGGAAAGGCCTGGGACGCGGGTTTCAGGTCGCCGGACGTGGCCTACGCCTACGGGCTCACCCTCGGGATGATCTACCGCAACGAGGCGGCTCGTCTGGGCGAGATCCGGGACCCGGAGCTGCGCGAGGCGCGACGCGGGGAGATCCAGCGCACCTACCGTGACCCCGCGGTCGAGCTGCTGGAGGCGGCGACCGACGTGGAGGGTCAGGAGCCGACCTACGTGGCGGGCCTGCTCGCCCTGTTCGAAGGCGAGCACGAGCAGGCCATCGAGCTCGCCCGGAAGACGACCGCGGCAGCGCCCTTCAGGTACGAGGCGTGGCAGCTCCAGGGCGAGGCCGCTGTGATGATGGTTCAACAGAGCGCGGGCCGGGGCGACCAGGCGGCCGCCGAGGCCTTCACCGCCATTGCCGAGGAGGGTTTCACCGAGGCTGTCCGACTGGCGCGCAGCGATCCCGATGCCTACAGCGGTCTGTGCACGCTCTGGGGCATGGTCATGGGGATGCGGCTGTACGGCGGCGGCGGCGACATCGCGACCCCGCTCGCCGAAGCGGTGGCTGCCTGCGACCAGGCTCTGGTGGCGGACCCGGGCCGCACCGAAGAGCGACGCAACAAGGCCATCTGCTACCGCCAGATGGCCGAGCTCGCCATCCGCACCGGGGAGGACCCCGGCGACTGGCTCGAGCGCGCCCGGACCTCCATTCGGGAGGTTCTCGAGATCGACCCGAACGACGCGGGGGCGTACATCGACCTGTCGGACAGCTACTCCATCGGAGTGGTCTGGTGGACCGGCCTCGACCGGGCCGACCGGTCGGTGCCGCCGGCGACCGTCCTCGAGTGGTCCGGTCTCAGCGTCGCGAACGCCCGGTCCGCGGTCCAGATCGACCCGGAATCGGTCGGCGCCCACCGGGCGCTCGGAACCGCGAGCATGATGCGAACGGAGCTCCTCGTCGAGGCGGGGCTGGATCCCCGGGAGTCGATGGCGGCGGCGGAGGCGGCCTTCACCCGAGCCTCCGAGCTCGACCCCGACGCTCTGTTCGTCATCAACAACCACGCCTGGGCGCTCTACCAGCGTGGGAAGTACGAGCTGTTGAGCGGGGGCGACCCCGACCAGGCCCTGAGGGCGTGCCAGAGGATCGCGGAGCGGGCCGTCGCGATCAAGCACAACCACGTCACCGCGCTCAACGCGCTGGGCCAGGCCCGGTTGCTCCAGGCCCGCTTCCTGCAGAGCGGCGGGCACGATCCCACCGCAGTGCTCGACGGCGCCCGAACGACCTTCGAGGACATCCTGAAGATCAACCCCGAGTGGGCGATCGGTCGGGCGGGCCTGTTCTCGGTGCTGGCCGTCCGAGCCGACCACGTCGCCTCCAGCGGCGGCGACGCTTCGGATCTGATCGGGCAGGGGCTGGCGACCGGTGCGGAGCTCTACGCCCTGCCGACCGTCGCCAAGGACGTGCGCTGGGACTATGCCAATCTCCTTGCGATTGCCGCCAACGACGCTTCCGAGCCGGCCGCCAGGCGCCGCCTCGCACGGCAGGCGGCGGAGCTGTACGACCAGGTCACGCCCGCGGAGCGCTTGCCGCAGTGGCACGATCGGCGGGAGCTCGCCCGACGTCTCTCGGGTCGTTGACCGTCTGCTTGCTTTCTCCGGAAACTGCGATGAACCAACGAATGCGATGGAGCCGTGAAATCCAAGCCAATCCGCGTTCATCCGCGTCCTCCGCGATAAATGCGGTGGAGGGTGGACCTCGCACCCCGGCCGTTCAATCGAAGATGGCGTCGAGGTCGAAGTCGGCGAGGAACTCCGTGCCCGGCAGCGATTCGGCGCCACTGCCGATGATGATGTCAAGAGGAGGCACCCGCTGTCCCTTCGTGAGCGAGCCGGTCGCTTGTGGCGTCGTCACAGGACCCTGTTCTGGGTGCTGCATTCGGCGTGGGCTCTGACCGCCGGAACTGTCGTCATGCTCCTCGCCAGGGAGCGCTACCACCTCGTGCTGTGGGTCGTGCTCTTTCTGGCATTGGCGGCGCCCGGGTTGGTGCACGAGTTGACGTCCTATGCCCGGCGGTGCCAGGCTTTAGAATCTCAGAAAGTTGAGGTCGGCCGTTGTCGGAGAGATTCGGCGACGGCAAAACGACCGAATAGAACAGGATTGAAGAGGGTCAAACGATGAGCATATTCACGACGAAAGACGGCACGCGCCTCTATTTCAAGGACTGGGGCACGGGTCAGCCCGTGGTGCTCAGCCATGGCTGGCCTCTCAACTCGGATAGCTGGGAGGGCCAGATGATGTTTCTGGTCGCCAACGGCTATCGCTGCGTCGCCCATGATCGCCGCGGTCATGGGCGGTCAGACCAACCCTGGCATGGCAACGACATGGACACCTACGCCGACGACCTCTCGGAGCTGATCGAAATGCTCGATCTGAGAGACATTTTCCTGATCGGCTTCTCCGCGGGCGGCGGCGAAGTGGCCCGCTTTATCGGCCGCCACGGCACGAGCAGGGTGGCCAGGATCGGGCTGATTTCGGCGGTTCCGCCCTTCCGGCTCAAGACGGCGGCCAATCCGGATGGCGAGCCGATGGAGAAGTTCGACAAAAGCCGGGCAGGCTCCCTGGCCGACCGCTCCCAGTTTTACAGGGATATCGCCAGCGGCCCGTTCTTCGGTGCCAACCGGCCCGGCGCCCAGGTCTCCCAGGGCACGATCGACTCGTTCTGGCTGCAAGGGATGCAGGCCGGCGCCCACAACACCTTCGACTGCATCAGGGCCTTCTCCGAGACGGATTTCACCGCGGACCTCAAGCAGTTCGACGTGCCGACGCTGATCATCCATGGCGACGACGACCAGATCGTCCCCATCGGCGCCACGTCTCTGCGTTCGGCAAAGTTGGTCCGGAACGCCACCCTGAAGATCTATGTGGGCGCGCCCCATGGCCTGGGGTACACCCACAAAGACCAGCTCAACGCCGACCTGCTGGCATTCCTCAAGACTTGAGAGCGCTGCAGGAACGAGCTTCTGGCGGCAGAACGAGGAGGATCTGCTGATGAACCCTGACTTGAACCGCGAATATCCGGAACCGGACGAGGCTGAGCTGATCGAGGAGATGGTCAAGGTGGCTGTCGAGCGCATGAAGCCGCAGGATGGACACATGCGCCGGGGCCAACATGCCAAGGCGACCGGTTGTGTGCGGGGGGTCTTCACCATCCGCAACGACGTGGCGGACGAACTGAGCCACGGAGTCTTTCACCAGCGCGATCGTTCGTTTCACGCCATCGTCCGCTTCTCCAACTCCTCGGAAAGGATGGACCCCGACGGGAAGCCCTCCGCACGGGGGATGGCCATCAAGCTGTTGGATGTGGCAGGGGATCCAGCCATTCCCGGCGCCGACCAGACCTGTCAGGATTTTCTGACCGTCAACCTGCCTGTCTTCCCGTTAGGGACGCCGGCCGAATATGTGAAGTTCTTCGGCATCCGCGCCACGCCGGTAGTGGGCGATCTGCTCGCCGGGGGCTGGTTTGCGCTTTCTCACCCCGGGCATGTGACCAGCGTCCTGGAGTTCGTCAGCAAGACTGTCGCCAGCCCCTTGGTGCGGTACTGGAGCGGCTCGCCGTACTGGCTCGGCCCGGCCGGCACAACCGGCGGCCACGCCGTCAAATACTCCCTTGTGCCCCTTTTCGATGGGGCAGCGCCGCCGCAGGAGCCAGAGCGCAGGTCGGGCGATTACCTGAGCCAGGCCCTGGCGCACTATTTGAAAACGCAGGATGCGGTCTTCGACTTCCGGGTTCAACTCCAGACGGATCCTGTGGCCATGCCGGTCGAGGACACCTCGGTCGAGTGGGACGAAGAGCTTTCCAAGCCGATCCCCGTGGCGACACTCACGATTGCGGCGCAGGACGTGGATTCGCCCGAGGGACGCGCCTTGGCCGCGGAGGGCGAGGCCATGGCCTTCTCACCCTGGAATGCCCTGGCCGAACATCGGCCCCTGGGCGGGATCAACCGGCTGCGCCGGGCGGTCTATCTGGCCAGCCAGGCCAAGCGAGGGGTCAAGGGCTTGGCCTGAACCCGGGCGAAGGTCTCCCGCTCGGCGAGCCGCCAGAGAGGCTCGGAGTCGATGATGAGCCCGTCCATGTCGAAGATCGCCGCCTTCACGGTCGTCAGGGTAACGCAGCCGGCGACCGGATCACCGTGACGATCACCGATTCCGGGGTCGCCCGCCTCTGGCGCAAGCTCACCACCAGACGGTTGCTGCACAGCAGCAGGCGGGCCGGACCCACGGCCTGGGCGAATGCGGACGTCGCGGGCACCGCTGCCAGGGACTGCAGCGTCGCGATCACGATGACCCTGCACTTTCCGGTGGACGCGACGGAGCTCGGACGGGCGCGCGCCCGTCTGTTCTGGCAGACCCCCTGCGGACGCTGTCACACGGCGTCGCGCGACAGGTGGGTGAGCGCCGCGGCATGCTGCTCCCAGTTGCGTCCGTCGAAGTCCCGGATGCGTATCGCGTTGACGGTGCCCGGGTCGAGGCAGCGGGCGTTGACGCTGATGCCGTCGGGGTTGGAGCGCGGCACGTAGAACGACTTGATGCCGCAGGTCGCGCAGAAGAGGTGTTTGGCGACGCCGGTATTGAAGGTGTAGGTCGTGAGATCGTCGTTTCCCTGGAGGAGGTGGAAGCGCGAGCGCGGCACGATCAGGTGCAGGTACGAGGTCATCGAGCAGATCGAGCAGTTGCAAAGCTCGACCTCGAGCTCGGCCGGCGCATCGACCTCGAAGCGAACCCGGCCGCAGTGGCAACCCCCGCGGTGGGTGACGTTCGGACGCAGGTGGTCGGTCATGGACGCGTCGACTCCTTGTCCTTCATTGGGGGAAACGTTAGCACGTTCGAACGTTCCACGTTAAAACGTTGAGCTCTTCCGGAATTGCATGGGCTGGAGGCGTCGGATTCGACCCGTCTCCGTCTCCGTCTCCGTTCCCGAACTCAGGTCCAGTGACAGCGGCAGGCGGCAGTGACGGCTGCAGGTTCAGAGGACAGCGACCGCGACAGCGACCGGGGCAGCGGGCAGGTGACGCGACCGCGGCGTGGACCACCAACCTGGTGGCGAGCCCGGCGGGCACCCAGCCCGCGTTCGTCTGGGACGCCGCGGCCGACGGGGTGGTCCACGAGCCCAACGTCGCCTTCCGGATCTCGGTGCTGTGGCAGGCACCCGATCACGTCGGCGGCGCGTTGCAGCGCGGCCGCATGGCCGCCGTGTCGCCGCCCTTCATGGCCGGCGAGGTCTACCTCTTCGCCGACGGCTTCGAGTCGGGCACCTCCGACGCCTGGAGCGTCGCCGCACCCTGAGCCGCGGCAGCTCTCACTGCAGACCGGAGGCGTCCGTCAGGGTGGCGCCCGACGGCGGGGTTCCGTCGACCGTCCTACCCCTGGTTGCCCGGCCACGCCGGTAGGCGTCCGGGGGTGTAGGGGGCGCCGGCGCGCTCGAGCTCGTCCTCGAGGGCTCTGATGCGGGTGTCGACCTGCTCGAGCTCGGCCAGGACCACGCCGAAGCTGTCGTGCGCCTCCCGGTAGGCCCGCTCGTAGGTGCCGGTGGGCGCCGAGGTCGTCGTCCACAGCGATGAGACGATCAGGTCGGTGCGGCCCTTGAGCGACATCCGGGCCTGGCCCTCGTCCATGACCAGCAGCTCGTCGCCGGTGAGCGCCTCGTCGACCTCGCCCAGCTCGAGGGCGATCTCGGACAGCTCGACAAGCCAGCGCTCCTCGGGAGCGCCGACGCTCAGGGCGGCGCGCTCGAGGTAGGGCAACCGCTCGGCGAGGCGCCCCCGGTGGGCGGCGGCGGCGGAGATGGCGCGCGCCAGCGCCGCTACCTTCTCGTTGAAGGTGCGGAGGGCCTCGATGTCCCCGGCCGGTAGCGAGGCGATGTTGAGCGGCTCGCAGGTCACGCTCCGGGACGTCCCGACCTTCTCCAGCTTGCGGTCCTGGTAGCGGTACATGGCGACCCGATACTCGCCGGGGGTCACCATGTACCCCTGCTCCGGCTCGTCCCACGGCACGGGCTCACCCTCGCCCTCGAGCGAGATCGGCCCCACCGGGCTGGTGCGGAAGTCCCAGACGACGCGCCGGACGCCGGCCTCGATATCGCGCTTGATGGTGCGGACGGGGTTGCCGTCGGCGTCGGAGATCACGAACAGCAGGAAGGGGTCCTCCTCGAGCGCCTCCCGGCGTCGCCGCTCGTAGTCGGGCAGCTCGACGTCCTCGCCGGCCTCCTGGAGCTTCTTCTCCGCCTCGTTGCGCTGCTCCTTCAGCGACTTGGGCTTGTCCTTGACGTAGTAGGTGATGACCGCCCCGATCTCGGGGTTGGGCGCCGAGTAGTAGCTCGCGCCCTGGAAGCCGACTCCCGGGAAGCCCATGGGGTCGGCCTCGACGAACATCGGCGCGTCGCTCACCGGGAGCAGGGCCGCCGGGCTCGCGAGAGTCTCGGCGTCGAGGTGGCGCAGGGGCGAGTAGTCGTCGAGGATGTAGACCCCGCGGCCGAAGGTCGCCACCACGAGGTCATTCTCCTTGGGCACGAGGTCGATGTCGGTGACCTGTACCGACGCCGGGATCCCGGCGGTCAGCTCGACCCAGGCGATCTCGGGCGTGTTGGACACGTACACCCCGCCCATGGTTCCGACGAAGAGGAGATTCGGGTCGATCGGGTCGACCGCCACCGTGTAGGTCGAGCCGCGCTCCTCGGGGAGGTCGGCGCTGATGTCGCTCCAGGTGGCGCCGCCGTCCGTCGTCCGGTACAGGTAGGGCCTGAAGTCGCCGGCGAAGAAGTTGTGGCAGGCGGCGTAGGCCGTGTCGACGTCGTGCGGCGAGGCGACGATGTGGTGGATCCTCGCGAACTCGGGAAGCCCCTCGAGGTCGGCGCGCGTCCAGGTCTCGCCGCCGTCGTGGGTGACGTGGAGCAGGCCGTCGCCGGAGCCGGCGTAGAGCCGGTCCTCGTCCAGGGGCGACTCGGCCAGCGACACGATGTGGGCGAAGGAGGCCTTGGTCACCATCTCGTCGATGGACCAGCTGCGCTCCATCAGGTCGTGCAGCTCGGTGGGCACGCCGAGGGTCAGGTCGGGGCTGATCTCCCGCCACGACTCGCCGCGGTCGTCGGAGCGCAGGACCATCTGTGCGCCGTGGTAGAGCCGCTTGTGGTCGTGGCGCGAGATGATCAGCGCGGCGTCCCAGTCGAAGCGGTAGGCCTCGGCGCCGGGCTGCTCGTAGCCGCGGAGATAGAGCCGCTCCCCCGAGCGCTTGTCGTAGCGGGTAATGTTGCCGAACTGCCACTGGGAGTAGACGATGCTCGGGTCGGTCCAGTCGACCACGGTCTCGAAGCCGTCGCCGCCCAGGGTGAAGGTCCAGTCGGCGTTGGTGATCCCGCTCGAGTTGACGGTCCGCGACGGCCCGCCGAGGCTGTTGTTGTCCTGGGTCCCGATGTAGACGTTGTAGAAGGGCTCGGCGGTGTCGGCGGTGACCTTGTAGCACTCGGCGATGGGCAGGTTGGGCTTGAAGTGCCAGGCGGCGCCCCGGTCGAAGGTCTCGTAGACGCCGCCGTCGCTGCCCGACAGCATGTGCCGGCTATCGCTTGGGTCGATCCACAGGGCGTGGTTGTCGACGTGCTTGCGATCCTCGCCGAGCCGCGCCCAGGTCTTGCCGCCGTCGATGCTGACCTTGTTGAAGATGTCGAGGACGTAGACGCGGTCGATGTTCTCGGTGTCGCAGACGATCCGCTGGAAGTAGAAGGTGTAGGCGGTGACGGTGTCGCTGGTCTTCGTCCAGCTGGCGCCGCCGTCGTCGCTGCGCCAGGTGCCGCGGTCTTTCTTCTCCTTGGCGTCGACGATCGCGAACAGCACGTCCGGGTCCACCGGCGAGATGTCCATTCCGATCCGGCCGACCATCTTCTGCGGGAAGCCACCCTCGAGCCGGCTCCAGGTCTCGCCGCCGTCGGTGGTCTTGTGGATCCCGCTCTCGTCGCCGCCGGTGACGATGGTCGTCAGGTAGCGCTGCCGCTGGTGGGCGACGGCATACAGGACGTCCGGGTCGCGCGGGTCCATGTGCAGCTGCCAGCACCCGGTGTGGTCACTCGGGCGGAGCACGTTGTTCCAGGTCTCGCCGCCGTCGGTGCTCTTGTAGACCCCGCGGTCGCCGCCGGAGCGGCGATGAGGACCGTAGGCCGCGACCCAGACCGTGTCCGGGTCCTCCGGGTGGACGACGATCTCGCCGATCTGCTGCGACGCCTCCAACCCCTTGTTGGTCCAGGTCTTGCCCCCGTCGTCGCTGCGGTAGACCCCGTCGCCGGGGACCAGGTAGGAGTGGGCGTTGTTCTCGCCGGTGCCGACCCACACCACGTTCGGGCTCGACGGGTCCAGGGTGACCGCGCCGATCGAGAACGACGACTGGGCGTCGAAGACCGGTGTGAAGGTGACGCCCCGGTTGGTCGTCTTCCACAGCGAGCCGTGGCCCGACGCGACGTAGTACTCCGAGGAGTCTCGCGGGTTGACCTCGATGTCGATGATCCGGCCGCCGGTGATGGCGGGCCCGATGCTGCGGAAGGCCAGCCCCTCGAGGGTGACCTTCCCCAGCGTCGCGGGGCCGTCGTCGGCCTCGGCGTTCTTCGCAGCGACCTTGGCGGCATCGGCGACCACGGGGTTGAGGGTTGTCAGGGCGACCAGAGTCATGATGACGAGGAGGGAGTGCTTCATGCCGGAGATGATAGCGCTGCCCGGGGAGTGGCGAGCCGGTTGCGGCGCCCCATCAGCCGTCGTTCGGATCGAGCTCGAGGTCGACGATCAACGGGAGGTGGTCGGACGCCACCTTCGAAATCCGCAGTCTGCAGCGGCGTGCGCCGAGGAGCCGCAGGGACGCGCTGAAGTAGACCCGGTCGAGAGCTCCCCGGGGCGACAGCGACGGATAGGTGGGGATGTCGTGGCCGGTTCGCCCGCGCTGCTCGGATGCCGATCGGAACCCGAGGATCTCGGTGAAGATGACACGCAGCCGTGAGCGCCAGTCGTTGAAGTCGCCGGCCACGACGCACGGCCCGGCGTCGCGGGTGCAGGCGAACTCGGGGGATCGAACCAGGATCCCGATCTGGCGCTCCCGCTCCCGCGCCGACAGGCCGAGGTGGAGGTTGAAAACCTCCAGCGTCCGGTCGGCGCCGAGGTCGAGGGTGGTGTGCTGGCAGCCCCGCCGCTTGCGCCGATCCACGGTGAGGTCGATGTTGCGTTCCCGGGTGATCGGGAACCGGCTGAGCGTGGCGTTGCCGTACCGACCGCGCCGCAGCTTGACGTTGTGGCCGATGGCGAGGTGAGGGTAGTCGACGGCGTCGGCGATCTCGCGCCCGAGATCGAGCCGGCCCGAGCGCGGAGCGCCCTGGTCGACCTCCTGCAGGAGCGCGACGTCGGGTTCGTGGTGGCGCAGGATCTCGACGATGCGTCCCGGGCGGAACCGGCGGTCGACGCCGATCGCCCGGTGGATGTTGTAGGTCACGAATCGCAGGTTCAATGACTCCGGATCCTCCGCGGGAGATCCTCCGCGGTACTGCGGGGGACCGCGATCGGGGGATCCCCGGAAAAGCCCACCGGAGCTGGCGACGTCGTCCTCTCAAGACGAGGCTCGGGCTGAAAAGGGCGAGGTCAACTCTCAGCCACTGGATTGTAAGATCTACACGGAACGCGTGATTTCCCCCTGGTGAAGGCAACGTCACGTGGCCGATGATTTCGAGGACGCGCTCGATCGGCTCCGCGGCCTCTACGACGTCGACGCGGACGACCTCGAGAAGGTCTACGACAAGCTCAAGGGTGATTTCGACGACGCCGAGGGGCGAGCCGAGGACGTCCACGAGCGAATCGGCAAGATCAACTCCATCGCCGAAGCCGACCGGTTTCTCTCGACGCTTCCGAAGTGAAGCCCGCGTGACGTCCACCAGAGCGGCCCGATAGGATCGCTGACGTCGTCGGAGTGACGCATCGAGAGCAGCACCGCGCGGTCGGTCCGATGGGTGTCGCCCTCCATGACCTCGTCGGCGATCTCGATGAAGCCCCGGGCTGCGGCGACGAGGAACAGGCACGCCACCAGCACGACGACCTCGATCCCCTTGTCCAGCTTACGAGTCGCTCCAGGTGATCGCGCGATTCGTCCGAAATCATCCGTCATCTCCCGGTCGTTGCCCATTCTCAATCGGCCGCCACGTCGTGACCCCTTGGGTGGACGGAAAAGGCCGCCGTCCGGAAACGGCGGCGGAGGAGGCGCGACGCGGGATAGGAGGGAGGCGCGTCGCGCCAACTCGAAGAGCTCCTAGGGGCGCCGAGTCAGGCTCGACGGGGTTCCCGGGGCTGCCAGGTGTCGACCTGGCGCTCGGCTTCGTCCGTGGCGACGCCGTACCGCTCCTGCAGCTTCCCGACCAGCTTCTTACGGTTGCCCTCGATGACGTCGAGATCGTCGTTGGTCAGCTTGCCCCACTGTCGCTGGACGTCTCCCTTGAGCTGCTTCCAATTCCCGTCAACGCGATCCCAATTCATGGGGTACCTCCTTTGGTAGAGTTTGGAGTCAGATCGAAGCAAGGCCGATGCCAGGTCGGTGGGACGCGTCCACCCACGCCACGGAGGCCGGGACACGCAGGCATTCCGGCGGCTTTGGAGGCTCGTTGGTCACCCCCTCGGTCGTCCGTCCGCCGTGTAATCCATACACTGCCGAGTGAACGAAAGCGGCGCCCCGAGGGGCGCCGCCGAAACGTCCGATCGTGTCCGCCCCGGCTAGGGCACGGTGACGGACCAGGCGCCCGTGTTTCCGGTCTCGAAGTCGTCGGCGAACAGCCCGCCGACGATGACGGTCCAGCCCTCGTCCTTGAAGACGCCCACGGTCATGTCGAGGTCGTCCCAGAGGTCGTCGTTGACGACCGGCTCCATCAAGGCGTTGGGCCCGGCCGACACGTCGAAGTGGGACACGCTGGAGCCGGGCTCCATGGTCGTCGGCGTGTACAGCAGCGGGAAGCCGTTGGTGTGCATCCCCCACACGGTGAGCACCTCGTAGGTGACGCTCTGCGGCAGGGTGGTCCGGATCGCGTCGCCGTCGGCTTTGGTGATGAAGATGGTCGGGATCGTCACCTGCCGCCCCACCGTTCCTGGAGCCATGTTGGTGAGGGCGCCCACGACGTTGTCGGCGACGACCACGCCGCTGGCGCCGGCCTGCTCGGCGTTGAGGGCCTTGACGCCGAACTGGCAGTTGCCGCGGTCGATGAAGGCAACGCGGCCGGGGGTGAATCCCACCAGCGGCTCGCAGCCGTCGGTGGTGCTGGCACCGGCGCCGTCGTTGACGACCTGCATCGTGCCGGTGACCCCGTCGGTGTTGCCCCAGCCCGCGCCAAAGAGTGCGCCGCGGCCGAGGTAGATGCCGGCGGCGGCGCCGCTGTTCACCACCAGGTTGACGTCGAAGCCGGTCAGGAAGTTGTCGGCCCCGACCTTGGTGTTGGCGCCGTCGGTGACCACCCCGAGGTTGTTGCGGATCGAGTTGTACCGCTGCGTGTCGGTCATCGCGGTCCAGCGCTGCCCGGCGGTGGCGTCGAGAATGAAGGTGGCGAAGATGTCCGGCAGGCCGCCGTACCAGGCGCCCGTGCTCTTGTTGACAAAGCTCGCGAAGCCGAGGCCGTGGGCCATCTCGTGCAGGATCACCGGGTAGAACAGCAGCGCGCCGGTCAGGCCGGGGTTGGCGTCCGTGCCGTAGTACCAGGGCCCGCCGGTGCAGACCCCGTTGTCGTAGTCGCTGTTGTATGTCAGCTGCAGGTCGGGTTGCCCCGGATTGCGGTCGGTTCCCGAGAGCGCATCGGCGAGCGGGCGCTGGTACCAGGTGTTGCTCAGGTGCGCCCCCGGGAAGTTCGCCGACGGGCTCAGCTGCAAGGACGAGCCGAGCACGCCGCAGCTCATCGGGTCGAACTTCGCATACACCCGCACCTCGACGGCGCTGTCGAGCTGGTCGGCCCAGGCCTGGGCCGCGGCCTGGGCGCAGGCGAGGCGGCACTGGCCGAGGTTCATCCCCGCCGGGCAGGCCATGGCCGGGTCGGGTGCGCTGGGGTCGTTGAACCCCTCACCGGCGCTGTCCATGTTGACGATGACCACGTCGGCGGCGTGCAGGGCCGGTGCCGCGAGCAGGAGAATCGCGGGAAGCAGCAGTGCGCGCAAGCTTGCTCTTCTCATGGCTGCCCCCTCACTCGACCGCGGTCTCGCCGCCAGCCGGCTGCGGCGTCGGGATCTCGAAGGTCAGGAAGTGTATGGCCGGTTCGAGCTCGTCGAAGGAGTAGACCTGGAGCCTGCCGTCCTCGCCGATTCGGGCCAGGACGACCGACTGGAGCCGACCCTGGGGGTCCATGCTGATCCCGCCGTCCGGGTCGACGGTCATGACCAGGCCCTCGTCGGAGCGATCCAGCTTCGGTGCCAGGAAGGCACGAAGCAGCGCCTCCTGCTCCGCCGGTATGCCGCTGGGGGTGGGGGTGTCGAACGTGGCGGTCTGCTTGGTGTCCTCGCCCTGGGCGTCTTGGGCCCCGGCTGGAACGGCAAGGGCCAGACCGGCCACCGCGAGCACCAGCGCCAGGAACCCGGTTTCAAGGTTTCGAGTCATCGCGACTGCCTCCTTCCTCGGTCGATCGTGATAGCCGCCGCACGACTATACAAGGCGGTGCTCTGGGATTCCAGGGAGAGCGGCGCGGCCTCGGGGACGATGCCTCGGAACTAGGAGTCGGTCTCAGTTGGATGTCGATTCGTCGGGACCGCCCCGGATCGCGCGGCAGAGTGGGCGGACGGGGACGCGATCACGGCCGGGGCGTGTCAAGAAGGTGGAGCAACGGCAGCGACGTGCTACCTTCTCGGCGGGGGGCCGGGGTCCCCATCGATCGATGATCGGAAGGCGACCTGATGTCGGTCCCGTCAACGGCGTGGCGCTCGCCCGGATCCTCGGATCCGACCCGCGAGCACACGGCGCGGACCGGAGCGGGGTCGTCGGGACGCAGCCGAGACGGCGCGGTTCGAAGGCGACCCGGGGGGCGTCAGGCGCTCGGGGTCTCGAGAGGGGGAGGGGAGAATGACCGCCAGAAGAAGCATCCTGTCAGTCCTGTTTGTGCTGCTCATCGCGGCCGCGGTTTTCGCGGCCGAAACCGTGGACACCGAGGGGCGCGAAGGGCCGTTCCGCGGCCTCGAGTACCGCCTCATCGGCCCAGCGGCGGGCGGCCGGATCTCGCGGGTCGCCGGCGTCCCCGGCGACGACCTGACCTACTACGCGGCCACGTCGGCCGGCGGTGTCTGGAAGTCGGTCAACGGCGGGACCGTCTGGAAGCCGGTCTTCGACGACCAGCCGGTGTCGTCCATCGGCTCGATCGCGGTCGCGCCCTCCGACCCGAACGTGGTCTGGGTCGGCACCGGCGAGGCCAACATCCGCGGCAACGTCGCCGAGGGTAACGGCATCTACCGTTCGACCGACGGCGGCGAGACCTGGCAGCAGGTGTGGTCCGCCGAGGGCCAGATCGGGACCATGGCGGTGCACCCGGACAACCCGGATGTCGCCTTCGCCGCGGTCCTCGGCAGCCCCTTCGGCCCGGGGCCCGACCGCGGGGTGTTCCGGACCACCGACGGCGGTGCGACCTGGCAGAAGGTGCTCTTCGTGGATCCCGACACGGGGGCTTCCGACGTGAGCTTCCACCCCACCAACCCGCGGATCCTGTTCGCCGGGCTGTGGCAGACCAGGCGGTCGCCGTGGGGTTTCACTTCGGGTGGGCCCGGCAGCGGCCTCTACGTGTCGCGCGACGGCGGCGACAGCTGGACCCGGCTCGAGGGCGACGGCCTGGCCGACGGCATCTGGGGCCGGGTCGGCGTCCGGGTGGCGCCCAGCGAGCCGAGCCGCGTCTACGCGCTCATCGAGGCCGTCGACGGCGGCCTCTTCCGCTCCGATGACGGCGGCGGGACGTGGGAGCGCGTCAACCCGTCGCGTGGGATCCGCCAGCGCGCCTGGTACTACACGACGCTGACCGTCGACCCGGCGAACGCCGAAGTGGTGTGGCTGCCCCAGGTCGCCATGCTCAAGACCAGCGACGGTGGCCGCAGCGTGCGCGCGGTCAAGGGCGGCGGCTGGGACTACCACGACGTCTGGATCGACCCGCTGAACAGCCGGCGGATGATCGTCGGCAGCGACGCCGGCGTCTCGCTGTCGCGCGACGGCGGCGACAGCTGGTTGCGGCCGGCTCTGCCGATCTCGCAGTTCTACCGCCTGTCGGTGGACACCTCGCGGCCCTACCGGGTCATGGGCAGCCTGCAGGACTTCGGAACGGTCTCCGGGCCGAGCAACAGCCTCCACGGCGGCGGGATCCTGTATTCCGACTGGCACTCGGTCGGCGGCGGCGAGGCCGGGCACGTGGTCGCCGATCCGTCGGACCCGAGCGTCGTCTACGCCGGCGAGTACCTCGGCTTCATCTCGCGTTGGGACGGGCGTACCGGTCAGGCGCCACACGTCGGGATTTTCCCGGACAACGGCTCGGGCCACGGCGCGGGCGATCTCCGCTACCGCTTCCAGTGGACGGCGCCAATCCTGGTTTCGCCCCACGACGCCAAGGTCGTGTACCACGCCGCCAACGTGCTCTTCAGGACCGACGACGGCGGCCAGAGCTGGCAGGCGATCAGCCCCGACCTGACCCGCGACGATCCGGCCAAGCAGGGGTGGTCCGGCGGCCCGATCACCGGCGACAACACCGGGGTCGAGTTCTACAACACGATCTTCGCGATCGCCGAGTCGCCGGTCGAGGCGGGGCTGATCTGGGCCGGCACCGACGACGGCCTGGTCCACCTGACCCGGGACGGTGGCGGGAGCTGGACCGACGTGACGCCGACGGGCCTCCCCGAGTGGGCGACCGTCAACGCCATCGAGGCCTCCCGGTGGGACGCCGGCGTGGCCTACCTCGTCGCCGACGCCCACCGGCTTGACGACGAGACGCCGTACGTCTTCAAGACCGCGGACTTCGGCCGCACCTGGACGAGCCTGAGCGCCGGCCTCGACCCCGAGGTCTACCTCCACGTGGTGCGCGAGGACTCGCGCCGGCGGGGCCTGCTGTACCTCGGCACCGAACGCGGCGTCATGGTGTCGCGCGACGACGGCGCCGGCTGGCAGTCGCTGCGCCTGAACATGCCCACGGTCGCGGTAGTCGACCTGGTGGTGGCCGGCGACGACCTCGTGGTCGGGACCCTCGGCCGTTCGGCGTGGATCCTCGACGACCTGACGCCGGTCCGGGAGATGTCGGCGGCGATCTCGGCCGCCGACGAGCACCTCTTCGCGCCGCTGCCGGCGGTGCGCTGGCGGTACGCCGCCGCGGCGTACGGCAGCGACGACGGCGCCGGCGCCAATCCCCCGAAAGGCGCCCTCGTCACCTACCACCTGGCCGCCGAGCCCGAGGGCGAGATCACCCTCGAGGTCCTCGATGCCGACGGCGAGGTGGTGCGCCGCCTCAGCAGCACCCTCGACCCGCCCTTCACCGCCCCCGACCACCCGGAGTGGGACCCCGAGTCGAAGCCGGTTCCGAAGCTCGGGACCAAGGCCGGCTTCAACCGCACCGCCTGGGACCTCGCCCACGCCGAGCCGCCGTGGGTCCCCGGCTCGCGCATCGACACCGGGTCGCCGCGGCCGGCACCGCTGGTGCCGCCCGGGGACTACACCCTGCGCCTGACGGTGGAGGGCAGGACCTCGACCCAGCCGCTCCGGGTGGAGACCGACCCGCGCTCGACGGCCTCGGCCGCCGACCTGGCGGCGCAGCACGCCTTCGCCCTCGGCGTCCGGGAGCGGATGGCGAAGATCGTCGACATGGCGGTGGCGATCCGCGGCATCCGGGAGCAGCTCGAGGACCGCAACGCTCGGCTCGCCTCGGATCCCAACGCCGCCGAGCTGGTGGCGTTCGGAAAGCAGTGCCTCGACAAGCTCGACGCCGTCGAGGAGGCGATCCACAACCCCCACGCCGAGGTGACCTACGACATCCTGGCCGGTCGAAGCGGGGGCGCCAAGCTGTACTCGCGGCTGAGCTGGCTGTTCTACACCTCGATGGACCACGACGGCCCCCCGACCCAGGGCATGCTCGAGGTGGACGAGGATCTCGGGCGGCTGCTCGCCGAGCAGGAGGCAGCGTTGGACGCCATCCTGGCGGAGGACCTACCGGAGCTCGAACGCCTCGCCAACGAGGTCCGGGTGCCTTACGTGGTGCTGAGGTAGTCGGCGACGGCGACGCGACGGCCGGGTGCCACGCGAAATGGAGGCGGTCGGGCGCTCAGGGGGGAGTCGCCGACCAGCCGGAGGTGCTCCCCGACAAGGCGGGGCCGACTCCTGAAGGGGTTTCGCGAGTTCCGGAAACCGGGCGCCGCCTGCAACTACTCGTCCCGGATCGCGTAGAGGTCCGCGAGGAGGCGCTCGATCCTGACCCGCCGACGCTCGTCCGGCGCTTCCACGAGCAGCGGCTCGAGCAGGGCGATGGCCGCCCCGTAGTTTCCGGCGTTGACCTCGTCGGCGGCCAGGGCGTAGCGGCGCTCGAAGTCACGGCTGGCGCGCAGCCTGGCGAGCAGCGACGCGACCGCCTGCCGCTGGACCTCGTCCGGAGCCTCGCCCTCGAGCTCGGAGAGCAGGGCGATGGCCTCGTCGGTGCGGAGCGAGTTGGCGAGCCGGAGCGCCTCCTCGGCCCGCCGCCTGAAGTCGCCGTAGGTTCGGGTCCGCTCGAGCACGGTGCGGGCGGCCGAAGCCTGGTCGGCGGTGGTGGCCGATGCCTCGAGGAATTCGAGGGCCGCGACCGCCGCCTCGAGGTCGCCCGTGTTGAGGATCCGTACCGCCTCGTTGTATCGCTCGACGAAACCGTCGTCGGGCGGCTCGATCGGCTCGAGTCGCTCGATGTCGCTGCCGACGCGCTGGCGCAGCACCGAGCTCGTGGTGGCGGCCTCGACCGTCTTCAGCACCGCCACCGCCTCGTCTCGTCGTCCCTCCGCAGCGAGAGCGCGGGCATGTCTGAGGTCGATCTCGAAGAGGAGTTCCGACGCCGACTCGAGGGTCGTCGGACGGACGCCGGCCGCCCTCATCCGGGCGATGGTCGCCTCGGCGCCCTCACGGTCGTTGCGGCGGACCTGGACCAGGACCAGGTTGTAGCCGATGTCGGCGCGCTTGGGCAGAAGCCTGTGAGCGGTCTGGAGCGCCTCGACGCCGGCGGGGTCGGGCTCCTCGTCCCAGGTAAAGGTGTAGCCGAGATCGGCCCAGGCCTGGGCGAAGTCGGGTTGCAGGGTAACGGCGCGGCCCAGGGCTTTGCGGGCTCGCTCGGCCTGGATCCGCCGCGGCTCGCCCTCGGACTGCTCTGACAGGCCTTGGCTGAGTCGGCTGCCGAGGAGGAAGTTGACGCGGAAGTCGTCCGGCGCGAGCTCGGCGGCCTGCTCGTAGCGGGCCAGCGCGTCGGACGCTCGGCCGGCGATGTCGTCGAGCTCGCCGAGGCCGGCCAGCGCCAGGCCGTGGTGAGGGTCGATGGCGAGGGCGGCGCGGAAGTGCTCGGCGGCGAGCTCGGCCCGCTCGGGGCCCGCGCTGATCAGGAGATCGCCTAGGCGGACCAGGGTGTCGGCGTAGCCGAGCGGCGTGGCCGAGGTGCTGACGGCCGGCATCTCGTCCACGGGCACGAAGGAGTAGGCGAACCGGCGTCCCTGGACGTAGCGGCGGAGCTCTCTTGCGAGCTCGTCGTAGGTTGTCCCGAAGGCCTGCTCGAAGGCGGTGTCGAGATTGACGCCCCGACGCAGGAGCCGGAGAAAGCTCGTCAGCTGGGGCTGGCGTTCGGGTTGGCCGATGACGAGCATGTGGGTCAGCGCCCAGGACTGGGCGTAGAAGCTGCCGCGGCGGTGGCCCTCGTGGTACTCGGGCGAGCTCCGGCCGGTGGCGAACAGCTCCTCGAGAGGGATCAGGCCGTGACTCCTCAGCCACAGCAGGTGGGGCCCGACGGGATTGCCGATCCGGGCCGTTCCCCGGACCACCTCGAAGGTCGAGTAGAGCTCGGCCAAGCCCTCGTTGAGCCACAGCGGCAGCTCGGCCTGGTTGGTGTCGAGCAGCGAGTGGATGTACTCGTGGTAGATGGTGTTGGTGATGTCGTCACGGGCGAACTGGCTGACGATGGCGGCGTAGTTGCCCAGCGGCCGCGACGAGAAGAACCCGGCGAGCTTGGTCGGCTCGCCCCGGTAGTAGAGGCGGTACGGGGCGAAGGCCTTCGGGCTGTCGAAGACGTAGATCGAGGTCGGCACCGGGGACTCGAGGCGCATGTTCTCGAACAGCATCCCGAGCACGTGCCGGAGCGTCTCGAGGTCGAGCGCCGCCGAGCGGGCGGTGGCCTCGCCAGCGTTGCTGAAAACCGTGAAGTGCTCCGAGTCGACCCGGATCCAGCGGTCCTTCTCCCGCGGTAGCTCCGAGGTCTCGGCTTGGGCCGGACCGGGAGCTGTCAGGGCGGCGACGAGGAGCACGAGGCTCGCGAGCCCTGCGGCTCTCGGGATCATGGTGCGATTATCCCACGTGGGCCGATCGATGCACGGATTGACGGTGGCCGCGTTGCCGGCGGACGTGGAGAATCGCCTGCCGATCGCCCACACCCGTTCGTTTTCGAGGAGGCAGCGAGTGTGCTGCGGGCCGCCGCTTCATCGGGTCATCGAGAGGGAGTCGGAGAGCCTCTCAAGGTGCGACACGGCTGCCCGCTTTGCGGACCGCCAGCGTGCGGGAGGGCCTGAGGTGCCCGGTGAAGAAGGTGGCGACGTCGTCGAACATCTGGTTGCTGATGGTGTGGCCGATCCCCGGGTAGAGGCGGAAGGTGGCATTCATCCCGGCGGCCGCGTAGATCGCCTCGGCGTGGGGCCAGCGCTCGACGGGGGTGGTGCCGAACAGCCGGTTGACCTGCTCCCGCTGGTTCTGGTCGTAGCCGTCCGAGAATGGCACCGAGTCGTTGGTGTCGGCGTTGCCCATGTACAGGAGCAGGGGAACGGCGCGCAGCTCCGCCGGGTCGATGTCGATCCCGGCCAGCGTCTCGACGTCGGCGATGCCGACGTTGTAGTCGAGGGTCTCGCCCTGCCAGCGGTCGACGGGGGCGAGGGGCCAGCCGCCGGGGGAGCCCGCCGCGGCGGCGAGGATCCGCTCCGGGTGAAGGATGGCGAAGCGGTTGGTGAACTGCCCCGACGCCGAGAACCCCATCATCAGAACCTTTTCCGGCACCTCGATGCCGAGGGCGCCCAGGCGCTGCCGCGCATCGTCGATCATCTCGAGGAGCTGGAGATCGATGCGCTCGATCCCCTCCATGGTCGTGACCAGGGAGTCGCGGTCGAGAGCGTGGGTGTAGACCGTCCAGTGCGACCTCGGCCTCGGGAAGGTCGGGACCAGCAGCGGTACGCCGAGCCGGGCGGCGAAGGAGGCCCGCCAGCCGAGCAGGGACAGCGCCGAGCTGTCGTGGACCTGCTCGACGTCGCTGACGGTTCCCGTGTTGTTGGGTTCGACGAGCAGGGCCGTCGAGCCCTCGAGCCCGCCTGGGATCCAGAGGTAGTAGGGCCAGGAGAAGTCCCGGGTCGAGTCCTCGGGGGCGACCTTGATCAGCCGGCTCGGCGTCTCCACCGTGAAGCTCACCGACGTGGTGGAGAGGGGGTTGCCGTCGACGTCGACGAAACCCTGCGAGCCCGGAGGGTTGAGGACGAAGCTGAAGGTCGTGCCGGCCGGCAGCAACCGGTCGTCCTGGGGGCGGGTGATCGAGAGGGTGCGGCGGTCGGGCGACCAGGCGATGGCCGAGCCGTCGAGGTCCCAGCCGCCGGCGTCGCAGACGATGGCGTGACCGGGCTGCATAGCCTTGCTGAAGGTGATCGAGAAGGTCTGCAGGAAGCGACCGGCGTCGCGCGCACCGTCGGCCGGATCGGTGTCGACGACCTCGGGTGGATCTTCCGGAGCCGGCGCCGCGGTCGTGAACGAGAAGCTGTACGTGCCGAGGGGGTTTCCGGCGGGGTCGCCGAAGCCGTCGCCGCTCGGGTTGAGAACCAGGAAGACAACCGACGACCGGGGCAGCTCGGCCGGCAGGTCATCGCGGGAAACCGTCAGGGTCCGGCGGTCGGCGGACCAGGTCAGGGGCGTCGTGCCCGACAGCAGCCAGGGCCCCGAAGCCGACAGGCTGACGCCGTCGCCCATGGTCTCGCTGAAGGTGATGACGAGGCTCTGAAGGCTGGTCGACACGCCGGTCGCTCCGTTGGCCGGCGCCGTTTCGACGACGGTGGGAGCCCCTGGAACGGCGGCGCCGACCGTGAAGCTGAAGGAGTAGGTCCCGAGAGGGGTCCCCTCCAGGTCGCCGAAGGACAGGTACGGAGGCGGGTTGAGGACCATCGTGACGATCGTGCCGTCGCTCCACGGCGGCAAGGCCGGCGGCCGCGACAGGGTGAGGGACCGCTGGTCCTGGGACCACTGGCCGCCCCAACCGCCCGACAGCCCGGTGAAGCTGTAACCCCCGGACATCCCCTTGTCGAAGGTGAGCACGATCTGGGGGAGGTCCGGGGCCACCCCGGTCGCACCGTTGGCCGGCTCGGTGGACACCACGGCTGGGGGAGATCCGATCGCGTCCGCCGGCGCCCACACCAAGGCTACCGCCACCAGAACGACGAGGCTCAGGAATCTCCTCATGGCCTTGCGACCAATGTAGGTCGCGATTGTCCGCTCGGCAATCGTGGAGGTGGAACCCGTGACATCCGCACCGAATCGGGGCTAACCCGCGATTTCGGTACACTCTCCTGGTGGATCGCGAGGACTGGAATCGCCGCTACCGTGAGAAGGGGCTCGTGTGGTCGGCCGAGCCCAACCGCTTCCTGGTCGAGGAGGTGGCGGACCTGGCGCCCGGGCGGGCGCTGGACCTGGGCGCGGGCGAAGGCCGGAACGCGATCTGGCTCGCCGAGCGGGGCTGGCGGGTGACGGCGGTCGACTTCTCCGAGGTCGCCCTGGAGAAGGCGCGCCGGATCGCGGCCGAGCGCGAGGTCGGCATCGAGACCGTCCGTGCCGACCTCACCGGGTACCGGCCGGAGCCCGCGGCCTTCGATCTCGTGCTGCTGCTCTACCTGCACCTGCCGCCGCCCGAGATGGCGGGCGTGGTCGACGGCGCGGCCCGGGCGGTGGCGTCCGGCGGGACCTTCCTGCTCATCGGGCACGACCGCACCAACCTGGAGCGGGGACACGGCGGGCCTCGCAGCCCCGAGGTGCTCTACGACGCCCAGGAGATCGCCGGCCTGCTGACCGGCTTCGAAATCGAAAGGGCGGGCACGCGCCGACGACCGGTGGAGACCGAGCAGGGGACGGTCTCGGCGATCGACTGCCTCCTTCGCGCCCGCGCGGTCCCTTGATCTCAGGCGTTCCCGTCAGCAGCGAGGGTCTCGCGTGGCAGTCGTTCCGGATGAGCGAAGCCGATGCCGTCGCGCTTCGCATGGCACCGTCATGATCGAGGAGGAGCACGTGCGGGCAAGCGGCAGCGAACGGGGTCGCGGCGTCCGCGGTCAATCCACGACCGAAGGCGAGCTGCGGGTGCGCCGGGCGGCGCTGGTGGTCGCCATGCTGACCTCGTTCCTGGGCCCCTTCATGGGCTCGTCGGTCAACGTCGCCCTGCCGTCGCTGGGCCGGGAGTTCGGCATGACCCCGGTCGCGCTCGGCTGGGTCAACATGGCCTTCCTGATCAGCGCGTCCGCTTTCGCGATCCCCTTCGGTCGCCTGGGCGACATCTACGGGCGGCGCCGGCTGTACGGCGCCGGTGTGGTCGTGTTCACCCTCGCCTCGGCGCTGATCGCGGTCGCCCCCTCGGGGGCGGCGGTGATCGCCGGCCGCGGGCTGCAGGGCTTTGGCGCCTCGATGATCTTCGCCACCGGCATGGCAATCCTGATCTCGGTCTACCCGCGCGAGCAGCGCGGCCGGGTGCTCGTGATCAACGTCGCCGCCGTCTACCTCGGCCTGTCGACGGGGCCCTTCGTCGGCGGTCTGATCACCGGCAGCCTCGGGTGGCGCTTCATCTTCGGCCTCAACGTGCCGGTGGGCCTGTTCCTCGTGGCGCTGATCGCCGTCGTGCTCCGGGGCGAGTGGGCCGATGCCGCCGGCGCCCGCTTCGACTGGGTCGGGGCGGGTGCCTTCGCCGCGTCGCTGGCGCTGACCGTCCTCGGCCTGGCCAGGCTGCCCGGGCCCGGGGCTACGGCGCTGGTTGCGGCCGGCCTGATCGGCATGGTCGGCTTCGTGGCGTACGAGGCCCGACGGGTCGATCCGCTTCTCGACATCGGGCTGTTCCGGCACAACCGGGTGTTCGCCTTCTCGAGCCTGGCGGCGCTGATCAACTACGCCGCCACCTTCGCGGTCACCTTCCTGCTCAGCCTCTACCTCCAGGAGGTCCGAGCCCTTTCGCCCCAGCAGGCGGGTCTGGTGCTGGTGGCGCAGCCCCTCGTCCAGGCGCTGCTGTCGCCGTGGGCCGGCCGCCTCTCGGACCGGGTCGAGCCGCGCACCGTCGCCTCGATCGGCATGGCGCTGTGCTTCGCCGGCGTGGCGCTGCTCAACCTGGTCGGGCGCGACACGCCGCTCGCTTGGGTGATCGCCTGCCTCGTCTTCCTCGGCGTCGGCTTCGCCTTGTTCTCCTCGCCCAACACCAAGGCGATCATGAACGCCGTGGAACCGGCGGTCTACGGCGTCGCGAGTGCCGTGGTGGGTACGATGCGCCAGGTCGGCATGACCCTGTCGATGGGCGCGGTGATGCTGATCCTGAAGGCGCACCTCGGCGAGGCCGAGGTCGACGCCGCCACTGCGGACGCCTTCGTCGCCGGGATGCGGACCGCGTTCACGATCTTCGCCGCGCTCTGCGCCGTCGGAATCCTGGCCTCGCTGGCTCGCGGCCGGAGCGACGCACGGACGGCCGGGTGAGGGCGACGGAGGCCGCGATCCGGTGGCCTGCGCGAGTGACGAGGAGATGGGGTCGAACACCCCGGAGCGGGCGGCACCGCTCGGAAAGGCGGGGACGACGAGGGCGTCGAGAAGAAACACGCCGGAGCCGAGGCCGACCGTCCACCGCAATCGCCACCACCTGGTTTATGATTGTCTCAGAAGGAAGCATAGGAGGTTCCGATGCGCTTTCACGGCCCGGCAGTGATCATCACCATCATCGGCGCGGCGGTTGTCTCGCTCTCGGCACCGAGCGCTGCCGTGGCCCAGGAAACGTCCTGCCTCCATGTCCTGATGGCAGGAGGCTCGACGGGAGACGGTGTCTACACCATCGATCCGGACGGTGCCGGCGGCAACCCGCCGGTTGACGTCTACTGTGACATGACCTCGGACGGCGGCGGCTGGACGCTGGTCGGTTCCACGCTCGACCAGACCTTCAACGACGAGGCCTCGGCCTACTACTCCGACCTGACCACCCTCAGCCCGACCGGACCCCACACCGGGATCTGGGACGGTCTGCGCCCGCTGATGTCTGGCGGCGACGAGGACATTCGATTCTCGTGCCGCAACGGCGGCGCGACCGGGCCCTTCACCGTCGACCTGGTGTTCTACGACAACGACTGGTACGTGGAGATCACCACGGGGACCGACGAGCAGTGCTGCTTCGAGGAGAACAACGGCGCCGGGCAGACCTTACCCCCCGTCGCCCGCCGCGACCTGATCGCCGGTGCCTTCCTGCCCCTCGGCGACCAGTGGAATTTCGGGTACATGGAAGGTGAGGACAGCTGCACCGACACCGGCGACTTCACCGTCGACTTCGACGACCGGGGCATGGACAGCAACCAGAGCGACGGCACCGACTGGGGGGAGGACGACTCGACCTTCAAGTGCGGCGTCAGCGGAATCACTAGCGGCACCTGGTTCGTCTGGGCCCGCGAGAGCGACGTCATCCCCGTCGAGCTCATGAGCTTCGAGATCGAGTAGCCATCGGCGACGGCGCAACGCGACCCTCGGTCGAGGTGGCGCCGGAAGCGCCACGTCCCCAAAGGTGCAGACTTCGTCTCGTGAGCACCTTCACCCGTGGCGCCGTCCTCCTCGTCGACCGGTTCGGCTCGCGGCCGGCTGAGCGAGAGGAAGAAAGTGAGATCGTGATGCCTGCCACCGATCTCCGGAAATCCGCCGGCGGCGTCACCTGACGGACGGGGATTTCTTCCGCTCATCGAGAGTCGGTAGCGTGCCGGTCGTGGTGTTGCACCGTGGCGGCGTCGAAGTCCCAATCGGCCTTCGAGGCGCAGAAGATGTGGTGCGTGACCCCGACCCCCAGCGGGTCGTCGAGCGACCCGGCGGGGAGGTAGATGTGGGTCTCGTCCTCCTCGAGGGGCAGGGGTGAGCCACAGGTTGTGCACCGGGTGACCGAGTACGTGGGACGGAGCTCGTAGGTGTGGCCGTGGTCGGCGCCCTGAACCCAGCGGAACCTCTCCCGGGGCACGATCAGGATCGCGATCCCGTTGCCGCCGGAGACCTTGCGGCACAAGGAGCAGTGGCACATCCAGACGCCGTCGAGGTCGCCTTCGATCTCGTAGCTTCGAGCTCCGCAAAGGCAGCTGCCCCGTCGAATGGTCATGACGAGCCTCCGCGAGAAGTCGGTATCGGACATCACCGTCGCGGCGCGCCGGGGGCAGGGACGGGCGCAGATGGCGGGATCGGCTCCTGCTCGACCCGTCGCGGTGGCAGGTCGGCGCTGTCCCACTCCAGCGGCAGGTCCAGGTTCACCGCGTTGGGCTCGTACACGATGAGGGTGAAGGGAGGCTGCTGATCGGCTTCCGCCTCGAAGTCGATGGAGGTCAGCCAGCGTTCACCGCCGATCGGGCGCATGAGCCACCGCCTCAGAACCACCCTGCCCGTCGAGTCCACGAGCTCGGCAGGGATGCCGCTGAATGCGTTCCAGAGTTCTCCGGCATTTCGGCTCGTCGCGGTCACCCGAACCGAGCCCCAGTGAAAGCTCTCCTGCCGCTGCGCCTCGTCGATCGCCACGGTCATCCCATTCGTGGTCAGGGGCGCGGTTCCGAGCCGGTACGGGTCGGCGATCTTCACGAGGGGGCGGAAGCCCTTCACCACCACCGTCGGGACGGTCGCCCGGAACTTCTGGAGCCGCGTTGGCCTCAGGCCGGGCGGGAGTGGTCCGCGGTCGAGAGGGAACGTCAGGACCGTGTCGAGGACACCGGCCGAATCGCGCACCTTGAACCGGATCCAGTTGGGGACCGAGAGCTCCTCCGCCTCGAGCACGACGCCGTTCTCGGTCTGTGCGTGGACCAGGGTCGGAAAGCCCGCCCCGAGGACGAGATACGGAGGCTCCGCCCAGAGGACGGTCCTGACGTTCAGCTGGCTCTTCCCCGAAAGGCGCTTCACGTGGTCGAAGTCGACCCAGGAGAGCACCGGACCGCACCGAGCCATGGCAGGGCCCGCCCAGCTCACAGGGGCTTCCGGAAGAACGGTCTCGGTGGTGATCGGCAGCAGCTCGGAGTCGTGGTTTGGGTTGGTGAGCGATTCGAGCCCGGGGCAGGGGTCGAAGCTCCTCACCGGGACTCGCCCGGGCTCGGCCGCCGATCCGGTCGTCTCGAGAGCCGTCAGCAGGCCGACCAGGCTCGAGAAGATCAGAATTCCGATTCTGCGCCTGCGTTTCACGTTCTGGTCCTTTCCCCTGCGACCGCCCCGCTGCCTGGCGTTCGGGTCCCTGATCCAGTGTGTCCAACAGCTCGGCATCGACGGCGTCCTGAAACGAATGAGCGTCCATTCTAGCCGATGGGCGCACGCTCACCAGTGTTGCATTGTGAGCCGTGGTCACACGAAGAGGGTTGCCAGGGAAGCTTCTGCTTGCGGGTCTGGCGACCGGTGACGAGAGCAGCGAGGCGAGGTCGTCGGTGGCGGCGAAGCCGACCAGGCTGGTGTAGGGCTCGCCGTCGTGGTGGGTGCCGAGGACCCCCAGCAGCTGGCTTGACCGCAGCTCGCGCAGGATCTCGAGGTGGCTGGGGTCGTGACTCAACGGGGGGACCGCCTTTCACCGCGCAGTATACGGTTGCGGTGGGACGAAAGAAGGTCTGGGGGAACCTCTTCTCACTCGTCGAGCGGCGATGGCCGGCCGGAGCTCGGCCGCAGGGCGAGCAGCCGGGAGGCCGCTGCGCCGCCGGACAGGACGGCGCCCTCGACCCGCGGACCCCCCGGCCCAGTCGCCGCACGCGGCGACGGCGAGCTCCGGGTCGAACAGACACGGCTCGTGGAGAGGCTCTGTGGGCAGCGCGAAACGCCATCGGTGGGCGACCAGGTGATCGGGCGCCGCGAGATCGCGGCCCAGCGCCCCGCGGAAGGCGTCGACCAGCCGGCGCGCGGCGAGCTCGGTGCCGAGCTCGAGGTCGGACGGGGTCGAAGAACGGGAAGGTCTTGATCGGGACCACCACCGGGTCGCGGGCCTCGACCGCCAGGCCCCACCACCGGAATGCTGCGTCCCAATCCTCGAGACCGACGTGGCCGAGAGCGAGCGTCGACGGCGGGATGTACGTTCCGGCCGACTCCGCCTCGGCCTGCACGAGCAGCCTCAGGGCATCGTCCCGCCTGCCGGCCCGCCCGAAGGCGAGGGCCAGGTACCCGATCGAGATCGGTGCTCCGCCCGACAGCTCGCGCGCCGTCTCGAGGTTGGCCACTGCTTCGTCGAGGGCGTCGAGCTCGGCGTCGGCCAGACCGATCACCAGGTGTCCGAGGAAATGACTCGGATCGAGCGCGACCATGTGGCGGCCCTCGTCGAGCATTCCCTCCAGGTCGTGGCCCAGGTACGCGACGGTGCTGGACCACCAGCAGACGAGCAGCGACAACGGGTCGCTCTGGAGCATTGCTGCGACCTCGGCCGCGGCTTCGGAGATGCGACCGTGGGGCAGTAAGGGCCAGAATGTCGGTCGACTCGCGGTCGAATCGCTCGCTCCACAGGTGGCCGCCATCGCTCGACGACACGAGCTGGACGGTGATTCGAACACGCTCGCCCGAGCGCCGAACGCTGCCCTCGAGGATCGTCGCCACGTCCAGCCGCATTCCGATCTCACGCACGTCGAGGCCGAGACGATTGACGGCGAAGGCCGAGGTGCGCGCGATCACCCGCAGGCCGGGGACTCGCGTGAGAACGTAGACACCTCGCAGTGAACGAACGTTCACCGTCCCCTGAGCCGTGGACCTGACCTCGAGATCGATCGGTTCTCATTGACCCCCGGGTCCGAGGTCTGTCGGCGTGCGTGGAGGGTGTTCGTGACGGAGCGAGCGGAGGTGATGTGATGGACCGCGAACCGCTGCTCGTCGACGCGAGCCGTGATGAGCTCGTCGAGATGGCGGCGTGCGCCGCGGCACTGGCACACGCACACGAGAGAGAGTTCGGCGACGAGGGTCAGGGCGTGACGAGCTTGTTCGCCCGGTGCTCAAAGCGGCTAATGGCCGTCGCCGACTCGGACGACAAGAGATTCCACGTGATCGGCGACTTGACCGGCGACAGCGACGAGTCGGTGTTCGAGGCGTCCAAGCGGCTGCGCGAGGTGTACGAGCTCGAGCTTGAGCGGGACGCCGCCGACCCGTGGTGTCCGGTGCTCGAGCGGCTGTTGGCGGCGATCGACGACGAGGTCGCGCGACGTCCGGACGAAGGTGATCTTCCGGTGATGTAGCGAACGTCCGAACGGACGAAACGAAAACGCGACCCTTCGCGTGTCGACTCGCGGCTACTGCTCGGGTGGAAAAAGCTCCACTGAACGTCGTCGGACGATCGCGAGGGCATCCCCCTTGCGGGTCCGGTCCAGCTCTCCGGCAGCGACCCAACCGAGCACGCATCCGGAGACGTAGGCACAGAACCTGGCGGCAAGCCGACTTTCGAGATCGAGGCCGGCTGCGAGCTTCGCGATGAGCTCGCGATCCTCCTCCGACGGCTGCGCCTCGCCGCTGATCTGGCCTCGGCCGAACTCAGCCAGGTTGGTCGCGATTTCTTCAGCGGACATGTCCTCGGTGTGGGGCTCCGCCATCAGGCCGTTCAACCGCTGGAAATCGCGCACTAGCCCATTGCAGGCCGCGGTGATCACTTCGTCGAGGCGCCCGTCCGGCTGCTCGGTGTCGGTCGTCACTGTCCGTCCTCTCTTCCGTGCTCTCTTGCCGCGGTCTGCGGGTTGGCAGTATAGCGGGGCGAAACCCCGGCGAGGCTCGACCGCCGTCGGGTCGACGACGCTCCCGATCGGGTGGCGCAGACTACAGAAACAGCAGCGCGCTGCCGGCGACCGCGACGACGGCACCCAGGATGGCCGGCCGGGCGACCTGCTCGCGGAAGACGAGCACCGACACCGGGATGATCAGCACCGGGGTGAGGGCCATGAGCGTCGCGGCGACGCCCGCCTCGGTGTACTTGACCGCCAGCAGGGACAGCGACACCCCGAGGAAGGGCCCGAAGACGGCGCCGATGCCGGTGGCGGTCATCGCCTGCCGGTCGGCGAGCGCGGCGCGGACCTTCGGCCACCACCCGGTGAGGGTGAACACCACGGCGAAGCCGAGGCTGCCCACGATGACGCGGATGTGGGTGGCGGCGAACGCGTTGTAGTCCCCCATGCCGTACTTGGACAGCACCAGGCCCACGGCCTGGCCGGCGGCCCCGGCGAGGCCAAGCAGGATGCCGCTGACCGGAAGCCTCTCGAGCAGCCCGGCAGCCGTGCGGCGGCGTTCCCACACCACCGTCGACACTCCGAGGATGGTGAGCGCCATGCCGAGCATCTCCTTGGCCGACAGCACCTCTCCCATCACCAGGAAGCCCCCGATGGCGGTGATCACCGGGACCAGGGTCATGAGCAGCATGGACACCCGCGCACCGACCACCACGAAGGCGCGGAACAGGCACAGGTCGCCGACCGTGAAGCCGACGAGCCCCGACAGGCCCAGCCAGGCCCAGTTGTGGGCGGTCGCGTCGAGGGGGAGCGGAGTACCGCGGGTGAGCCAGGTGAAGGCGCCGAGCAGGAAGATCGCCAGCAGCAGCCGGATCAGGTTGACCGGCAGGGAGCCGATGCGGCGCCCCGCGGCCTCGAAGGCGAGGCTGGTCGCGGTCCAGCAGACGGCGGTCCCGAGCGCCGCCAGCTCACCGGCGTGGGGGAAGGGCGGAGTCACCGGACGCGGCTTCCCGGCTCACCTCGGGCGTTCGGGATGGATCGAGACGAGAAGCGACGTGAACGTCACACCGTCTACGGTCTCGAGCAGCGGAAGAACCCCCGCCGCGCCGCGCTCGAGCTGCGGACCGCATCCCACATCACCCGATCCGGGTTCCGCGTTCATCGAAGGGACCATGGTCACGATCGGGACGGCACCAGCAGCTCGGCCTCGCCGTCGATGACGAGGGTTTCGCCCACGTGGACGCGAGTGGCGAATCTGGCCCGGGTCCTCTCGGGGTCGAGCCCGATGACCGTGACCTCTGCGACCAGGGTGTCCCCGATCCGCACGGGCGCCTTGAAGCGCAGGCTCTGGCTGACGTAGATCGCGCCGGGGCCCGGCAGCTTGGTCCCGAACAGCGCCGAGATCAGCCCCGCCCCCAGCATCCCGTGGGCGATCCGTCCGCCGAAGCGGGTGCCCGAGGCGTAGGCCTCGTCGAGGTGGAGCGGGTTGGTGTCCATGGAGACCCCCGCGTAGAGCACGATGTCGGCCTCGGTGACCGTCTTGCTGATCACCGCCGACATTCCCTCCTCGAGATCCTCGAACGCGTAACCGTCCAGGCGCTCGTCGATCGCCATCGTGACCTCCAGCCGCGGCGGCCATGATCTTACAGCGGATCGACAGGTGCCACCCCTCAGGTCGAAATCACGGTGCCGGGCTTCAGGATCTTAGGGAGTTCCAACTTCCCAACTTCCTGAAGCCACCATTTCTGAAGGGGTGCCGAGCCCGATTTCTACAGTCTCGATCTGCTTCCCCGAAACGCAAGAGAATGCAAGATGCAGTGCCGGGTACGAAGTCACGCAGGTGCGCCTCACAACTCCGCAACTCCGCACCCGGCACGCACGTTCACGGCCCCACGGCCGACCAGCGGCTGAGGTCGCCGCGCTCGAAGGTGTCGAAGAAGAGGTTGTCCTCGATCGTGAAGGGCCGCATCATCTCGTCGTCCTCGTGCTCGAGCATGTGGCAGTGCCAGACGAAGAGGCCGGGAATGTCGAAGGTTGCCTTGACCCGGGTGATCTCGCCTTCGTGAGCCATCACGGTGTCCTTGGTCCCGGTCTCCCACGGCTCCGGCCCGCGGGTGATGCCGGTGAGCATGTCCTCGCGCTCGACGACCTCGAACTGGACGACGTGGAGGTGGATCGGGTGCGGGTCGTCGCTGAAGTTGTAGATCTCCCAGGTCTCGGTCGCCCCGTCGAGGGCGTTCTCGGTGACGGCGTCGGCGAATCCGAGCTCGATGGGCAGGCCGGTGGACAGGTCCACGGTGCCGAGCCTGGCGTCGGGGTTGACCGAGACCTGACGCACGACGTCGGCGGGGCCGACAGGTTCCCTGCCCGGAAGCTGGAGCTGGTCCGCGGGCAGCGAGGTGTCGACGCCATTGAGGGTGCCCACGATGAGCTTCATCACCTGGCCGGTGGTGTCCGGTGTTCCCGGCCCCTTCTTGTTGATCAGGTAGATCTCGGAGCCAGTCGCGAGCCCGGTGAAATCGACGATCACGTCCGCCCGCTCGGCGGCGCCCAGGTCGAGCTCCTGGAGGGAAACCGGCGCCGGCAGGAAGCCGCCGTCGGACCCGATCTGCCAGAACGGCCCGAAGGAGGGGCCGTCCGGCGAACCCGTAACCATCCTCAGCTCGAGCATCCGCGAGTTCGAGCCGTTGAGAACGCGGAAGCGGTAGCGGCGGGGCTCGACCACCAGGTACGGCCAGGTGTTGCCGTTGACCACCATGGTGTTGCCGTGGAAGGGCTCCTTCACCGAGGCGGTGACATCGCGGTACCACAGCGTCCCGTCGTCGTTGAAGCTCCGGTCCTGGATCGCGAGCGGGATCTCGTAGTCCCCGGCGGGAAGCTCACCGCCGGTGAGGTCGGAGGGGCCACCACGCAGGATGTAGAAACCGGCGAGGCCGGCGTAGGTGTTGAGCCGGGTGATTCCGAGCGAGTGCGGGTGGTACCACAGCGCAGTGGCCCGCTGGTCGTTGGCGTACTCGTAGACCGCCGCCCCGGGCTCGTGCGCGGCTCCGGCGATCTGGTCGAAGAGCGAGCCCTGGACCGCATAGCCGGCGGGAATGTCGACCGCCGCCGGCAGGTACCAGGCCTCGGGGTAGCCGTCGCTCTCCTCCTCGGCGTGGGCGCCGTGGAGGTGGACGACGAGCGGCACCGGGCCCTGGTACGCCTCGGCGCTGTTGCCGGCGCAGTCGGTGCGGGGCGGACCGTCCTTGCAGTCCATGGGAGGGTTCGCCCAGTGGATGTGCTGGACGACGTCGAGCAGGTGGGGGACGAAGAACCCGTCCTGGTCCACCAGCTGGTTGAGCCACTTGACTCGCACCGCACGGTCGGTGCGGGCCTCGATGGTCGCTGCGGGGTAGTGGAAGCTCCCGGGATGGTTCGGTGAGCCGAAGGCGAACACCGGGGTCATCGGGAAGCCGGGGGGCAGAACCTGCTGCTCGAAGGGGCGGGCCGCGATCTCGTAGGAGTCGATGTCCCCGCCCGGGTCGGGGATGACGGCATCGATCGGCATCGGCGGCGGAACGAAAAGCGGCGTCACGTACTTGGGGATCGTGGTCGGGTCGAGGGATTGCGCCTGCGCCGCCGACGCGGCAAGGAGCGCGCCCAGCACACACATCACGAGCACGGGTTTTTGCATCATCACACCTCTCTCTTCCGTGAGCCCGCCCGAGTGGCGGCGGGGGAATGAACCCGGTACGGCCCGGCGGCAAGGGCCGCAGGCTCGATTCCGGGTCCGGTTGGTCGGGGCGACCGGGGGCCGCGAGCGGGAAGGTGCCGCGGTCCGGGCACGATGAACCGCTCGGCGCGGCATTGGCTGCCCCGAGCGAGTCGTGGGTGAGGGTCGGCTCCGGCCGATCGCGTGGGGCCGCCTGAGTGACCGCGGCGTCTGCGCGTTTTCCGGCAGGGGCCCGGTCGGCGCCCTGAGGTTTCCCGTCTGAAAATGTGTCTCATGATCTTTTGAAGGTCGAGCTTCCGACCGGCGTTCAGAAATCAGGGCTGCCCTTGGCGGCGGTTGGGGGATCTTCCCGGGCGCAGGTGCCGGGTGCGGAGTGGTCCTGGGGCACGCCAGGGGCATGTTCGATTGGCGTTGGGAGGAGGCCGAGGGACACTTCCGGCGGGCGCTCGAGCTCGACCCGGACCTCGCCGTCGCCCGGGTCTGGTACTCGCATCTGCTGACGGCCTCAGGCCGCTTTGCAGAGTCCGTCGCCGAGACGGAACGCGCGTGGGCGTGCGAGCCGCTGTGGCCGATGGTGCAGGTGGCGCTAGGGGTTGCACTGTACTTCGCCGGATCGATCGATCCCGCCGTCGAGCGGCTCGAGAAGGTCCTCGCGATCGAGCCCCAGTTCGCGCTGGCGCACTTTCATCTGGGAAGGGCTCGAACCGTCCAGGGACAGCTCGAGGCGGCCGCCGCCGAGCTGGAGAAGGCCGCTCCCGGATTCCCACTGGCGCTGGCGCACCTCGTGGCCACATGGCGTCGTCTGGGCCGATCAGCTCGTGCCGACGGCGCGCTGAACGACCTGTGTCGACTCTCCGGTACGGCGTACGTCGGGCCACTGGCCTGGTCGTGCGCCTACGTCGACCGACGAGAGCTCCGGTTTGGCTGGCTCAGACGAGCCTTCGACGAGCACGACGGACCGGTAGCGTTTCTTGCCGTGGATCCGTGGGTGGATGATATACGGGGTGATCCCGAGTTTGGCCGTCTTCTCGAGAGACTCGGCCTGCCAACCCTGAATCGGGGAGCGCAGGGAGCGCAGGTGCCGGGAGAAACGAAGGTAACGAACTGAGGCGTTGCGTCGTCTAGGGTGTTATTTCCATCGCCACTTTGTGAACCTCGTTTCTCCCGGCTTCGATGGATGTCCGGAGCTGGCCAGCGTACGTACGTGGTAAGCTCGAAGCCTGGAATGAGTTCTCCTGGCTGCAATGTCTCCACGCGAGAGACACCGCGGGCGAAACAGTTATCCGAATCGCCTGCTGGGAATCCGTAGATGTCGAGGTCATTGCGAGCGGCCGGACTTCTTGCCGTTGGGTTTTATGTAGTATTCATCGCCTATCGTGTGATGCTTCTCCTTCTGTTTGCCGGCTTCTTCATGATCGCTATCCTCGCCCGGTACTTCTTCGGCATGGAGGCTGTGGCACCGTTCGGGATTGCGGGTCTCGCTGGGTTATTGGGAGATCATCTGGTCGCGGTCGCGGGACTCTCTTTGATCACGGTTTTGATCTATTTTGCTGTCGCTGGCCGACAGTTGAAGGAGAGAATCTACCGAAGCCGGCCGGCTTTCTTCATCAGCGCTCTGCTGTTCCTGCTGGTGTCGGCCTTGGCGATCGACGCCGGTTACCGGGTGACTCCGATCTCGGCTCTCCTGCCCGACCCGCCGCCGGAGCATCATCACGCGCGTGTCGAGAGAATGACTGTCGAAGAAATCCTCTATTTCACCGACGTCAAACCGCGCGTCGAGACGGAAGGGGTCCTCGATTTTGAGGAGAGGATGCGGCGGTTTGTTTTGAAAGACCCGGACTCGACTGGTCGCGGCATCACCGTACGCTTCTATCACGGCCGCAGCCTTTTCGGTTCCTCCTTCGATGAGATGCGGGAGATCGGCGATGGGCGACAGACCCGGAGTGTTCTTTACAGCCAGGTAGAACCCCATCTCGGCAGAAGGGTGCGGATTACCGGGAGCGTGAGCAACGGGCATATCCGGGCGCAGATCACGGAGGTCGAACCTGCCGAGGAGCAGTCCGGTTCAGCGGCGAGGTGATGGAGCACGAACGCCGCTGTCTGCCGGTGCCGGCCGGCCCGCGCCCCAACCCGGCTATGGCATCGCCGCTCCGACGCTGCGCAGGTAGTCCGCGATCTCGCCGTGTCCTGCCATGCTGGCAAATGAGAGCGCCGTTTGAGGCCTCCCTGTGTGATTCTCCGTACTCACGATATCCGGATCAGCACCTGCTTCGACCAACGCCCTGACCCCCTCGACGTCGTCACCATGGAACAGGGCAAGCTTCATGAGTGTCGTCAGCTCCCCGGTCGGCGAAACGGAGTGAAGACAGTCCGGGTCGGCTCCTCGTTCGATGAGAGCAGAGAGGATGGCCACCCTCCCACGGTGGTCTCGGCTTCGCGGGTCCGCTCTTCCCTCTTGCTGGCCACGCGTAGGGGAGGAACCGGTCGCTGCGCGTTCGATGCTCGTGCACGTACCCCTGACTCCCGCATCGAGCAGGACCCGAGCAACCTCAAAATGCCCTCTTTCGAGAGCCACGTCCAGCACGTCGCTGTACTTCTGGGCGTCGTATCCTCGGTTCAAGAGACGACACGCCGTGGCCGCGTCACCGACCATCGCCGCGGCCTTCAACGCATGCTGACGCGAGCCTCCGCCGTAACGTGACGTCTCGGCGCCCGCATCGATGTCTGCTCCTCGGTCGATGATCAACACCGCGAGCTCGGGCTCGAGCCCTTCGATGGCGAGTGTCAATGCCGTCTCCCCATCCGCGTTGATCCGATCGTACGAGTCCGAAAGTACGACCAAGTCCCGCGCCAGGTCGACCTTCCCTCTCTTCAGTGCCAACATGAGGGGCGTGTTCCCCCGAATATCGATTCCCGCCGGTTTGACTTCATGTTCGCCCAGCCAAGATGTCACTCGCCATTTGCCGTGATGGATTGCGTCGATGTAGAGGATCCCCAATCGTTTCGCATCGATAGCCGGGCCTTTCTGATCGAGTAGCTCCCTGATCTCCTCGTCCGGCCTATGGTCCAGGGCGTTCCATATGGCTGCCAGCTTCACCTCCTGCTCGAGGGCGTTCATCATCTCCTTTCGTGCGTTTTCTTCGATCGCGTCGATCGACCCGCACTCTGCAGCCTGCCTCCAAACCGTACTGAGGAGTGTCTCGTTTCCAGTGCCAGCCGCGACGTGAAAGGCATCGTTCCAACGCGGACCGTGCACGAAGCTGTGCTTTCTCCGCGGACCGGCCACGGAGAGAAGGGGATTGGCTCCATGCTCGAAGAGGATCTTCGTCGCTGCCAGGTTTTCGGCTCGAATCGCGGCATGCAGAGCCGTTCCGCTTTCGCCGTGAATCTCATTGACACGAGCACCTTCTTCGACCAGGCGGCGTATGAGGGAAGCGTTGACAGAGCTGGCTGGTCCCCGCGCCGCCACATGCAGCACGGAGATCCGGCGGTTGTGGTCGAACTCGTTGGGATTTCCCCCTCGACCGAGCAACTGAATGGCCACATCGGGATATCCTCCGCGGATGAGCCAGATCAGTGGAGTATCCCAGTCGTTCCCGCCGTACATCCATTTCGGCATTGTATGCAGTGAGGCTTCGATCACGCCTCTGTCGTTCGACTCCAATGCGTTGTAAAACATCTGTTTCTGCCAGAACGGAACCTTGACGCTCATAACATGGTAGCCGGCTGCGAGGAGTAAGACGCCTCCACAAGCGAGGGCCGCTTTCCTGTGCGCGCGGGCAACCAGCACATAGAGAATGAAGCCACCAATGGCACCAGCACCCAGTCCCTGGGAAGCGACGACGAAGACGAGAGAGTCTGACCCGTAGTACGTTCCATACCGATCGATGCCGAAATTCGGATTCCAAGCTAATGAGAAGAACCTGTCGAGCCAGAATCCGGCTCCGACGAGGGCGCCACACGCCATGGCGGCGGTAGCGGCCACGAGATGGAGGACGAGCTTCATCTGGCAGGCTCGAAGCGCGACCATCGTACGAGGGAGCGAGCCTTGTGGCGGATGGGAGTTTCCTTTCGCGCGCCTCGAAGGTACCACGACCATCATGCCTCGAACCTGCACCGCGCACACCGATTATCTGCTCGATTGGGGTGTCCTGCCAGTCGTGGTGCTTAAGGATCTCACGACGGCCGGCTGATCCTCCCGAACGGCCTCGCCCTTGCGTCGCATCCCCATCACCAGGACGTCGAACCGGGTGCGGAACTCGGACTCCCGGATCGTCCGGTTGAGCAGCCGCGACTCGGGGTGGACGAGCACCTCGGCGACGCCGATCTCGCGCAGCCACGCCTCACCGTGACGGTCCTCGAGTGGAAGCACGGCGACGAGCGAGCACGAGGGTGCCACTGATCACACCATGACGACGTGGGTCCGTCCGGTGTCCAGGCAGGACGGCGCCAGGCTCGCACATTCGGGGTTTCGACGGGTTGGTCGTTCGAGAAGGTACGAATGTATGAACGTGGCGCCCTTTGGTCTGCCTTGGCATAATGAGTGGCGAATGACCGTCATCGATCTGACCCACCCCATCTCCCAGGAGATGCCGGTCTACCCGGGAACCGAGCCGCCGGTTATCGTCACCGGCTGCACCGTCGCCGAAGACGGCTTCCTGGAGAGGAAGATCACCCTGTTCTCCCACACCGGGACCCACATCGACGCCCCGGCGCATCTCATCGAAGGCGGTAGGTCGCTGGACGCGTTCCCCGTCGACCACTATTACGGACGCGCGGTGGTCGTGGAAGCGACAGGGGAGGGAAGCGGGATCATTGGAGTGCGCGACCTGCAGCCTCGCCTCGAGGACATCGCGCGGACGGACTTCCTTCTGATCCGCACCGGTTGGAGTCGCTTCTGGCGGACGGATCGTTACTTCACTGACTATCCCGTATTGACCATCGAAGCGGCCGAGACACTGACCGGTCTGGGCCTGAGAGGTGTCGGCTTCGACGCCATCTCCCCCGATCCGATCGACAGCAGGGATTTCCCGGTGCATCGGGTGTTGATGCGGGCCGAGATGCTGATCATCGAGAACCTGACCGGGCTGGAGCAGCTTCCAGAAGGCCCGTTCATGTTCTCGTGCTTTCCGTTGGCGTTCGAGGACGCCGACGGCTCCCCGGTGCGCGCGGTCGCCTATCTCCCTCCCTTGTGACGCGATGAAGTGCCGAAGGGTGCGAGGTTCGCATATTCGTACATTCAGCAGATGGACGGGTCGAGGATTTACGAATGTATGAACCTGGCGTACGCCGAGCGAAGCTCGGGGCACGCCTGGGGGCCGACGATGCAACAATGCGGAGGTTGGAAACCACCGGGAGGGTGATCATGATGCACCACATGCTCGGAGTGTCTCTGCTGACCATGATCGTGGCGGGCTCGGGCGTCGTTTCTGCGAGCGAGGACGGAGAACGGATTCTCCGCAAGGAGATCACGATCCGTGCGTCGCTCGACGAGGTCTGGACCGCATGGACGACCAGCGAAGGGCTCACGCCGGTTTCCGCCAAATCAAACGTCGAGCTGCGCGTCGGCGGCCCCTACGAGTGGTTCCTGGACCTGGAACCGGACGAGAACGGCCTCAGAGGCGGGCAGGGGAGCCGGGTGCTGGCGTTCTTGCCCGGTGAGGTTCTCGCCTTCGAGTGGACCTTTCCGCCGGCGATTCCATCGCTGCGTGAGGCGGGGGCTACGACCCAGGTCGTGATCCAGCTCGACGAGCCCGCAGATGGGGTCGTGCGGGTTCGTTTCGCTCAGCTCGGCTGGGCCGAGGGAGAGGACTGGGATCAGGGCTACAGCTACTTCGACAAGGCATGGGACTGGGTGCTGGACCGGATGAAGGAAAGCCTCGAAGAAGCCTCGAACGTGACACCGAACAACAGCTGACGGGTGTCGGCTCTACCCGACACCCAACATGCGAAGTGTGGCACCCATCTGGCAATCCTCCAGGCTTCCAGCTCCAGCATCACCAGCTTCCGTCCGCCATGCGGCGCTGCCGCTCCGCCTCGCGTTCACTCGTACTTTCCCCCGGAGCAAGCGGCGGATAGGGCGGCAGGGCACCGTCGGGCTCGTAGGTAGCGACGATCGTGCCTTTGTCGCTGACCCGGTGGTCGATCATCTTCATCATCGCTGCAGGCGTGCCGTCGCCGAAGATGCCCTTGCCCGTCCCCAGAGTGACCGGGAAAGTGAGCAGGGTGAGCCGGTCGATCAGCCCGGCCGCCAGCATTCCCGGATAGATCGTTCCCGATCCCTGGATGATCAGGTCGGGCCCGTCGGTTCGCTTGAGTTCGGCGATGTCGTCGATCCCCTTCAGGCGATGACTGTTTGCCCACTCGAGCGGCTGGTCGCCACGAGTGAGGACGTATTTGTTGGCCCGCGTGAAGGCCTCGCCCATTCCCGCCTCCTCACCTTCTACGTAGGGCCAGTAGGCGGCGAAAATATCGTAGGTCCGGCGTCCGAGCAGCAGGTCGTAGTCGCCCGAGAAGAGCGCGCCGAGAACGTCTTCCACGCCTTCGTCCCAGACCTTGAAAACCCATCCGCCCTGATCAAAGCCGCCGGTGGTGTCCTCACGCGGCCCTCCGGGCCCCTGGATCACGCCGTCGAGCGACGTGAACACCGAGCCGATGATCCGGCGCGCCATCCTTCAACCTCCCTTGCGCGCGGCCTCGATGGTGGCGACGTCGATCTTGCGCATCGGCATCATCGCCTCGAAGGCGCGTTTCGCCTCGCCGCCGCCGGCCGACAGGGCGTCGAGCAGGGTGCGCGGGGTGATCTGCCAGGAGAAGCCCCATTTGTCCTTGCACCAGCCGCAGGCACTCTCCTCGCCGCCATTGCCGATGATGGCGTTCCAGTAACGGTCGGTCTCGGTCTGATCCTCGGTGACGACCATGAACGAGACACTTTCATTCGGCTTGAAATCCGGCCCGCCGTTGAGACCCTGGAACCGGCGGCCAAGGACGGTGAAATCAACCATCAGCGGATCGCCCTTCCTGCCGCCGGGAAAATCGCTCGGCGCGCGCATGATCGAACGAACGCTGCTGTCGGGAAAGGTCTCGGCATAGAACCGCGCTGCCTGCTCGGCCTCGCCGTCGTACCACAGCACGGTCATCAGCTTGTCGTCCATATCGCTCTTCCTCTCTGGGGCCGACCAGGCCGAAGGTCGCGCTCTGCGGGTTCTGAGCCCCCGCGCGTTGCTGTTCTCGAACCAGGCGCATCGCGCCGACTCCAGCACCTCTTCGAAACGTCATCTTCATCTGTCCCATCTTTCCGATCCTGAGCAGCCTCGATGCAGCCTTCCATCGGGCCATCTCCTGTGGCGGCCTCCGGAAACCAACTGAGGTGCCACGTGCCGCGGTGGTGCGTTGTCGGGCTCGTACGTAGAGATCGTGTGACCCAGAAGTGTGCCAGAAGGGTGCCGGGTTCGCAGATTCGTGCATTCAGCAGATGGGCCGATCGAGAATTCACGAATGGATGAACGTGGCACCCGTTCGACATACTTGGGTATTCGGGACTTGGGTCAGTCGAGAATGTACAAACGGATGAACCTGACACTCTTTTGCGGTACCCATCAACAACGAGTGATAGCGAAGTGCGGCACCCACCAGACGGCGTATTCGAAGAACTGTGCCTCTTGTGTTGTTGTGTCCTGTACGTTGACTGGAAGGGAGATAGAATATGGCGATCCCTCGGCCTCGCCGAGCGTTTCCACCACGGCCTGGCCGAATCCGGCGGCGGCACCGCCACCTTGGCGGGCGGTCCGGTCTCCGCGGGCTCCGACTGGGACAGGCTGGTGCCATGAGGACGCGCAAACAGGTCCTGCTGTCTCTCCTCGCCCTCGCGGCCTGGGTTCCGGCGATCACGCTCGCCGCGGACGGCGCCGTCGCCGACCCCGGCGGGATTGTCCGCTGGTCTGCGGCGGGCACCGAAGCGTGTTTTCTCCACGGCGACGCCTACCCGCCGCTCGGCGACACCTGCTACTACCCGTTCGACCTGGACACCCCGGCGGGCAGCGTCGAGGTCGGCCGGCGCCGGCACGGCGAGGTGGAGCTGGCCACCGTCCGGGTCGGCGACTACCCCTACCCGGTGCAGCGGCTGCAGGTCGAAAGGAGCAAGGTGACCCTGTCAGAGGAGGACCTGGAGCGGGTCCGGCGGGAGCAGGCCATGGTGGGCGCGCTGTGGGACCGCGCGATGGCTGAGGCGCGGTTCTCTCTGCCGCTCTCCGACCCTTTAACGGAGATGCCCGAGCCCCGTTCCTTCGGCGCCCGGAGGGTCTTCAACGACCAGCCGAGGAGCCCCCACAGCGGAATCGACCTCCCCGCCGAAACCGGGACCCCGGTCTTCGCGGTGGCCGACGGAACCGTGGCTCTGGTCGGCGACCTGTTTTTCTCCGGCGAATCGGTGTTCGTCGACCACGGCGGTGGGCTGGTGAGCATGTACTTCCACCTGTCCGAGGTCGACGTCGCCGAGGGAGCCGAGGTCGAGCGCTGTCAGCATCTCGGCGCGGTCGGATCCACCGGCCGCTCGACCGGCCCGCACCTCCACCTGGGCTTCCGCTGGTACGGCGCCCGCGTCGATCCCATCCTCCTCCTCGGCAAGCAGGTCATGCCAGCCATCGGGGAGTGAGAGAGGGGATCTCGGTCCGTTTGAGCTGGGACGGCCTGGGGAAACGACGTCACCTCTCCCGGCTTGACGTCGTCGGCGACGCACTCGACGCGTCGGTGCCGTCGGTGCCGGGTACGGGGTTACGTAGTTACTACTCATAACTCCGTAACTCCGTACTGTGCGCCTATTCACTTTCGACGCGTGGCCGGTCGCGAATGTATAAATGTGTAAACACGGCACGTTTCTGTGAACCTGGTGCGTTACGGCCTCTCGTACGGCCTCTCGGGCTCACAGCCTCGACGACGGGAGTTCGTGGCTTGACTTCTTCTGGAGCCACCCATCACCACGGCTCGGAGATCGGAAGGCCGGTGAAGTACGGTTGTCGGGGCAGTGGCAGAAAAATGAGCGCCCCTTGGAAGCTGTCGAGATAGACATCGATACGTGTGTGGTCCCCGAATCCTTCGAAGACCATCCTGCGCTCATCCCGGGGCATATCCAAGTGGGGGTGTCCGTCGATCGCCACGACATCGCCGTCGCGGATGAGCTCGACCGAGACGGGGACGCTGAGCTCCTGACGTTCACCCGTCGGGGTCGACACGATCGTGGTCACCGACCGGGTGCCGAGGTCCAGGGACGCCTGGTAGAAGATCCCCGTCTTTCGAGAGATGCGGGAACTGGTAACGGGACCCGAGGCGCTCTTCGAAACGGGGAATTTGAGCGTGATGGTTTCCCTCTCCCCGCTCCCTCGAAGGTAGGTGTAAATCTTGTAATCGGCGAACTGGTTGAGGTCGGAGGGAAGCAGAGTGTCACCCTGAGCCGAGAGGATCGAGTTGATCGGGTTGACGTAGGTGCCCTGGTCGATGGCCTCTGCGGTCGCGAGCACAGCCGATACGAAGTCGCTCCACGCTGGTTCATAGGGACCGCCCGCCCCCCAGGAGTGTGCGCACACCAGGCACGAGCCCTCGATTTCGGGAGGCATCACGAGGTCGACGAAGCATGGGGCCGTATCACACAGCTCCTCAGCGGGCGGCGGAGTTCCCGTCAGGCCGCTTGTGATCTGCAGACCGTAAGGGTAAGAACGCAACTCCGGTGGCTCTGCGAAGATCGAGAACGTGAGTTCCGAGAACAGAAACAGGCTGCCGTCAGAGGTGATCGGTGTCGCCGCTCCGATCTCGATCGTGGAAAAGTCGCCTCTGTACGCGACCACGATGTTCGATGCTCCCGGAAAAAGCTCGGCAATCCGAGCGACGACCGCGTCGGCGAGGTGGCTGACGGCATCGGGCACCGGCGTTACGCCCCCGGGGGGCAGCCTCAACCCTCCCCAAAGGCACCCAATCCCGCTGACCATGATCTCGCCCGGCGTGTTGCCCCCGACAAAGCAGTGATGCGTCCAACCATCATCGAACCAAACGTCGAAGTGATGGGCTCGCTCGGTCTTGTCGATGACGTAGTGGTAGGTGCGGTACAGCTTGAGGCCGTCCCATTCGGATCCTTCCAGTGCGTGAGATGTGAACGAGCAGCACAACAGGGCGACGGCACCGACAAGACTGATCACGGATCGCATGGAAGACACTCCAGTCTGTTCACCAGAGCCGACGGCGGTCTTGCCGCCCCGTGGCGGCCGTCGATTCGTGGCCCATCTCCTGGGTCATCCGATGCACGCATAATATCCTATGCTTTGGTGGTCCATTGAGAGCGCTAGGGTGCCAAGTGACGAACTCCCCGGATACTGGTCCAGATAGGTACCACCCTTCGCATTCACGCATTGTTCAAGGCCTCGGGAATCGGTGTCCAAGAACCAACGATGCAACAATACGAAGGGTGGCACCCATCCATCACAGCCCCATCCCGAGCATTCTCACGTGGCGGCCTCGCCGACGATTTCGACGAGCTTGGTCAGGGCGAGAGCGAAGACGCGGTCTCCGTCCAGATCGTCGAGTTGACGGTCGGCGGCGAGCTCGATCGCTTCTGCGACGTGGTCGCGCATGTGGCGCAGGGCGACGGTGTCGTCATGCAGCGTCATAGAGTGTTTTGGCTCGATCGAGCACGTCGTCGCGGAAGTACTTGCTGAGGGTCGACGGTGTGTGGAGATCGACCTGCCGCCCGAAGATCTCGGTCAGCTCGTCCTGGATCGTGATGAAGCCGAAGCCCGGAACGTGACCGGGCTCGAACTCGACAAGGACGTCAATGTCGCTGTCCGGGCGGTGGTCGTCGCGGAGGACGGAACCGAAGAGCGCCAGACGTCGGATGTGCCAGCGCCTGCATAGGCATGACAACGTACATCTCTGTGCCTTTGTGTCGCGGTGGTGAGGTAAGGGGCGCTTCGGTTTTTCAATGCCAGATTCGGGAGTGGGAGGGGGGCGGGTCGGGCACGGGCACGGACGCGGACACGGACGCGGGGGTGTCAACACCAATCATGGCTCTCCACCTCAGCCTCAGCATCCACCTTCTCGAAGCGAGAGGCCTTCACCGACAACGTCCCATCCGTCTTCTGCAACGTTCCCTCGACCAGGATCACGGGCGTTGACACCAGGAATGCCCGGTGCTCCCGGAACAGGTCCGGGCGGATGATGGCCTGCACTATCCCGGTCTCGTCCTCCATCGTCAGGAACACGAAACCTCGCGCGGTTCCGGGGCGCTGGCGGACGATGACCGCGCCGGCGACGCGGACGAGGGCGTCGTCGGGCATCGACTCCAGGGCCGACACCGGCACGGCCCCCCGTCGCTCGAGCTCCGGCCGCAGATACGCCATCAGATGCGGGCCGGTGGTGAGGTGGAGGCCCGAGTAGTCGGCGACGGTGGCCTCGAGGGAGGTCATCTCGGTCAGGGGTGAGCTCGGCTCGGGCGGCAGCTGGGCGAACAGGGAGCCGTCGCGGCCGACGACCTCGGCAACCTGCCAGAGGGCCTCGCGGCGGGTCAGGCCGAGGGAACCGAGAGCGCCGACGTGGGCGAGCCGCTCGAGCTGGTCGGAGGCGAGGCCGCAGCGCTGGGTCAGGTCGGCGGTGTCGGCGAAGGGGCGGCGGGCCTGCTCGCGCTCGATGGTCTCGCCGAGGGCGTGCTTGAGGCCGTGGACGAAGCGCAGGCCGATCCGAACCGCGCCCTCCTCCCAGCGGCAGCGCCAGCCCGAGCGGTTGACGTCCACCGAGCGGAAGTCGACGCCGTGGCGCTGGCCGTCCTTCACCAGGGTCGCCGGGTGGTAGAAGCCCATGGGCCAGGCGTTGAGGAGGCTGGCGTAGAAGGCGGTGGGGTGGTGGCGCTTGAGGTAGGCCGAGGCGTAGACGATGAGCGCGAAGGAGGCCGAGTGCGACTCGGGGAAGCCGTAGAGCGCGAAGGAGGTGATGGCCTGGACGATCTCCTCCTGGGCCTTGGGGTCGATGCCCTTGAGGGTCATGCCGCGCCGGAGCTTGGCCTCGATCGCCACCATCCGCTCGCGCGAGCGCTTGAAGCCCATGGCGCGGCGCAGCTCCTCGGCCTCGCCGCCCGAGAAGCCCGCCGCGACCATGGCGATGCGCAGCAGCTGCTCCTGGAACAGCGGCACGCCGAGGGTACGCGCGAGCACCGGCTCGAGGCTCGGGTGGGGGTAGGTGACGACCTCGCGGCCCTGGCGGCGCTCCAGGTAAGGGTTGGTCATGTTGCCGGCGATGGGGCCGGGGCGGATGATGGCGACCTGGACGACGAGGTCGTAGAAGCAGCGCGGTCGGTTGCGCGGCAGCGACGCCATCTGCGCCCGGCTCTCGATCTGGAAGACCCCGGCGGTGTCGGCGGCGCGGATCATCTCGTAGGTCGGCTCGTCGTCGGGCGGCAGGTGGGCGAGGTCGACCTCGACGCCCTCGTGGTCGCGGATCATGGGGATCGCCTGCTCGAGGGCGTCGAGCATGCCGAGGCCGAGGAGGTCGATCTTGATGATCCCGAGGTCGGCGCAGTCGTCCTTGTCCCACTGGATGACGGCGCGGTTGGCCATGGCGGCGGGCTCGATCGGCACGACCTCGTCGAGCCGGCCCTGGGCGACCACCATCCCGCCCGAGTGCTGGCCGAGGTGGCGGGGGAGGTTCTGGATCTCCCACCACAGCCGCTTGAAGTGCTGGACCCGCAGCGAGCCGGGGTCGAGGCCGACGGTGGCGAGCTCGGTGTCGAAGGAGCGAAGCCCGTCGCGGAACTCCGCCGCGGCGTGGTAGCCGAGACGCTTGGAGAGCCGGCCGACCTGGTCGAGGTCGAAGCCGAGGGCCTTGCCGACCTCGCGCGCCGACGACTTGGAGCGGTAGGTGGAGACCACCGCGGTCATGGCGGCGCCGTGGGGGCCGTAGCGCGAGTAGACGTGCTGGATGACCTTCTCGCGCTGGTCGCCGGAGGGCAGGTCGAGGTCGATGTCGGGCCACTCGCCGCGCTCCTCGGATAAGAAGCGCTCGAAGAGCAGCTCCATCTTCACCGGGTCGACGGCGGTGATCGACAGCGCGTAGCAGACCGCCGAGTTGGCGGCCGAGCCGCGGCCCTGGGCCATGATCCCGGAACGCTGGCAGAAGCGGACGATGTCCCAGACGATGAGGAAGTACCCCGCGAGGTCGAGCTTCTCGATGAGGTCGAGCTCGCGCTCGATCTGGGCCTGGGCGCGGGCGGTGAGCGGCCGGTAGCGGGCGCGGGCGCCGTTCCAGGTGACCTGGCGCAGGTAGGAGATGGGCGTCTCGGTGGGTGGCAGCGGGTA
>DATHSO010000034.1:0-3409 GCA_035464095.1 Candidatus Methylomirabilota bacterium | reverse complement strand
CGGCGGTCGAGGGAGCGGTAGGCGATGGCCTCGGCGATGTGGGGGGCGAGGACGCGGTCGTCGCCAGAGAGGTCGGCGATGGTGCGCGCGACCCTCAGGATCCGGTGCCAGGCCCGCGCCGACAGGCCGAGCGCCCGGCTCGCGTGCTCGAGCAGCCGCCGCCCGTCGTCGTCCGGGCCCGCGAGCTCCCGGATCGCGTCGGCCCCCATGTCGCCGTTGCAGGTCGGCCCGTCGCTGCCGAAGCGCCGCATCGCCCGCTCCCGGGCCCGGGTCACCCGCGCCGCCACCGCCGCGCTCGCCTCGCCGCGGCGGTCCTCCGCGAGCTGCCGCCACGGCACCGCCGGCACCGTCAGCTGGAGGTCGAGGCGGTCGAGCAGCGGCCCCGACAGCCGCGACCGGTAGCGGTCCACCGCCATCGGGGTGCAGGTGCACTCCCGCCGTTCGTCGCCGAGGTAGCCGCAGGGGCAGGGATTAGCCGCCGCCACCAGCTGGAAGGCCGCCGGAAAGGTCAGCGTCGAGCGCGCCCGCGCCACGGTCACCGTCCGGTCCTCGAGGGGCTGCCGCAGGCCCTCCAGCACGTCACGCCGGAACTCGGTGAGCTCGTCGAGGAAGAGCACGCCGTGGTGGGCGAGCGAGACCTCCCCGGGCTGAGGCATGGTGCCGCCCCCGATGAGCGCCGCGGCCGAGATGGTGTGGTGGGGAGCGCGGAACGGCCGCCTGGTCAGCAACCCGCCCGGCCGCGGCACCCGCGTCGAGACCGAGTAGACGCTGGTGACCTGGAGCGCCTCCTCGTCGCTGAGGCGCGGCAGGATGCCGGGCAGCCGCCTGGCGAGCATGGACTTGCCGCAGCCGGGCGGGCCCATGAACAGCAGGTGGTGGCCGCCGGCGGCCGCGACCTCGAGGGCCCGCCGCGCCTGCTCCTGACCGACCACGTCGGCAAGGTCGGGCACGAGGCCGTCGGCAAGGCCCGGGTGGGGCTCCGGCCACCTCTGCCCGCTGACCTCCTCGCCGTCCCGCAGGTAGCGCAGGGCCTCCCCGAGGGAGGCGGCGCCGACGACCCGGATCCCCGACACCACGGAGCCTTCGGCCACGTTGCCCGCCGGCAGCACCACCTCCGCCACCCCGCGGTCGCGGGCGGCGAGCACGATGGGCAGGATGCCGCGCACCGGGTGCAGCCGTCCCTCCAGCGACAGCTCGCCCACCAGCAGGCGGTCCTCGAGGCGCGCCGCCGGCAGGTAGCCGGCCGACGCCAGATAGCCCATGGCCATGGGCAGGTCGAGGGCCGCCCCCTCCTTGCGCTCGTCGGCCGGGGCCAGGTTGATGACCGTGTTCGCCGCCTCGAAGCGGCAGCCCAGGTGGCGCATGGCCGAGAAGATCCGCTCCTTGGCCTCGCGGACCGACGGGTCCGGCAGCCCGACCACGGTCACGGACGGCTGCTGGGCCCGGATCCTGTCGACCTCGACGGTGATGAACAACGCTTCCACGCCGCGCGGCGTGGCGGAGTACGCCTTCGCCAACATGGTTCTCTCTCCTTCTGTTGTGCAGCGTGGAACGGCTTCAGTATCACCCGGCGCCCCCAGGCCGTCAAGGACCCACCCCCTCTCCCTCTCCCTCTCCCACACCCTGACCCGTGCCCGTGCCCGTGCCCGTACCCGTGCCCGTGCCCGATGACAACGCCCGATGGGCGCCCGTGAGCCTGCAGACCGGGTCCGGGTACGGGTGCGGATTCGGATTCAGATTCGGACGCGGACGCGGACGCGGACGCGGACATTGACCCCACCCGTCCGGAACATCCAATCCGCTCCGGGTGTTGTTACAATTGACGCGGTAGCCGTTGGAATTGGGGGTGTCCTGGTTTCGACGGGGAACGGTTCCGGTCGTCGGCAGCGTGTCGAGGTCTCCGCCCCCCTCGTAAAACAGGCGGAGGCAATCACAACTGCCAACAACGACTACGCACTGGCTGCTTAGGTAGCCACGTCGACCTCGCGACCCCGCCCGCCGGTCTGAGGCTCGGCGCTGTTTGACGGGCTGGGCTTCCGTGGCGCCCGAACACGGGAGCCGAGATTTTTCGGGCTGGCCCCGCCGAAGGCCGCCGGACGGCCGTCAGAGGGGCGAGATTCAAATCGTCGGCTGCACACGGAGAAACCGGCGACCGGAGTTCCTCGGACGTGGGTTCGATTCCCACCGCCTCCACCAACAAATTCGGCCTTCAATCCTCGGCGGATTGAAGGCCGAATTTGTGATGATGTGTTTCTGATGGGCGAAGCCGCACTACAATTCAGCGAGGCCCTTGCCGAAGCGCCGGGGTCGAACGCCGCCGATCGTAGGTTCGGCACCACGCGGAGTCCGAAACCTGTGAAACGACATCTGACATTTTTTCTGACGCTGGCGATCTGCTGCGGCACCCTGGTTGCGCAGGAGCCGGGCCGGTCGGTCGAGTTCCACTTCGACGGCCGGGCGATCGTGGTGCCGCGCTTCGGCCCCAAGGTCGAGGTCCTGCCGGTGCTCGAGCTGATCGGCGCAGAAACCGGGTTCTCGGCGTCCATGGACACCTGGGGCGTGATCCTCGGCGAGCACGTCCTGCAGTTCGCCGTCGGCCGCAAGCACATGCTGGTCGACGGCGACCTCGTCGAGGCCCAGGAGGCGCCGGTGGCCTCGCCCTCCGGGGTCGCGGCCTCGCTCGCCTACCTCGAACGTTTCCTCCTGAGCCCGCTCGGCTTCCACCTCGAGACCATTCCGGAGGGATTTCGGATCGAACGCGGGGGGCGTTTCGTTGAGCCGGTCGAGGTGCGGCCGGTGGTCGCGGACTTCAACACCACCTCGACGCTGGTTCTCACGTTGAGCCGCACCGTCGAGGTCGAGGTCCGCGAGCCCGAGCCCGGGAGGCTGGTCGTCCGTTTCGCAGACGCCGCGCCCCAGCTCGACACCACGGCGCGCTTCCGGTCGCGCCGGGTGCGGTCGATCAGCAATGACGGCCAGGAGCTGGTGGTGGTGCTGGCGCGGGACACCGGCCTGCTGACCTGGCACAGTCTCGAAGACCCGCCCCGGGTGACCATGGAGCTCGGCCCGGCGCGGCCGACGCCGACCCCCGCGCCCGAGAGGCTGCCGCTCGCGGTCGAGACCGGTCCGCGCCCGATCGTCATCGATCCCGGTCACGGCGGCGACGACGTCGGCGCGAGGTCGCGGGACGGTCTGCTCGAGAAGGACCTCACCCTCGCTCTCGCGCGCCGGCTCACGCGGGTGCTGGAGGGGCGCGGCTACCGCGTCCGCATGACCCGCGACGGCGACGAGGCGCGCGCGCTCACCGACCGCACCGCGCTCGCCAACCGCCTCGACGCCGTCGTTTTCGTGTCGCTGCACGCCAACGCATCGACCGCGTCGTCGGCGGCCGGCGCCGAAACCTACTACA
>DATHSO010000033.1:0-8405 GCA_035464095.1 Candidatus Methylomirabilota bacterium | reverse complement strand
CGCCGGCGCAAGCAACGTCCGGATCAACCTCGAGCTCTTCAACGCCGACGGCGAGTCGCTCGAGGTCAGGACCATGGACCTGGCGCCGCGCTCGAACAACCAGATCACGAGGCTCTTCCGGGACCACGCGCCGGTCACGGCGGGCTACGTCGACGTGTGGACGATGACCCCGCACGCGATGGTCACCTGCTACGGCTCGGTGCTCGACAACCTGACCTCGGACCCGACCACCGTGCTGCCGCAGTAGCGGCAAGGGCGGTGCGACTCCACGGGCGGGAGCCGCCTCCCGCCCGTGGTTCGTCGCCCTCTCAGAAGACCTTGGCGCCGCCGATGGTCTTCTGCTCGACGACCTCGAGCTCGGCGCCGAGCGGCTCGAGGGACCGCTTGTACGGCTCGAGCTCCTCTTCGTTGTCGGCACGCACCACCACGGTGCGGCCGCCCGAGTCGAGCTTCGACTTCCAGACGCTGAACGAGACCTCTCGGAAGAGCTGGTTGAGCTTCTTCGCGGTCAGGTAGCGCGTCTTGCCGTCCGTGATGGCGCGGATGACCAGAATGTGCTGCCCTCGGTCCTCCATGACGACCGCCTTTCGCCCCTGCCGTGACACCCCGGGTCTGTGCCTCGAGTGTCGCTCCCAGGCCGGGCGACGTCTGTGAGCGGGCGCACGGGCTGCGGCGACTTGTCGACCAGGGTCGAGTCGACCCCGCTCGAGCGCCGCGCCATCGTCAGGGGATCTACCGCCGGAACGAGGCCAGACCCTCGTCGACGTCGTCGAAGACGTCGAAGACCGAGATGATCCGGGTCACTCCGAGCACGTCGTAGAGGTTGCTCGGCAGGTTTGCGAGCGCGATCCTGCCGCCCCGGTCGGTCACCAGGTTGTGAGCCGCGACCAGCTCCCCCAGGCCCGAGGAGTCCATCTTCGAGACCCCGCCCAGGTCGACCAGGACGTTGTTGGCGCCTTGGTGGACGGTCTCCTCGATGGTCTCGCGCAGGAGCACGTCCCCCGACCCGATGGTGACCTTGCCCTTGAGCTCCAGGACCGTCACGTTTCCCACATCGCGCTTCGAGATCTTCATTGCCATTCTCCTCAAGCTGATGCGCCAGCGGCTGCGGACCGGCTCGCAGTCGGCCGATCGCGGTGGAGCTTGGAGCCCCATTGGTTACAAGCACCGGCGCCCGGGAAAATTCCCTCGCACCGGCCCTCCCCCTGTGCTCGGTCGCTCTGGTATGATCTTCTTGCCAAGTTCCGCGTTCCTGCGGGAGGAGGGGGAGAAGATGTCAAAGGCCCGTTTCAGCGTTCGTGCCCTGTTCCTGGTCGTCGCCGTCCTGCTGACGCCGCCCGTCATCGCCCAGACGACGCTCATCAGCAACCTGCCCGGCAACGACGCCACGCAGTCCGCAGATCTCGACGAGCTCCGCAACAAGGGCATGGGCTTCACCATGCCGGCGGGCCAGGACTACATCCTCGACCACGTCACGCTGCGGCTCGAGACCTTCGGAGCCGTGTCGCCGATCGTCCAGCTCTGGACCAACAGCGGAGGGCTGCCGGGTGCGGTCATCGAAACCCTGACCAACCCGAGCTTCGCCCCGTCGGGCATCGCCGAGTACGATTTCGCGTCGGCCGGCACGACGCTGAGCGCGGGAACCGGCTACTGGATCGTGGCCTATGGCGTTGCCGGAGCCGCCCAGTACAACTGGAAGGCGAGCTCGCCGGCTCAGACCCCGACTGGGCTCGCCACCCACCTCGGCTCGCTCTTCGACTCGAACGGCCCGCCGCCGACGAGCAACTCGTCGATTCTGTGCAGCTACTCGGTGACCGCGACCCTGGTGCCGGTCGAGCTGCAGAGCTTCACCATCGAGTAGCGCCACGTGGTGCGGCCCGTCACCGCGGTGTCCTGCTCGCACGAGGGCACCAGGGGGGCCTGCCGCGTCGTGCTGCCGCAATCCGTGAAGAGCCGAAGCCGGGCCCGGTTGGCGGCTCGCACCTCAAAGTCAATGAACGACCAAGCCTCCCGATCCGGGAGGCTTGGTCGTTCATTGACTATGGTACGCCCGACTGGATTCGAACCAGCGGCCTTCAGATCCGGAGTCTGACGCTCTATCCATCTGAGCTACGGGCGCACGCGAGACGAGCGAAAAAAACAATGGGGTGAGCGATGGGGATCGAACCCACGACCACAGGAGCCACAATCCTGTGCTCTACCAACTGAGCTACGCTCACCACAGTCGGTTCATCGCGGTGTGGTCCGCCTGAGAGGACTCGAACCTCTGACCCACGGATTAGAAGTCCGTTGCTCTATCCGGCTGAGCTACAGGCGGATATCCATCCGGGGAGGGTCGGGGTGGAGTGGTCGGGGCGAGAGGATTTGAACCTCCGACCCCCTGCGCCCAAGGCAGGTGCGCTACCAGGCTGCGCTACACCCCGACGCTCGAGTCCGCTCGGAATTGCCAAAGATCACGCCCGAAGGCGGGGAGCGAGTATAGGTACAGGGCCCGCGGGGTGTCAATGTCTATGCCTTTTCCGCGTCCGCGTCCGCGTCCGCGCCCGACGCTGTCCCCCTCACTCCCCCGACGCCCGCCCCTCCTTGACCATCCTGAGCACCCGCACGTCCTCCCGGTGTCGCGGGTGGTCGATACGGCTCTTGATGGCGATCAGGCTGTCGAGGTCGATCCAGTTCGCCGGGCTGTCGCCGTAGCTGCCGCGGATGCGGCGCTCCCACGCGTCGCCGAAATCGAAATCGACCACCTTGCGCAGGATGTCGATCCGGTGCGGTGCGGATCCAAGTTGCAGAATCTCGTCCGGGTCGGCGGGATCGAGGAGCGCCGGGCTGCCGAAGTCGGCGAGCGCTCGGTTGACCCTGGCGACATTCTCCGGATCGTCGTCGACCCAGAGGTCGATGTCCTTGGTGTACCGGGGCTTCGCGTGGTAGATGAAGGCGAGCCCGCCGACGATGAGGTAGCGGACCTCGAGCTCGGCGAAGCACGCCAGGATGTCCTCGTAGTCGGAAACGGCCTTCAACGGTCGGTCGCTTCCGGGACGCTCTTCGAGCGTCCGGCCTCGACGATCGCGATGTCCTCGTGGATCGCGACCAGCGCCGACAGCCGCGCCTCGGGTCCGGCCCCCTGCCAGAACTCGAGGTCCCAGGCCTCGGCGGCCTCGGGGCTTCGGGCCACGTGGGCCACCATGCGTCGCCGCCGGTCTGCACTCCGCTCGTCAAGTGTGCTCATAACTCATTCACCATTATAGCACTTCTCGGGAGCCCCCGGGGCTATCGAGGGCTCAGACCGAGGGCCTCGAGCCGAGGCGCGACGACGAGCTGCTGGGCCGCCATCACCTGCTCGGCGCCGGCCCAGCCGGCCTCGATCATCGAGTCCAGCTCGGCGCGCGAGAAGGCGGCGCCCTCGGCGGTGCCCTGGATCTCCACCAGCCTGCCCGATCCCGTGAAGACCAGGTTGAGGTCGACGTCGCAGTCGAAGTCCTCGCCGTAGTCGAGGTCGGTGCGGGCCTCGCCCCGGACCAGGCCCACCGCGACGGCGGCGATCTGCTCGGCGAGCGGCCACTCGGTGAGGAGCCCCTGCTCGTACATCCGGGCCAGGGCGATGGCCAGCGCGGTCCAGGCGCCGGAGATGGAGGCGGTGCGGGTGGAGCCGTCGGCCTGCAGCACGTCGCAGTCGGCGGTCAGGGTGCGCTCGCCGAGCAGGTCGCGGCGGACGGCGGCGCGCAGGGCGCGGCCGATGAGGCGCTGGATCTCCTGGGAGCGGCCGCTGGGCCGGCCGCGGCTGACCTCGCGCTCGGAGCGGGTGTCGGTGGCCCGGGGCAGCATGGCGTACTCGGCGGTGACCCAGCCCTCGCCGGTGCCACGAAGGAACGGGGCGGTCTTGTCGGACAGGCTGACGTTGCACAACACCACGGTGTCGCCGGCCCGCCACAGCACGCTTCCCTCCGGGTAGCGGATGAAGTCGGGCTCGACGGTGATGGTGCGGACCTGGTGCGGCTGGCGTCCGTCTCCTCGCATGGCGGCTCCTTCCCCGGTCTGGAGGGTAGCACCATCGGCCTCCCGCCCCTGTGCTCCTTGCGGGTGGTACCACAGTCATGCATGATGCCGGCCATGCGCACCGTGCTTAGGGGCCTCGTGATCGTCGCCTGTTCGCTGGCGTGCGCGGCGGTGGCGTCGGCCCAGGAGCTCATCCCAGCCGCCTACACGCCGGCGCCGGTGGGCGTCAACCTGGTGTCGCTGGTGGTGACCTCCAACCGTGGCGACATCGCCTTCGACCCGTCGGGGCCCATCGCGGACGGCAGCGGCGACATCCTGGTCTCGACCCTGAGCTACGGCCGGACCCTCGGCCTGCTCGGGCGCTCGTCCACCGTCACCGTCGTCCTGCCCTGGGTCGAGGGCGACCTGGAAGGCCTGTACCTGGGCGAGCAGGCCTACGCCGAGCGCTCGGGCCAGGGCGACCTGGTGGTGCGCTTCGGCCTCAACCTGTTGGGCGGGCCGGCCATGACGCCAGCCGAGTTCGCCAGCTACCGGCCCCGGACCCTGGTCGGACTCAGCGTCACCGGGATCGCGCCCACCGGCCAGTACGACCCGAGCAAGCTCATCAACATCGGCACCAACCGGTGGGCGCTGAAGACCGAGGTCGGCTTCGTCCAGGTGGTGGGCCGGTGGGCCTTCGACGGCTACGCGGGGCTGACCGTGTTCACCTCCAACACGGACTTCTTCGGCGGCCGGACGAGGTCGCAGGACCCCATCTGGTCGACCCAGTTCCACGCCCGCTACCTGATCCGCCGCGGCCTCTGGGCCGCCGCCGACGCCAACTTCTGGCGCGGGGGTCGGACCACGGTCGACCGCGTCTCCGGCGACGACCTGCAGGAGAACTCGCGGGCCGGGGTCACCGTGTCGTGGCAGGTCGCCCCCGGCCACAACCTGCGCTTCGCTGCCAGCCGGGGCGCCTTCACCCGGATCGGGGGCGACTTCGACTCCATCGGGCTGTCGTACGCCTACAGCTGGGTCGGGAAACGGAAGACGACACCGTTGCCGGGAATCGACGGCGGGTCGGAAGCAGCCGCCGCGGGTCGCTAGCCTGGAGTGCTCGGGGCGTGTCGTCGCCGGCAGCGGACGGGGTGCGGATGCTTCGGGTCGGGCTCAGCCGTGATCGACGTCGACGACCTCGAGGTGCCCGGGGTCGGCGCCGAGGATGGCGCGGGTGATCCTGAGGAAGCGGTCCGACGCGTCGGTGAGCTCGAGGCGGACCGTGCCGTCGCCGGGGGCGGTGGACACCAGCCCGAGGTGGTCGGCGACCACGGTGTCGGCGACGGCGGTCGCCGAGTCGACCAGGCACACGCCGGGCCCGACGACCCGCTGCAGGGACGGCCGCAGCAGGGGGTAGTGGGTGCAGCCGAGGATCACGGTCTCGACGCCCCACTCGAGCAGCGGCGCCAGGTAGGTGCGGGCGACCTGGTCGGTCACCGGGTGGTCGCCCCAGCCCTCCTCGGCGAGGGGCACCAGCAGCGGGCACGGCGCCGCCTCGACCTCGGCGTCCGGGGCGAGCCGGGCCAGGGCCCGCTGGTAGGCCCCCGAGCGCACGGTGCCCTCGGTGCCGATGACCCCGATGCGGCGGGCGCCGGTGGCGACCGCGGCCCGCGCACCCGGCTCGACCACCCCCACCACCGGCACCGGCGAGATCGCCGCCAGCGCGTCCAGGGCGTAGGAGGAGGCGGTGTTACAGGCCACCACCAGCAGCTTGACGTCGTGCTCCGCCAGGTGGCGGGCGGCGTTGACGGCGTAGCGCTGGACGGTTGCCGCCGACTTGGTGCCGTAGGGCAGGCGGGCGGTGTCGCCCAGGTAGACGAAGTGCTCCGCCGGCAGGCGCTCGCGCAGCGCGCCGAGCACGGTGAGGCCGCCGACCCCGGAGTCGAAGATTCCGATCGGCCGGCTCATGACGCGATGAATCGCTTGTTGAGCACCAGCGGCCGGGACAGGTCGAGGTGGCCGGTCAGGGTCGGGACCTCGCGGCCGTCGAGCAGGATCTGGACCGCGGTCAGCTCGGGGCAGTTGAGCAGGATCGCGTCCACCAGGCCGTAGGCGAGGAGCAGCTCGGTGTGGCTGCCGGTGAGAGGCTCCGGCGGCGCGGTGAGGTCGATGAAGGCGTTGCCCCGGCCGTCGACGAACACGGCCTCGAGGCGGGCCTCCCAGGGCACGACGGGGGCCAGGTCCCCGGAGGGGCCGGCGAGGACCTCGTTGACCACGACCTTCACCCGCTCGTGGACCTCGGCCGGCAGGGGCACGGTCCGCAGCTCGGGGTGGAGCAGGCCGTCGGCGCCGGCGAACAGGAGCATCACCCGTTGCTCGGGGGCCGGGGTGGGACTCGGCAGGGCGCCGACCTCGACGATGTCCGACGCCGGGCCCCGCCGGCCGGGGCCCGAGAGCACCCAGACCAGCACCGCCACCGACACCACCGCCGCGGCCACGATCCAGAGCACCCGGCGGTTCATGATCCCTGCAGGAAGGCGTCGATGCCGGTGGCGATCGCCCGGGCCAGCTCCTGCTGGTGCTCGGGTCGGGCCAGCCGGTCCGCCTCGCTCGGGTTCGACAGGAAGCCGACCTCGACCAGAATCGCCGGCATGGTGGCTCCGGTGAGGACCACGAAGGGCGCCTGCTTGACGCCGCGGTCGCGCAGGCCGAGCAGGGCGTTGAGCCGGGTCTGGACCGCCACCGCGAGCTTGGCCGACTCGTTGAGCACCGACGCCTGGGCCAGGTCCCAGAGGATGAGGTCGAGGTCCGATCCGCCGTCGTCGCCGCCGATCGCCTCGTTCTCGAGCCGGGCGGTTGCGGCGGCGGCCTCGTCGGTGGCCCGGTCGTCGAGGCTCATGTAGTAGGTCTCGGCACCCCTCACCGACGAGAAGGTCGACGCGTTGGCGTGAAGCGACACGAACAGGACCGCCTCGAGGCGGTTGGCCAGGGCGGTGCGGTCGGACAGGGCGCGGCCCTCGCCGGCGTCCCGGGTCAGGCGGACGGCGTGGCCGCGGGCGCGCAGCTCGTCGGCGAGGCGACGGGCCACCGCCATGGTCAGGTCGCGCTCGCTGACGCCGTTGGCGGCGACCGCGCCGGTGTCGTCGCCGCCGTGGCCGGGGTCGATCACGATCGGTGGCGGACCGGTGCGCTCCACCACCCGGACCGGCGCCGGGGTCGGCGTCGGTGGCGCGTTGCCGAGCTCGAGGATCACCCTCGGCGGGTCGTTCAGGGCGTGCCAGCTGAGCAGGCCGACGCCGGCTCCGGTCTCCACCACCAGGTCGTGGCCGGTGCTGGTGAGAGCCCTGACCCTCATCGAGCGCAGCCGCGAGCCGGGCTCCAGCCGCGGCGAGGCGTCGTCGAAGCGGATCACGATGTCGCCGCCCGGCGCGGGCTCGGGCCGCACCTCGACGGCGCGGTCCAGGGTCAGCACCAGAGTCGTGGTGGCGGCGAAGTCGGCGGCTGCGGGCCGGATCATCACCGGGTCGGCGAAGCGGGCGCCGGCAGCGATGCGGTAGCCCTGGGGGATCGGCTCGAGGCGGAAGCCCAGCGGCCCGAGCAGGGACCGGTCGATGAAGTCAACCGAGGCCGCCACCCCGCCGGGCGACGCCACCGGGGCGTCCCGGGTGTCGAGGAGCTGGCCGTCGGCCAGCACCAGCTTGTGGCCGGGGGTGAACTGGAGCTGGTGCTCGCCGTAGGTGACCAGGTAGGTGCCGGCGGCGGGGGAGTACGCGGCCTCGGCGCCGAGCAGGGAGAGCACCGGCATCACCTCGACGCGGGTACCCAGGGTCGGGGAGAGCACGGCGCGCCCGGCGTAGTGGAACTCGACGGTGCGGAGGCTCTCCCGGGCCGGCGGAAGATCCTGCGCCGGCAGGGCGCTCGCACCGAGGATGACGAGCAGGACGACGACGGCGATTCGTTTCATGGTCACCAGGGCGGCGGCATCGGCCGGGAGGATGTCGCCCGGCGGGGGGCGACCCGGCGCAAGCTTAGCAACAATTGCCGGCCGATCAAATTTTCGTGTGGAGGCCCGAGATCAAAACAGCCGCGGCGCTGTGGGCGCTGCGGCCGAATTGACGGTAATGGTGGAGGCGGTGTCCATCGAACTCGCTTCCGGGCGCTTCCGTGGTGTTCTCGAAGTCGCTCGAAACATTGCCCGTTAGCGATACCCCTATTCCGTCAGATTCCGCTTGATTCCGGGCCAATCCAGTGCTACATTGGGGACAGACCGAGGGATGAGATTGAGGGTAGTTCGATTGTGCTCTCGGTCGCACGGATTGGGGACGGGACCATGGTAAAACACAATGTCTTGTCGGCTCGGACAATCCCAACTCTGGTCAAGAAACCCGGCAAATATGGCGACGGCCGCGGGCTGACTCTGCGAGTCAGTGAAGGCT